>JAGZDD010000039.1 GCA_018369015.1 Clostridiales bacterium | reverse complement strand
CTTGTCCGGATGCGCGGACATTTGCCGACAAGACGGTATGAGTGCGAGTTGCGCCGTAGGCGAAACGTAAAGCACGAATACCGGCGGCAGATGGTGGAGGCCGCAGGCACGGAACCATCTGGCTTTCATGCGTGGTGGTGCCGCGCGTAGCGCGTCATGTCCGTTTACTATGAAAGCAGCAAATACCCATAATTTTCATTCTATTGTAACACCTGCATATAGTATTTGTAAACCATTTTATAGATACATCTAATTGTCATCCTCATTCACAGTCAGCTGTAAACAGTAACTAACATTTCAAGCGACCGTTTACCGGATAGAGGAATTTTTACAGGCATTTAGCTTAGAGCGCAGCAGCAAGAGGGCCACTGTTACCGATATATAAGAAATTACCCCAAGAGCTGCCTGGATAGCCAACGGCACAGAGCCAGCGATATATGGCGCGCTTACGAAATTTGTCACCACCAGGAACACGTTCAGCAGCACTGCAATAAAGTTAAAAACAATGTGATACATGGAAATATTTCCCGTAACCTGGCCGGTTCTTAGTACATTCCGAATAACACGGGTTGTTTTCAACATTTTTATAAAATAAATCAGGCAAAGAATCAATACGGCCACCACGATAAGAACAATTCCCACCAAAACTGCGGTGCCGGCTGCAAGGTTTATCTGATTTGTTCCAAATTCATAGTATACACTGAAATTCATGGTAATGGCATAAACCCATATTCCGCCAACAATAGCGGCAAGCCCGGTCAAAATTGACACCAATACAATATATGTAATAATCGCTCCACGGCTCAGTGTAATCCCTGTCGCTGACGGAATTTGCCGCTTACCGGCACAGCTGGCAAAAAGCATCCACATACCTGTAACTATCAAAAGTACAGGAATCAGGCCGATACAACTGCCAACAAGCTGGGCTCCCTTTACAATTTCTGTACCGTATGCAGTATACTTGATATAAGAATAATTCATATAACCCGAGGCAGGAAAAAACAGGCTGACAACGGATAAAATAAAAGACAATGTATAGCAAATCGTACCAAACAAAAAAGGGAAGGATTTGCCGACTTCCCTGACCGCCTCCGTAGCCGGGGTCGGTACAAGCATACTGGGCGTCATATTCTGGTTATAGCTATTGCTGCGGTATTCATTTTGATAATAATTCCCCTGATAATAGTTATTCTGGCCGTAGCCGCCCTGACCATAACTGTTTTGCGGATAACCATTCTGGCTATATCCGTTCTGCGCATAATTTCCCTGATGATAACTATTCTGGCCATAGCCTGCCGGATTATAGTTTGCCTGGCCGCTGCCATTGCCTAAACTGCTGTTATTTTCATATTTATCTTCCATAACGGTCCCCTTTCCTCACCCTGCATTACAGCCCTTTTCCCACGGCACAATTGTTTGCGCAAGATATAAAGCGGACTGACTGCAATTTAAAAACCTCTTTCTATATCATCTTACAATTTTATGCATTTGTCAATTTTTAAATGAATTTTACCATAAAATTTGTAACTATTAAGCCATGCGGCTGGTGATACAAAAAAGCCAGTACAAGACGTCCGTCGGACGCCTGCCCTGCACCGACCGAAGCACAGCGCAGACCTCAGGCTGGCTTACAGAGAGGTTTTGACATCACAAGACTAGGATGCTTAGTAATGCCGGAACGCAGCAGCACCGGCGTTTAACGCCCCTTGCGGCAGCCCCCAAGGTCAAGCGGGTCTGACTTTGGCTCGTTCCCCGCAGAAATAAAAGAAAAAAGGCTCCTGCTAATTTTCAGAAAGCCTTAAATGCTTAAAATATCCACATTATCCCGAATACATTTTTTCGCCTAGCTTCCGGAAACCAGGCAAAAGTTCCTTTGAATATGCCATCTCAGTACGATCCGGAAACAGCACTTTTATTATACTCTACTGCAAACCAAAGCCTTCCATCGGCATTTTGATCCCATTCACAAGTGTTGAATCATCCATATTTTATACTTTCCCTAAAAACGGGGATGCTTTTGCATCCCCGCCTGTCTGTCCATTAAAATTCCGGCTCAATAAGCCCGTAAGTATTACCCTTACGTTTGTAAACAACATTCACCTCGTCTGTCTGTGCATTACGGAACACAAAGAAATTATGCCCGAGCAGCTCCATCTGTACACAAGCTTCTTCAACATCCATGGGCTTCATGGCAAAGCGCTTTGTCCGGACAATCTGGATGCCTTCATCCTCATCTGCATCCATATCCACATACTCTTTTTGAAAATTTCCTGCTCCGTGCATGTGGTTTACCAGTTTTGTTTTATACTTGCGCATCTGACGCTCAATAATTTCTTCAACAAGATCGATTGATACATACATATCGTCACTGACCTGCTCTGCCCGGATAATGCTGCCTTTTACCGGAATTGTAACCTCAATTTTCTG
This sequence comes from Clostridiales bacterium, assembly GCA_018369015.1. GTDB lineage: Bacteria > Bacillota > Clostridia > Lachnospirales > Lachnospiraceae > Catenibacillus. The sequence continues at coordinate 23,505 of JAGZDD010000039.1, read as the reverse complement.
GCGCATTTTTTCAACACTTAAAGTAACAACTACATCGGTTTCAGGAGTAAAGTATTTTTCCAGTTTACCAATCTTCTCATAAATGGCATCTTTTAATCCCTCTGTCACATCGATATTTTTCCCGCTGATAATATAACGCATACAACCCAACTCCTTTTGTCAATATATTTTCCAGAAAGAACTCAGGCTATATAACTATTCAGCCATGGAGATTTCTTTCGGAGTAGACTTTATAAAATGTTTGTAAGATTATTATACCATAATCCCCCTTTATTTCAAGTCAATTAAATTAGTTTTCAAAATATTTCTATATATATCATATTTTTTTCACTAAAATAAAATTATTAGACATATTTTTATCAATTATAAAAAAATGAAAAAGTCAATATAATTTTAAATGATTTTTATCTAAACGCTTCGATTTTACATTATGACCAAAACATATTTTCGTTTTTATACTACAAAATTATCCACTTTTCCACAGTTTTCGATTGTGGATAATGTGGATAACTTTGTGAATAACTCAATTTTATCGAAAAAAACCCGTTTTTCATTGGTGGATAACTATGTGCGCAAATAATTTTTTCTTTTCTTTATTATGTAAACATCTTTATATTTTTTTGTGCAATCTTTCTAATTCGACATGGATCAACATTATTCTCCTGAAAAGTCCATCTTTCTTTTTTACAAATTACGCTAAATTTTCTGACGATTCAAGCAACACCAGTCTGCTACACTTTCCTCCAGCGCATATTTAAAAATTACTTTCCGAAAGAGATATGCCATAAATTGTTGGAATGGATTTTCAAATACGCCCTGTCACAGGAACATTTTGCACACAAAAAAGGTATGTCTATCAACATCCTGACAAAACGGAAAGGAATAAGATAGACACACCTTTTAAATTTTAAGATACCAGGAGCATAAATTTCTTACTCCTGCCATTATTTTATATCACCAGCCGCATGGCTGAATAGTTACATTATTTTATTAATAAATCACACGCACAATAGCAACCGGAGTACGGTAGGACACTGGGGAAGTAATAATACCTACGGATGGGCTGCTGGCATGGACAACCTGGCCATTCCCCATATAAATCGCTACATGGTCGGCATAACTGCTGCTGCCATAGAAGAACAGATCCCCCGGCTTTGCCTCCTCAACAGAAGCAACCCGAATACCATTCTGCTTTTGGGCATCTGCCACGCGGTTCAAGGAAATACCAAAATGAAGATAAACCTGCTGTGTAAAGCCTGAACAGTCCACACCTGTGTTCAGATCATTTCCGCCCCATTTATACGGATAGCCAACCCACTGCGAAGCGTAAGCTGCAATATCTTCACCTGTAACGCCTGTAATTCCCGAGCTGCCTTCATTTCCTTCGGAAGAATCAGGCTCCTCAGGCTTCGGATTTGTTGTCGTTAAATAGTCGCTGTGAATATAGGCGGTCTGGCCATTATATTCCACACGGCTCCAGCCATTACTCAAAACACCTGTACGCTTAACGCTTGTTCCTGTTTTTAAAGTAGTAATAATGCCGGCGGATGTATTGGAATCTTTACGGACATTTACATTATCTGTAGCCCATACCGTTTCATCAACCTCGCTGACAGACGGCCCATTATTTTCAGATGAGCTGCTGCTCAATGTAATATAATCCTGATGAACAAAGCCACTGACAGCCTTTCCATTCACCGTTGTATTCACCTGATACCAGCTTCCGCTCTTTCCTGTAATTGTCACTTTTGCGTTCTGATAAATCAGCCCCAATGTCTGAGACGATGTAGTCGCTTCCTTACGGACATTTAACGCGGACGTATTGCAGACACCCTCACCGGAGGCAGCCTCAACACCAGAGGACGTATTCCCATTATCCGTGTCTGAGCTTCCTGAGGAAACTGTAATATAAGAAGAATGAGCATAGCCAGTGACCTCGCTGCCATTGACCGTTGTCTTTACCTGATACCACTCACCGCTCTTCCCAAGGATTGTTACTTTTGTTCCCTGAGAGATCAAGCCGTAGGTCGCAGATGATGTTGTCGCTTCTTTGCGGATATTTAAAGCTGAGGTATTACATATCCCCTCACCTGAGGCCGGCTCCACTGTACCAGAGCTGCCGCCTGTACTGCCTCCCATAGTAATATAATCGCCATGGACAAAACCGCTGACATTGCTGCCATTAATTGTTGTATCAACCTTATACCAGGAACCTGCAGTGCCAGTAATTGTCACCTTTGTTCCATATGTAATATATCCAAGAATCGAGGAATTTGTATTCGCATCTGAGCGCACATTTAATGCTGATGTATTACATACACCTTCACCTGTTGCCGGAGATACCTCTGTGCCGGAGGTTCCACTTCCTGAGCCGGACGAAGTACCGGAGCCTACAGTAATATACTGGGCGTACACGTAACCAGCTGCACCGGAAGCTGTTGTAACGCTGTACCAGCCGTTATTACTTTCAGTAATCGTCACTGTTTCGCCCATATAAAGCGCTCCGACAACGCTTGTATCTGTTGATGCACCGCTTCTTAAATTAAGAACACTCACGTTCACAGAACCTGTCTGTCCGGAAACTGCGGTTCCCAAACCAGAACCATCTGTAGAAATATACTGAGCGCTCACATATCCTGTCGTTCCATTAATGGAAATAGCATACCACCCATTTTCAGAAGAAATAATATCTACCTGGGTTCCCTTAGATACTGTTGTAATTATCGGATTGCTTGTTGAACCGCCTGAACGCACATTTAATACGTCACATGTAACTGTTCCCGTAGTCGCTGCATGTACCGGAAGTGCCTGTAAACCCGCAGTTTCCGCAAACATCAGCGCCACAGCCAATGTAAGTCCAGCCTTTCTTGTGAATTTTCCTAACTTATTCATAAATTTCACCGTTTCTATCATCATTGTTTATTACGATTTTGTTACAAATCTATTATAGCAGTGACCTTTACGTCTGTCAACAAAATCTGTAAAACTTCCGTAACAATTAGCAACAGTTCGTAACAGTTCATTAACGATTATAATACCTCGCCTTTGCCCTCAGCCGGCACTTTTCGTATTTTCCCCTCTTGAATCTGAATACACCGATTCTTTAAAAGCCGGCCAACAGCCCGCTTAAAGGCCGCTTTACTAAGCCCCGTCTCCCGTTCAATAACTGCCGGCGAAGCCTTCTCAGAAAATGGGAGGACACCATCATAGCTGTCAATAATTTCCAAGACTTTATTTGCATCAACATCGATCTGGTACTGAATTTTTTCATGGAGTGACAATTCCAGTCTTCCATCCTCGCGGACATTTTTCACCCTCACAATTACTCTTTCCCCCGGCTCATGCTTCCCATGGAGCTCTTTTGCAGGAATCAAGCCATGGAATTGCCCATCAACCGCAACAAATGCCCCATATTCCGGATGAATCTGGTAAATATATCCAACAGCATGATCCTCCTTTTTATAGGGTGAATGATTTTTCAAATATTCATACACTTTCATTGTTGCGCAAAGGCGGCTGCTCTTGTCAATATACAAAGCGACAAGATATTCCCCGCCCTCACGGACGCGGGTCACTTGTTCCTTAAAAGGCAGCATTAAATCTTTAGGCAGCCCCCAGTCCATAAACGCCCCGATTTTTGTGACCTGCTTTACGGTAAGTACCGCAGTGTGTCCAAGGGTAATTTTAGGTTCAGCGGTTGTCGCAATCAACCGGTCGCTGGAATCCCGGTAAACAAATACCTCAAGCGCATTTCCGACCTTTGCTTCGGCCGGCACTTCTTTTTTCGGGAGCAGAATTGCCTCGCTGCCCTCATCCTGGCTGCTGGCCAGATAAACTCCGAAATCTTTTTTGCGAATAATTGTTAATTCTTGTTTTTCTCCTAATCGAATCATCTTATCCTCCATACGAAAATCATCAGTTCAAACAACATTCCACGGCAACGTATACCTGGCCGGAGCTGTCACATAAAGCCACGGTAATTTTATCCTGATCTTTGTTAATTTTAGGATAAATATAATCCTTATAAACCGCAGCCTTTTTATATTCTACCCGCATTTGAGAAATGTGTATATTTTCAGGAATGTATTCGAGGGCCATGGAAATATAGCGTGCATTATTAACATGACAATTTGTGTCTAAATCGGCTCTTGTCACCAAAAACGGCTCAAGCTCCTCCCACTCTTTTGGGAGCCGGATTCTGCGCGGCGCATAATCCATGGGATATTTTTCCTCACTTCCATAACCGTCCACGTATTCACCTGTCAGCTTTTCCGGCCGGCCCGTCTGAGTATTAATAAGAACCCATATAGAATTTGCTACGGCTAACAGCTCATCCCTTTGATCCTTTAAAATAAAATTACGGTAGCCATACATGGCATCAAAACCATAGGCCCATGTACCAGTCTTTATAAGCTCGCCAAGGCGGGGCCTGCGTGAAAAAATGATCTGCCATGCGGTCAGCATCCATACATGGCTGTGCTGCTCCAAAAAGTCAATCCCCATTCCCAGGGATTCCGACTGCATTGTCGAACAGTCCTGGAAATAGCGGACGATCTGGGCTTCATCTGCCATTCCATCCAATGCAATCTCACTATAAGTCACCCTGCGTTCATATGTATACACCTTAATCCCTCCAAACTAATTTACTATGAAAGCTATCAAGTGTGCAGGCGCAGGAGCAAATTTATTTGACCCTGCGTATGCGCATTTGATAACCCCAAGGTATGAGGACAATTGCTGCGTGCCAGTGTTGCTAAGCGCCGGTGGCGCTTGTTAAGCACCGCTGTCCGTTGCCCTGCAAATGGCTGCCCGTGCAAGCGACATCTTCCATTCCGCCGCAGTTCGATCCAAAGCGGAGCTTTTTTATTTCATAGGAAAGCACTTTCCTATGAAATAAAAAATAAAGCAGCCCACATATGTGAGCTGCCTTACCATGTTTAACTGGGCTGGAAGGACTCGAACCTTCAAATGCAGGAGTCAGAATCCTGTGCCTTGCCATTTGGCGACAGCCCATCATCTCGTTGACAAATGCTATTATAGCATGTATCAAAAAAATTGCAACCCCTTTTTTTAAATTTTTTTAATTTTTTTTACTATTCCGAAAATATGCATAACAGTTCAGCCATGCGGCGTATCAGAAAAATGTTGTTCTGCAAGCTCGCTTGCAGAACAACATTTTTCTGATACGACATATGGACGACGTCCACAGCGCAGGGTTGCATTAGCAACACTGCGCTGGCGTGGCTGAACCGTTTTCTATAAGCTTATCATGCCTTTAAGCATCGCCATAACTGTGGTCAACCGTTATTACACATTGACAACGGCTATCCACCAATTTAATTTTCTGCTCCAACTCAATAATAAATGTATGTGTTTCTTCTATACTATAAGAGTAAGGAACAACAATATCAAAAATCAAATTAATCTGTTCTTCGCCGCGTACCATTCTAAAATCATGGGCCGTCACATTTTCATCCATCTCATGGATCATGGAAAATACCCGTTCTCTCCATTGGAGGACGAATGGATCTTCTACATTTACCGGATCCATATGAATCACAAGAAATATGCCGGTTTCTTTTGTCACTTCCCGCTCAATCTTATCAATCAGCTCATGGGATGTTTCTATATCCACATTGCTTGGAACCTCCGCGTGGATCGTAGCCATGCTCCGTGTCGGGCCATAATTATGAATAATCAGATCATGGGTTCCCACAATACCATCATAGGACTCTACTTTATCTTCAAGCATTTTATAGATTTCCGGGTCTGGACGCTCTCCCAGCAGAGGCCGGATTGTATCTCTGGCAATATTAACACCCGCCAGAATAACAACAAAAGCAACAAGCATACCAACAAACCCGTCAACATTAATATTAAAAATACGGTAAACGAGCAGTGAAATAATCGTTGCCGATGTTGTAAGCACATCGCCCATGGCATCCGCTGAGGTTGCCTTCATTACCGAAGAGTTAATACGCTTTCCCAGCTTTCGGTTAAACAGGCCGAGCCACAGTTTAATAAATATGGACAGACACAAAATGATCACGGATATCGTGCTAAAAGCCAGGGCCTGGGGATGGAGAATTTTGTCAAAAGCATTTTTCACAAAAGCAAAACCAACCTCAATTACCATGCAGGCTACAACAAAAGCGGCAATATACTCATACCGGCCATGGCCAAAAGGATGTTCCCGGTCTGCCGGCCTGCTGGCCAGCTTTACCCCTATGAAGGAAATAATTGACGAAAAAGCGTCGGAGAGATTATTAAATGCATCGGCGACAACCGCAATACTTCCCATAACCGTTCCGACGACAGCCTTAATAGCAAATAAAAGAATATTACACAAAATTCCTACAATACTTGCCAGCACCCCATAGGCGGTACGCACCTTGTCATTATCAATTTTTTTATAATCCTTAACAAAAAGCCTTACCAGAAAATCTGTCAACAAAAACCACCATCCTTATTCTGTATGCTGCCCGCTAAATGGAACCAAACCATTACAGCATATCTTACAATATTATGCCGTTTTTGTAAACTCTGTGCTTTTGTATTTGTAATAAATAGGTAACAGTTCAGCATAGCTGAACTGTTACATAAATGGGGATCTCATCTGGCTGAACTGTTATATAAACGGACATGACGCCTTACTGGGGAGCATTTGGAGTATTTGTCTGCTTTATTTTACCATTTTCCACAGTGAGTACCCGGTCTGATACAGCTTCAACAAAAGGAATATCATGGCTGATAATGAGTATACCCATGCCTTCCCCGGCAAGGTTGCGGATAATGCGGGTCATCTCCCGGGTCGTCTGAGGATCCAGGGCGGCTGTAGGCTCATCAAAACACAGCAGCTTAGGATTTGCCACACAGGAACGCGCAATAGCCACCCGCTGCTTTTGCCCCCCGGACAGCTCATAAGGATGGCTTTGGGCCTTGTCAGCAAGGCCCAGGGTCGTCAACATATCCAACGCCTGCTTTTTCGCCGCTTCCGATCCAAGCTTATGGACATCCGTCAGCGCCAGCATCACATTTTTCAGTACAGTCATATGAGGGAATAAATGATAGCTTTGAAAAACCATCCCCAAATCCTTCCTTATATCATAAAGCTCCTTTTTAGAGGCATAGGACACCTTGCCCGAAGCTTCACTGCACATATATTTTCCGTTAATAGCAATACTCCCCCGGTCCGGGCGCTCCAGCCCTGTTATACATCGTATAATCGTTGTCTTTCCGGCGCCGGACTGGCCAAGCAGCGATACGATTTCTCCCTTTTTAACATCAAAATTAATATCCGAAAGCACCTGGTTCCCCTTAAATGCTTTATATAGGCCTCTCACTTCAAGAAGCATTTCTCCACTTCCTATCTATTCTTCATAATATACTTTCTTTTCCGCACGATTTAAAAGCTTTGTAATCACTGCCGTGAGAATAAGATAAATGACGCCGACTACGATATACGGAGTTAAAGTAACATCCCGCGTTGAAATGCTTTTGGCAATTTTAAATATTTCTGTAATTCCAAGCGCATATACAAGGGATGTATCTTTAATCAAAGTAATAATCTCGTTGCCAATGGACGGGAGTGTCCTTTTTATAACCTGAGGCATAACAATTTTCAGATTTATCTGGGCATTATTAAAACCAAGCAGCTTTGCCGCTTCAATCTGCCCTTTCTCCACCGATTGAATACCGGATCTGAAAATTTCTGCAAAATACGCCGCATAATTAATAATAAACGCAAAAAACACGTAAGGAAGGCGGGAACGTCCAAATAGACGAATCCCTACGGCCGGAAGCCCAAAGAAAATCAAAAACATCTGTAAAAGCAGAGGCGTTCCCCGAAGTACCCATGTATAAAAACCTGAAATCCACCTAAGGGCCCGTATTTTTGACACACGGCACAACGAGATCAGGGCGCCGATGGGAATAGAAACGACAAGGGTAATGGCAAAGGTTCCCAGGGTCACTCCCAGCCCTTCTAAAATCTGAGGAAAAATCTGAATAATATATGACATATGTATACCTCTTTAAGCGCACTCCAGGGCTGTTTTCAGATCGGCTTATCCCAGCCTGAAAACAGCCCCGATATCAATGCTTTATAATCGCTGAATCGTTATTTTACAATATCTGAGCCGAACCATTTCTCGGAAATCTGAGCGGCGGTGCCATCGCCTTTAAGTTCTTCCAATGCCTGATTCAGCGCGGCCAGTAAATTCTCATCGTCTTTACGCACCCCTACGGCATATTCTTCACTGCCAAAGCTTTCGCCCAAAATCATATATAAAGAAGGATCCTCTTTGTGAGAAATGACATACTCCAAAAGCACCTTATCGGCAACAACCGCATCCGAGCGTCCGGCTTCCATATCCATAATCGCCATGTCGTTCGTATCAAACACCGGGCGGTCGCCAAATGTATCCGAAATTTCCGGATGAGCATCCATAGCCTCAACGGCACTGGAGTTAATCTGTGCAGCCACAACCTTGCCTTCAAGATCTTCCAAAGATGTAATACCCGAGTCCGCCATAGTGACAACAACCTGCTCATTATCTAAATATGGTTCCGTAAAGTTTACCTGCTCCTTACGTTCATCGGTAATACTATATCCGTTCCATATAAGGTCGACATTGCCCTGATTTAATTCCTGCTCCTTCATATCCCAGTTAATCACCTGAAACTCAACAGTAACCCCCAGCTTTTGTGCAGCCGCTTTCGCCATGTCAATATCAAAGCCTACCAGCTCATTATTTTCATCAAGGAAGCCCATCGGTGCAAAAGTATCGTCCACGCCGATAATTAAATGGTCGTAGCCAATATCTGTTATATCTGCCGAAGCACTGCTTTCACTGGAAGCGGAGCCTGACTGGCTGTCTGCTTCAATATCTGTATCTGCAAAAGCACTCTCGCTATCTGAAACGATGTCATTAGGCGCCTGCGTATCTGCTGTACTGTCCGCCGCCAGGGTATCTGAATCCGCCGGTGCATTTGTGTTTGTCTGATTTTCATTTGAACTGTTGGTGCAGGCTGCCATAGAAACTGCCATAACAGCAGCCAGGCACAAGGTTGTAAATTTCTTCATCATATAATTCCTCCCAAAATATTCAAAGCATTTTCTTTCATTATCACTCTACCAGAGTAAAGCATTTTTGCTAAAAAGTCAATACCTATTTTTTTACTTTATTATAAGTCTGAACATCCATTGCTCCTTCTTTTTATTTTACAGCGGCAAACGCCGCCGCTTTTTTCATCCAGCCCATCAATTCCTCATCGATTTCATCCAATCTGGAAATGAGCAGATGATGTGTCCAGCGATTGGGGTAAGGTTCAGTCACAATGTCAATTCGTGGAGATTCCACCTTATGCTTCAATCCGAAAGTCACCACAATATAATTTTCCGGGCAGTCTTTCTTTTTCCGCACCCGTGCAAACGACACACAGGCAAACATGTGCTTATTATAAAAAGAAATCTGGCTTTTTTGAACTTTGATGCGCACATTGTCGACTTCGCTCAAAACCCTTTTTGCCAGCTTCTCATAAAGCGGGAGGGCAGCCATATGCCCTTCAAAGAAAAGAAGTGTATCCGTGTCTATCATTTTCCGTACTCCTTTGCGCACCATACTGCAATCTCGCTAATAAGATCAATCGGCAAGGGCTTATTATAGGGTAGCTGAATGGTTCCCTTACTGGTTTTATACCCTTGCAGCCGGTCCGCAAAAGCTTCCACCGCAGCCGGTCCGGGATACAGACCAATATGTTTTTTGGATGCCGCAAACTGGATAAGGTTCCGTTTTTTCCAATAAGTCGGCATACTCCAGGAAATTTTTTGCACAGCGTCCGGCAGTACATTTTTGATGGCATCGTTGATCAGGCAAAGATACGGCTTAGTATCTTCCGGTTGCTGTGCAATGTATTCCTCAATATTCTGCGGGGAAGTACCGCAGTAATGGTTTTGATTCGTATTTTTAAATTTTCTTCTGCATTTTGGACATTCCCACATGACTTTGCACCTCCTTTATAATAGAACCGCTTTTACCGTAACTTTTACGATGTCTCCGGCTGTTTTCCAATTTTTTCTCGAATAAGTACCGCCTTTCTTCAGAACAGGCTCGATCATTGCCTGAAATTCATAGTATATCTGACTCATTCTATTTTCACCCCGCTTTTACAAAAACACCGAATTAAAGAAAAACAGATCAACACCATTGACAAAATGGCGCTGAACAGCACAAAAACTGTCTGTTCCTCCCACAGGACACAAAAATTTTTCTTCCAGTGATTCTTTTATTTATTGTGTTCCATCACGCAGTATTTTTCCTATAGCCTTGCCTTTGGCAAGTTCATCGATAAGTTTATCCAGATATCGAATCTCCTGCATCAGCGGAGCTTCAATAGTTTCCACACGCACGCCGCATACAACGCCGGTAATGAATTTCCGATTTGGGTTCAGCTGAGGGGCATTGCGAAAAAAGTCGCCGTACGTCACGGAACTTGCTGCAGCCTTTTCGATTTCCTCTGTAGTATATCCCGTCAGCCAAGTAATAACCTGAATTACGTCTTCCAGTGTGCGCCCTTTTTTCTCTGCCTTACTAACCAAAAGCGGATAAATTTTGCTAAAACTCATACCGTAAACCTTTTCATTGCTCATATCTTTTTCTCCCGTTCTTTTGCCTGCCATCTGCGGAAAAATTTCCGCATTAGCGTAAAATAAGTCATCACAAAGACCTCGATGCCAATGCCAAAAACAGTCTCTTTCTTCTCTTTCGGAACCAGTATCTCAATTAAAATTCCAATAGAAAACAGGCAGATTTTCAGCAGTGTAAGATTTTTCTATCCTCTCTCTTTATAATACCGGTCTGCAACTGGAAACAGCTTCATAATCTGCCTCTCCTCCTTGTTCCATATCTCCACCACGCCCCAACCATCGAAGCTGACACCAGATGTCAATCGGCTTGCTACGCTAAATAATATTCAAATATTGAAGTATTTTAAAGGAAAAATGAAGCTTAATCAACTCATCCCCGTGATTCAGCGGATTGCCTGTAATTTTGCGTATCTTCTCAATCCGGTAAAGAAGCGTATTTTTATGGATGTGAAGATAGTTCGCAGTTTCCATGGTATTTTGGGAAAAGTTCAAATACTGGTACAGCGTGTTTAAAAAATCCGTTCCCTTTTTTTTATCGTAATTGATAAGCATAGGCAGGGCTGGGTGGCAAAAATCCCAAAGGCTGTATTCCTTGTTTTCGCAAATCTCAAGAATATGAAAAATAGACATTGTTTCATACCTGTGAAGCCCGCTTTCGTGAAGGATTCTCTGGCCCAAATCCGCAGCCTTTAACGCCTGCTCGTAATACTTGCGTATTTCCTGTATATTTTGAAAATTATTACTAATCCCTGCAATCAAACCATTATGCTTAAGGTAATTTTCCAGTTCCTCGCTCTCAAACCTGTGATTTTGCCCCTGTCCGCAGCCGTTGATCAAAAGTACCACCGTATTGTCATAGACAACATACAGGCTCTCCGGCACAAAGCGCTGGAGATCGGAAACAATAAGCTCCTGCCGGGCCTGGGAGGCCAGATTATTTTTAGGGCTTATGGTCAGTACAAACAGTTCATCCTTAAGGGTATAGCCCAGGGTTGCCAGCCGTTCCTTGCTTCCCTCAAGATTCCCGGCCCGATTATCTAAAAGATCGCCAATAAAATACGCGTACATTGTTCCTTTATTTTTTTTATAAAAATCATTTTTTTGCAGTTCAATCGATGTAATACGGCAAAGGCGGTGAACAAGCTCATAATCATTATCTGTAAAAGGCTTGTTCATTTCATATAACATCACATGTCCTACCTCAATATCATGGATTGTTACCGAACCGACAAGCATACCGCTTTGGTGTACCGGATTGAAGAAATAAAAGGGCCGGCTGCTTCTGCGGATTTTGTCATCCAACTGCATTTTCCGAATCTGGCGGATTCCTTCCTCAGCAATCTGCCCCATCGACGTTTCTTTTTCCATAAGCTTACTATCCGCCACTGTTCCTGATGAAAAAGCTAAATATTTATAACTGTTATCAACAATAAATAAAGGGTTTCCCAAAATGCCATAGGCCACATCGCAAATCCCCTGGAGGCCCATGTCTGCAAAAAGGGCGTCCAAAAAAGCTCGCATTCCTGTAACAACCTGTTCACTTTCTAAAAATATATCCTGAATCTGGTTATAAATCTGAAATGCATCCTCCTCCGACGGGATAAACAGAAGGTTCAGATTTTTCCCAGCACTGTAAAGATCCGGCCGGGCTGAAATGTTGCCATAGCACAAAAAATTAATACAATAATCTTTCTGCGGAAACTGGGGCAAGGCTGACACCTCGCCAAAATATAAAATGTTGGGCAAAAATACAGTTTGAACCTTAGTAATCATACGTATCCCTGTAATATCCGTTTCCGGATTTTTCTTTTCCATAAAATTTATCGGGTAATTGCCCAATCTTTCAAAAATCTCACACAATCGCATAAAGTGTCCGCCTTTCGTATAGTTTGCACAAAACATCTACAATAATATTGTCTAATGTTGCATTTCTCATAAATCCGTACGAGTTGCGCTCATTGAAATTTATATATCTTTGTGCATCTGCACGATGTTTTTATTTTTTCATTATACTATAATGAACTTATACCGTGCAATGATATTTTTAATTTAAAAAGTAACGATTCAGCCATGCTTCCCGGATTTGCGCTGCGTTTTGCCATCCTCAGCCGCATAGCTGAATCGTTACAATTAAAAATACCGCCACACTGCAAGCTTAAATAGCATACACAAAAAAACAGGAGGTTTTTATATTATGAGAGATGAAATCATCGCAACAATGGCAAAACGTGCCGCAAGTATTTTCAGTAAGGATGAGGCTGACTTTACGGCAGACACAACATTTGAGGAATTAGGAATGAAATCTGTCAATTATTCCCAGATCATCGCTTACTGTGAAGATGAGTATGATGTTGAAATTCCATTTATGGAATTTAGAAGAAAGAAAACCTTTGGCGAAGCCGCAGACTTTATTGAAGAGCTGATTGAGGGATAAATTTTCTACGCGCAGGCAATCTCTGATAAGAGGATTCAGGCACACCGCCCGTTAAGCCTGGTCAGGTACTGCTACGCCTGGCCGGGCACAGGAGAGATGAATGATGGTCGCAGGTATTGGAACAGATATTTTAAAAATCAGCCGTCTTACCCCGGAAACCCTACAGGAAGGAGATCCTTTTTTTAAAATGACCTATACGGACTCCGAGACGAAGCAGGCAAAAGCACGCACAAACCCGCTGTACTACTACGCCACCCGTTTTGCTGGTAAGGAGGCTGTTTTTAAAGCGCTCGGGCTTCCCCCGGACGGTATCCACCTTAATGAGATCGAGATATTAGCCCGTGAGGATGGAAGTCCGGCTGTAACCCTTCATGGAAGGCTTAAGCGCCTGGCTGAAAAAAGAGGCATTAGCCATATTTTACTATCTTTGTCTTATGATACGGATTATGCGGTGGCTTACGCCATAGCTGTCAAAAATGAAGGAAATATGTAACCGTTCAGACCTATGGACAGTTAGAGAAATGTTTATATAGAAGGAGTTTTTACAATGGCTAACGAATTTATCGAGAAGCTTGCCGCGCAGGCAAAAAAAGATCCGAAAACAATTATTTTCCCAGAAACAAATGAAGCAAAGGTTTACCAGGCTGCGCGCCGCATTTTGGATGAAGGCATCGCCTATCCCATTCTTGTCGGCAAACCGGACGAGGTTCGCGCCTTTGCTGATAACATTCAAATTTCCCTGGAAGGAATGAACATTGCAGACAATACAGACCAGGATCTTGTACAGGCAGTGATTAAAGATTTTCTCGCTCTGACCGATGATTTTTCAGAAAAAGCTTTAAACCGCCGCTTTAAAACACCTCTGAACTTCGCTGCCGCTATGGTTCGCACCGGACGGGCAGACGCCTTAGCCGCTGGGATCATCCACACAACCGGCGAAGTCATTCTTGCAGCCCAGCAATTTATTGGTATGCAGGAGGGCGTGGAAACAATATCCAGTATCGGTATTGTTATTTCTCCAACCTTAAAAACATCTGAAGGCAATCTTCTCGGCGTCACCGACTGCGCGGTCTGCCAGGACCCAGGGCCGGTAGAGCTTGCTGATATTGCCATTTCCTCCGCAAACACAATGAATAGCCTTTTGGGATGGGAACCCCGGGTAGCTATGCTCTCCTTCTCCACAAAGGGAAGCAGCGAACACGCCCTTATCGACAAGGTGCGCGAGGCTGTCCGGATTGCCAATGAAAAGCGCCCGGATTTAAAAATTGAGGGCGAATTTCAGGTTGACGCCGCACTTCTCCCTGAAATTGCGGCCAAAAAGGTGAAAGAGCCAAGCGAGGTTGCCGGCAAGGCGAACATCATTGTATTTCCAAGCCTTGAGGCAGGAAATATTGGCGTCAAGCTGATCCAGATGTTTTCCGGCGCTACTGCACCAGGCCCTCTGCTCCAGGGGTTTGCAAAACCAGTCACCGATTTTTCCCGCTCCGCGCCAGTCGACGAAATTGTTGAAAATCTCATTATGCTGGCAGTCCGGGCCCAGGGTGCAAAATAAAGCTGCTCCTTGCTGCAGCACAACTATAAATGAAAGGATTTTTAGGCCATGAAAGATTCATACAAGATTTTTACAATCAATCCCGGGTCTACTTCGACAAAAATTGCCCTGATTGAAAATGATAAGGTACTTTTTTCTAAAAATGTTTCCCACGACGCCAATAAGTTAGCTGAATTTGACGGAATTTCCGCCCAGCTCCCCTACCGTTTGGAAACAATCCTTGACTTGTTAAAGGAAGCCAATATTTCCCTTGACGGCATTGACGCCTGCGTTGGCCGCGGCGGCGGACTCATCGCTATGGAGGGCGGCACCTACGGAATCGACGAACTGCTTCTTGACCATGCCACACGGGGCGCCAACGGCGTACAGCATCCGGCACAGTTAGGACCTCAGCTTGCCCACGCATTTGCACAACAGTATAACTGCCCGGCTTTTGTCGTAAATCCCCCCGATGTAGACGAGCTTCAGGATCTCGCCCGGCTTACAGGTCTTAAAGGTATCCATAGAAATGTCCATCTCCACTCACTGAACCTTAAGGAAACAGCCATCCGCCACGCCCAGTCTCAGGGAAAGAAATATGAGGAACAAAATTATGTCGTATGCCATATCGGCGGCGGTATTTCCGTTTCCGCCCACAGACAGGGAAAAATGGTCGACGGCTTTGATATTGTCGGAGGCGAAGGTCCTATGGCCCCCACCCGCAGCGGTTCTGTTTCTGTTGCCGGCCTGTTAAAATATGCCGCAGGCAAGGATCTCAAAGAGGTTAAAGGCGTTTGCACAAGAACCGGCGGCCTCGTCAGCCACTTAGGAACCTCCGACGCCCTCGAAGTCAGCAAACGGGCCGAAGCTGGCGAACCTTACCCTAAAATGGTATGGAATACAATGATCTACCAGATTATTAAATGTATCGGTTCTATGGCTACCGTCCTTCACGGAAAGGTTGACGGTATTTTACTTGGCGGCGGCATGGTATATAATAAAGATCTTGTTTCTCAGATTACCGAAGCCTGCCAGTGGATTGCCCCGGTTTATCCATATCCCGGCGAGTTTGAAATGGAAGCTATGGCATCTGGCGCTATCCGTGTTTTAAGCGGCCAGGAACAGCTTAAAAAGTATACGGGTGTTCCTGTATGGAATGGATTTGATTTTGAAAAATAAAATTTCCCTGGGGCCATGGGCCATGGGCCAGGGCCAGGCTTGACTTTGGCCCGCTGCCCCCGGAAATAAAGCGAACTGCCGCACGGCGGCAGAAGGGAGCGATTTATGACAAATAAGGAAATCGTTGAAGAATTTACAAGAGTTGTCTTTAACGGCAAGGATCTATCTGTTGTTGATAAATACATGAAAGACGATTATATCCAGCATAACCCCACAGTTGCCCAGGGTAAAGAGGGCTTCGTGGATTTTGCGAAAAACCGCTTTTTCAAAATGTTCCCGGATTTAGAGCTTAAGATTATGCATATTTATGAGGACGGCGATATTGTTGTCAGCCATAATCATGCCGTTCTCAAAAAGGGCGAAATTGAAAATATTGTTTTTGATGTTTACCGGCTTGAAAACGGCAAGCTGGCCGAGCATTGGGACTGTATACAGCATTTGACTCCGGAGCAAATCGCAGCCGCAGAAAAATTCTTTTAAACTTTCATTTCATTATGCATGAAAGCAAGTAAAGTTGGAAAGGCACTTAATAGCACCCCCTGGCATAAACTGTTATTAAAGACAGCTATGGGGTGCTTTTCATTGCAATCTTTTCCAAAACCATTAACCTCCGAGGAGGAACGCTACTATGTGGAACGCTACCGAAATGGCGATGAAGAGGCTAAAAATATCCTGATTGAAAAAAATCTTCGTCTTGTCGCCCATATTGTAAAAAAATATAACAATTCCGGCAGAGATATTGACGAATTGATTGCCATTGGTATCGTTGGCCTCGTGAAAGCTGTCAATACATTTGATGCAAAAAAGGGAAACCGTATCGTCACCTATGCGGCAAGATGTATTGAAAATGAGCTTCTGATGATGCTGCGCAGCGAACGCAAGCTCACCCGGGAGGTTTCCCTCTACGATCCTATCGGAACAGACAAAGAGGGAAATGAAATCAATCTTCTTGATATTATTGAAACTGATGAGACAGATATTGTGGACCGGATTGCCCTGCGCAACAATATCAGCCAGCTCTACGAAAACATTGACGAAGCACTTGATGAGCGGGAAAGAGAGATCATCTGCCGGCGCTATGGCCTGAATGGCTATCCTCCGGCTACCCAGCGGGAAATCGCCGACGAGCTTGGCATTTCCCGAAGCTATGTCAGCCGTATTGAGAAGAAGGCCCTGGAAAAATTAAAAATAGTCATGGAACCATGGCAATAAGCGCTTAAGGCAGGGCTAAACGATACGGATTGGATAGCGGCAGCTTTTCGCCTCCTACCCGCGCGGCAGAGGGCTATTTTTCCTCCACCCGCATGGTAATCTGAGTCACATACTCATCCATACTTTTTGCAACCATCTCGTTAATGCCCTCCTCAAAGGCATAGCCGGAAAATGTCAGATGATGTTTTCCGGCATAGTCTACCATTCTTTCGTAAGTTTCCGGTATTTTTTGCCAATCTCCTACGCAAAAAGCCCGCATATAGGTTCCAGCAGGCTTTACAAAAATATCCCCCCGCTTTTTAGGTAAATTTTCCTCTAGCTTTGTAAAGTAGCCGTCATAGTCATTAAACTGTCCTTTCGCAATAGATTCTGGCCCCATCATTATTCCAAAGGTATGGTTAAACATCCGGTGGGTGTGAAATTTCCTCGCATGGGCAATGACCGACAGCATTTCTCCCTCTGGCGTCCACTTTTCATTATAAGGGCTGACAAGAAGATATTCCTCAGGATATGAAATCAATTCAATCTTTGAAAAGTCCGTATGAGCCAGCTGCTTTAATGCCTTTTCCCGCGTTACAAGAAGTTTTTTAATTTCTTTCATTCTTCGTATCGTTGCATCCGCTTCCTTTATATTTTCCTGGAGAACATTTAAAAGAGCCTCCCTCGACGGTTCATTAATATAATCTTTAATCTCGTCGATGGACATTCCCAGCTCACGGAAGGTAAGTATCATTTCAAGCTGGGAATTTTGCCGATACGTATAATACCGGTAGCCATTATCCTTTTTTATTGCCGGGGAAAATAACCCAATCTCGTCATAATAAAGCAGCGTGCTTTTATTGATATTGTGAAGCGCTGCAAATTTAGCGGCTGTCAGCCCATTTTCAATTTTTTTCATCATTTTCCAAATCACCCCTTGACCTTCCAGTAGCTTTATAGTTTATTGTAACTGTTGTGACAAAAAACTGTCAACTAAAAAGTAATCGTTCAGCATGGCTGAACTGTTACGCAAAAAAAGAAGGGAGTACATATTATGAAATTAATTCTTCGTTATTTGAAGCGTTATAAAGGACTCCTTGTCTTAAACATCATTGCGATTTTTGGCTTTGCCCTTGTAGAACTGGGGATACCGACGATCGTTTCAGACATGATCGATCATGGTGTTATGAACCAGGATAAGGCATATCTTATTCGTATGGGCCTTATCATTGCTGTCATTGCCGTGATCGGCGTATGCGGAACGATCCTGCTGGGCTTTTGCTGTGCCAAAATTTCCACATCCGTGACCCGGGATATTCGCGGCGATGTTTTTGTCAAGGTACAGTCCTTTTCGCACCATGAAATGAACCAGTTCGGCGTATCCTCGCTGATTACCCGGACCAATAACGATGCCTTCCAGATTATGATGTTTTTAAATATTATTTTAAGGACAGCGCTCCTGACACCAATTATGGTCGTTATAAGCTTTGCCCTGACAATTAAAGCATCTCTGGATCTGTCGCTGATTATCGCGTCTACAATTCCTATTATTGTTATCGGCGTTATTATTGTCGGGAAAATTTCCGGTCCGATCAGCGACCGCCAGCAAAAATCTCTGGATTCCATCAACCGTATTTTCCGCGAAAACCTTACCGGCATCCGGGTTATACGTTCCTTTAATAATGACGCTTATGAATCCTCACGGTTCGATAAGGAAAACAGCCACTTTATGAAGCAGTCGAAAAACCTGTTCAAATTAATGTCAGCCACTGAACCGGTATTTTTCCTTTTAATGAATCTCGCGGCGCTGGCCATCTACTTTACTGCAAGTGTAATGATTGATAAGCAGACTCTTATGGTCGGCCAGCTTGTCGCCTTTATGGAATACCTTTTCCATGCTATGTTTTCCGTTATGTTGTTTTGTATGGTATTTATGATGTACCCACGAGCCAACATTTCCGCAAAGCGTATTATGGCCGTACTTAATACCGAGGCAGGCATCAAAAATCCCCAAAATCCTCAGGACGCCCCTAACGTGCCAAAGCACAGCATTGTTTTTGACAAGGTGGATTTTGTCTATCCTGACGGCGATGAAGCAGTGTTAAAAAATATTTCCTTTACGGCAAACCAGGGTGAAACCGTAGCTTTCATCGGCAGTACAGGTTCCGGAAAAAGTACCCTCATCCATTTGATTCCCCGGTTCTATGATATAGCATCCGGAAAAATTACAATTGACGGACAGGATATTTCCACCATGGATATTCACAAGCTCCGTGGAAAAATCGGTTTTGTTCCACAAAAAGCAAATCTTTTTTCCGGCTCTATTGCGGATAATATCCGTTTCGGCAAGCCGGACGCTACAATGGAGGAAGTCATTCACGCGGCCAGGGTCGCGCAGGCTTATGATTTTATTATGGAAAAGCCGCACCGATTTGACGAGCATATTGTCGAGGGGGCAACCAATGTGTCCGGGGGGCAAAAGCAGCGTCTCTCCATTGCCCGCGCTCTTGTGCGCAAGCCGGAAATTTATATTTATGATGATTCCTTTTCCGCCCTGGATTTTAAAACAGACGCAGCGCTTCGGGCTGCCTTAAAGCCGGAGGTTGCCGACGCTATTGTCCTTATTGTGGCCCAGCGTGTTTCCACGATCATGGATGCGGATAAGATTGTCGTCCTCAATGAAGGCAAGATCGCCGGTATAGGAACACATAGGGAGCTTCTTAGAACATGTCCGATCTATTACGAAATTGCAGCTTCCCAGCTCAGTGAGGAGGAATTGCAGTATGAGTGATCATAAAAATAAAAATCTGACACCGCCTGAAAAAATGAAATTCGGCGCTTGTATCAAAGAGCTTTTGAAGTTTGTAAAGCCCTACCGCTTTAAGCTTGGCACAGCTCTGATCATGGTTATTGTGGCAAATATGACCTATGCCATTAACCCTATCATGGAAGGCAAGATAACAACCCAGCTCGCAGCTGACGCCGGGGATATGCTCAACGGCGTTGCCGGGGCGCATGTACAATTTGATATTATTTTTAAAATTATTACCGTACTCATATGTCTGTACATTGTTAAAACAATATCCCAGCTTTTAACAGCGTTTTTCTTAACCGACGCCATCCAGCAGACGATGCATGATATAAGAAACGCCCTGCAAAAAAAGATACAACGCCTGCCGGTCAAATATTTTGACGATCATGCCTTCGGTGATATTTTAAGCTCTGTCACCAACGATGTGGATACCTTAAGCAACGCGCTCCAACAAACACTCACCCGTGTTTTTGCCGCAGTACTTACCTTCATTTTCGTCATTTCCATGATGCTGTATGTCAATGTATGGATGACCCTTGTAGCGCTTGTGATTATTCCTCTGACAATTTTAATTACCCGCTTTTTTGTAAAGCGGTCACAGCGCTTGTTTGACACCCAGCAAAAAACCGTCGGCGAGCTGAATGGTACAATTACGGAATTGTATGGCGGTTTTAATGAAATTCTTCTGTTTAATAAGCAGGAGGACTCGATCCAGCAGTTTAAGGATGTCAATGAGCGTATGGCAAAATCAGCCTTTAGCGCCCAGTTTATTTCCTCGCTGATCTCGCCCTTTGTGTCATTAATTACTTACCTCACCATCGGTGCTGTGGCAGTTCTGGGATGTTTTTTCGTTATCAGCGGAACAATTACTGTCGGCAATCTCCAGGCTTTTATCCGCTATATATGGCAGATCAATGATCCACTTTCCCAGGTATCGCAGCTTTCCGCCCAGGTTCAGGCCGCTTTTGCCGCAATGAGCCGTATTTTCACTCTTCTGGCGGCAGATGAAGAAGTCAGCCAGGGTAAAGTAGATATAGATGTCGATGATATTAAAGGCAGCGTTACCTTTGAGCACGTTCAGTTCGGCTACGACGACGAGCTTTTAATGCATGATGTGAATTTCCAGGTAAAGCCCGGACAGATGGTCGCTATCGTAGGTCCTACGGGCGCCGGAAAAACAACGCTGATGAACCTGCTCCTGCGTTTTTATGATGTGAAGGGCGGTTCTATCAAAATCGACGGCACAGACATACGCGACATGAACCGGGAGGATCTGCGCAGGCTCTTTTCCCTTGTTCTCCAGGATACATGGCTCTTTTCAGGAACGATTTTTGACAACATCCGCTACGGCCAGCTGACCGCCCGCAAGGATGAGGTTGTGGATGCCGCAAAAATGGCTAATGTCCACCATTATATCCGTACCTTAAGCCACGGATATAATTCAATGATTAATGAAGAAGCAAACAATATATCCCAGGGAGAAAAGCAGCTCTTAACCATCGCCCGGGCTATTTTAAAAGACCCCCGTATCCTCGTTCTCGACGAGGCAACGTCCTCGGTAGATACCCGTCTTGAGCGTATGCTCCAGGAGGCCATGCAAAAGGTTATGGCCGGACGTACTTCCTTCGTCATCGCCCACCGCCTGTCCACAATCCGCAACGCGGATTTAATTCTTGTGGTCAACAACGGCGATATTATTGAACAGGGCACCCACGAGGAGCTTTTAGCCAAAAAAGGCTCTTACGAAAAGCTTTATCATTCCCAGTTTGCAAACCAGGATTTTGATTGACCATCGCAGCATTAACAGGCCTTGAATGGCATTATAAAATAACACGTATAATAAAAGCAGTTAGTCATTAAATTGATTAACTGCTTTATTTTATCATCCGTCTATTTTTCGATTGGCAAATATTTATCTAAATACTGTGTAATAGCTTCCATGTACTTTTTATATATCTTGTTATCATTTTGAAGACCATGGCCTGAATGGGAACATTCAAAGTATTTATAATCGATATTATTTTCTTTATAGGCCTTCAACAGTCTTTGTGAACCCTTATATGGCTGGATCTTATCATGCTTTCCATAGGCAACCACACTCGGTACAGTATCTTTATTGATCCACATAACTGCTGATATGGCTTTCAGTTCGTCAATATATGAACCCTCTTCAATCATTTCCGGAGTCAGCTCTGCTCCCCCCATAACGCCAAACAGTGCAGACGCGCCTTTTCTGGCTTCTTCTGTATCTTTGTTAAACCCGTATATGCCCCAATCTTCTGTATAAAAGCTGGAAGGCCCAACAGCGCCAAATAATAATTTTACAGGAACCGGAGATGTCCCGACATCTCTATAAGCATAAATCATAGCAAGTGTATGACCGGCAGAGCCGCCGCCTATTGCCATTTCGCTGATGTGATAATCCTGTTTTCCTGCTTCTTCAATGACCTTTGGAATTGCTTCTTTTATTTCTAATGATTGGGTATAAACATTCGCGTCAGGGTTTTCTTCACTGAATAAAGTATAGTTGATACCGGCAGCCACATACCCTTTAGAACAAAGCCATGACAACATTTGCTTATCTCCCGCTTTGTCACCCGAAGTAAAACCACCAGCATGAAGATATACGACTAACCCATAATTATCCCTTGTATGATCCGCCGGCAAATACATATCAAATTTATTTGCCGGCTTATCTCCATAAGATAAATCTGTATACAATGTTCCAATTTCATCCGTAAGTTTTATTTCATATTCTTTAGACCATACCGGCTTTAATAAAACCTTAGAGCCTGCACCTAATGCAAAGCAGCCAAAAAACATGAGCATACATAAAAATATAAACACTATTCTTCCGCCTTTCTTTTGTGCTGGCTTCATAGAAAATTACCTCCTAATAATGTACCGCCCATAAGCAGGTTTAAAATTGCTCTTACTGCCAATCTTCCTAATACAAACGCTAAAATACCTATGGTAAACAAAATAATTATTCGTAATTTTGTTATCTTCATTATGATTACCTCCTAAAATATCTATTGACGGAAATTTCCTGATTTTGATAAAATTAAGTTGAAACATTTGTATCATCCCAGAAAATAAAACAAGTGTACCATAGTTTTGTTCAGACTTTCAAGACTTTTACAAAAATGAAACAAAATAAAGGAGAATGTATCATCATGGATAATAGTGAAAAAAACCAGTATGTAAAAATACAGATTACAAACGCTATACTAGACTTGCTCAAAGAAAAGGATATTGATGAAATCACAATCAGTGAAATCACATCAAAAGCACAGGTCGGAAGGGTTTCTTTCTATCGAAATTACAAGAATAAAGAAGATATTCTGGAAAAGTATCTATTTTCTATCATAAGCCATTGGAAAAGCAAAAATGAAACAGAACATATATTGCCTAATGATTTACTAAAAAGACTATTTGAACATCTTATCGAATACAAAGATTTTTATACATTGCTTTATCAAAAGAGCCTGTTCTATTTATTTAAAGATGTACTTAAGGAAGTCATAACAGCAAAGAAGGCATCGCTTTCTAACATAGAAGCATACGCAACTGCTTTTATTTCTTATGGGATATATGGCTGGACAGAAGAATGGTTAGCGCGTGGTATGCAGGAATCCGCAGAGGAAATTTATGAGTTACTGCATGCACTTTCTTTTTTGATTGTATGAGCTTAGTTTTGGGTTTGAGTT
>JAGZDD010000038.1 GCA_018369015.1 Clostridiales bacterium | reverse complement strand
ACCGTCAGAAAGTGAAACAGGAGTGCAAAAATCCCATCGCCGCAGGCGATTTTTAATGGATTTTTGCATGTAACAGTTCAGCATGGCTGAACTGTTACAGAAGGTGTATAGGAGGAGGAGTTTCGATGAATATGGGATTTTTTATGGTATACGGCGTGAATTATCAGGATTTTTGGGAACCAATGTGGCCGATCGTATTGGGGCTTGTAGTTTTGTTGGTCATTGTAGTGGTTTTGATTGTACGTAAGCGTATGAAATACAAGGTTGAGGAAGCGGATGTCAGTGTTCTTAGCGTCCGCGCGGTGACGGCGGCAAATCCAACGATGGCTATGGCGAGAAATGTACCTTTAGCCTCTGCCGCAGCCTGGATGGTCGTAACCTTTGCTATGAATAATGGCGACGGCCAGATCGAGCTTCGCGTGCCTGACGGAGAATGTGAAAAAATGCCGAAGGGCATGAAGGGGCGGCTGCGCTACCGGAAAGATGAGTTTTTATCCTTTGTTCCGCAGAAAAAATAGGTAAATCCCAGTGGCTTACATCTTTTTCAGGTGTAAGCCACTGGGATTTTTCTAAAGGTTCAGTTTTTTCATTATTTCAAAAATTCATCAATAGCTGTCTGATAAAGGGCAATATATTCGTCAATGCCGGCGGCGTCCAGCTTGTCAAGATATTCCTGGTAAAGCTCTTCTGTATAGAAGCCGCCGCACATCTGGCCGTGGAACTCGTCGGTGACAGCGGAAATCTGGGAAACTAATGAGGCATATTCCGAGGTGTCGATTGTCAGGCCCAGATAATTCGAGGACGGGGCTGCCTCAAAGAAGGTTTTGGCTTCACTGCGGAAATCTTTGGAAGAACCGCTCCAGGGCAGGCATAAAAAGGAGTTTCCGATTTTATAATCATTATTGTGAAAACCAGACGTCAGCGCGTCGGCTTCCCCCATATACTGGGCTACGCCGTCAACAACTTCGTAGGATTTGCCTTCAATGCCCCAGGTAATCAGATTCATAATGTCTGAGTCTGTATATAAAAGATTGACCCATTTCATAACCGCCTCAGGCTCTTTGCATGTTGTCGGAACAACAAGGCCGAATTTTTGCACATTGCTTGTATTCAGCGGGGATTCTCCAACAAGATAACATTCACAGTCAAAGCCGCTAGAAGCCTCCCAGCTTGTTTCAACGCCATACTCAGAGGAGGCGAAAACGCTGAATAATACGCCCTGATTGTACAGCTCCTTGGCGCCTGTGGAGTCATAAGCAGAGTCCGGGTACATAAAGCCTTCATCCATCCAGCGTTTGAACATTTCAAACTGTTTTTTAGATTCCTCCATGGCTACCTGGTTGTATACATGGCCTTCCTGATCGGTAGCAATAGAAAAATAGGCGTCGCCTACGGAATCGAAAATAAGGGAATCGCTGATATTTTCGCCTTGGTAAATACAGCCCGTATTGCTGATCATTCCAAAGCCGGCGCCGCCGCCGGTTGCGTAGCCGGAAAAACCGCTGTCCTTAACCGCCGACATGATGGCTTCATAATCGGCCCAGGTCTTCATATTCTGCGCCTGTTCCCGCAGGCCAAGCTCATCTAAAATATCGCCTCTCATAATAATATAATAATTGGCATTTAAAACCCGGTACGTAGGTATGCCGTAAAGTTTCCCATCAATGGTAACACCGGAAAGAACTGTATCGCCAATGGTTTCAAGAGCGTCGGGAGCATATTGGGCTGCTACATCTGTAATGTCCATAATCGAGCCGCTGGAGTAAAGCGAGGAAAAGGTTCCGGCACCGGAGTAATAATAGTCGGCCAAATCAACCTGTTCTCCATTTAAAATAGCGAGAGAAAGCTGGGTCGCATAGTCCGCGCCGTTAATCCAGTTGAAATTTACATGAACGCCGATTTTTTCTTCCGTGATGGCATTGATGGCGGCCTCCACTTCTTCTCCTAATGTGTTTGAGCCTGCTGTGCCGTCGCCGGCTTCCCATGTCCAATAATTAATTTCTGTAATTTCGCCGGAATGACTTTCATCATCGGTGACAGACTGGCTGCTGACGCTGTCTGTATTGGTTCCGGCGGGAACTTCTTCCTCTGATGTTGTCTGGCATCCGGCTAAAAGTGATACAGTCATGGATGCTGAAATTAAAAATGGTATGACTTTTCTTTTCATTGTAAAATCCTCCTTTTACATTGTAATTCCCTTTTGAAATAATACCTTCAAAGACGCTGAGAAGCTTATACCTGCACTAAGACAGTGCGGGCCTCCCTCATAAGGTTTAATGGATAAAAAGCTTTGGCAGCAGACCTGTTCCGCTGCCGCAGGGAGGCCTTAAGTGCCTGACTTTGCGCGGTATGCTTATTCGCGCGTCCTGTTTATTATTATAGCAAAGAGTCCTTAAAAATCGACTTCAGATTCTTCGGGTTTTTTTCAGTTTTTGGAAAAAAATTTAAAAATCTGAAAAAGCTATTCGCTAAATAAAAAAATAATATGAAATGTGAGAAAGTATCTTGATTTTGAAAATGTAATTTTTACGAAGTGTTTGCAATGAAAAAAGAATTATATTACAATGAAAATAAATAAAATAAATCAAAAGGAGGTGTGAGGGAGCAATGTATATTGATTATTTAACCGATTCGATTACCCGGCTGATTCAAATTGTTAATGACAATAATAACAGCGTAAATGAAACTGAGCGTAATATTGCAATTCAAATGATCAAGCATTTGAACCAGATACCAAACTGTTCCATTTCTCAGGTGGCTGATTTTTGCTACTGCTCTATCGCAACGATTAGCCGGTTTGTAAAAAAACTGAATTTTGAAAATTTTTCCACATTCCGCTATAAGCTGGCCCTGGATCTTTTTAATTCGCCGAAGCTAAATTTAAAAATGCCCGGGGAATATCAGATTGATTACGCCCATCTGAAAAGCCGGTATTTGGAAGAAATAAAAAATCAGATTGACGAACTGGAGAAGGGGATCGCGCCGGAGGAAATTGAGCGCGCGGTAAAGCTTCTTTATGAGGCTGAAACAGTTCTTTTTTATTCTCACGGGGATTTAGACTTTCATGGGTTTCAGGTTGATCTGGTGATGCATGGAAAAGTTTCCTGGCATGTGAAGGGGTACAGTGAAATGGAGAAGGCGCTGGATACTCTGAATGAGAAAACCGTTGTCGTGGCACCGCTGTTTTCAACCCAGAACGGCCGCCAAAATGTGGAAATGCTTCATGCCCGGGGAATAAAAATGATTATTGTGGCCAGAGGGAATGTCAATATTTATGAAAAGTATGCCGATGCGTTTTTCCGGGTAAAAATGAGCGAAACAAAAATGGATGATTATTTGATCCATTTGCTTTTTGATATTTTGTCAATGCATTACCGGAAGAAATATCTGGATTAGAAATGGAAGGGGATATACATGGATAAAACAAAGCTATATTTAAAAGAAAAGGCGTGGAAAATACCGGCAGGTCTGCTGGTTTTAGCAGCGGGCATAGGTTTATCCTATATTTTCCCATACGGGAAATATATGTATAAGGGAAGGGCCTATCATATGGATGCGTGGAGCTATTTTTCTGGAAAAACCATTGCCGGAGGAACTGTGGAAATTAGCTCCCAGACGATGTTTGCTTTAGGGATTGCGGCAATGGTCCTGCTTATTGGCGCGGCAATTTTGTGGGGATTAAAAAAACGGAAAGCCGCCGGTATGTTGACGATGATTAGCGGCGTGGTTGCCGTCGTTTTACCTGTGATTTTTATGTACAATTTTAATACGCTGATGAGTGAAGCGAAGGGAACGGGGATTTTGATCGGGCCTTATGTAACGCTGATTGTGGGAATATTCACATTGGTGGCCGGCTTTTTGATTTTATACCGGCTAAAAACAGTGAATCTGCTGGATGTGATGATTATTCCGGGGCTTGCATACCTCATTATTAACAACTATATTCCAATGTCGGGGATTATTATTGCGTTTAAAGATCTGGATTATTCTATGGGTGTTTTTAACAGCCCGTGGTGCGGTCTGGAAAATTTTCAGTTTTTGTTTCAGACGAAGGATATATGGGAAATTATCCGAAATACCTTGTGCTATAACATAGCGTTTATTATTTTGAATAATCTGTTTGGCATCCTTGTGGGGATTTTGCTGAGCGAGGCTGTCAATAAATTGCTCCAGCGGGTATCCCAGACGTTAATTCTTCTGCCTCAGATTATTTCATGGGTTATTGTTGCTTATATGGTGTACGGCTTTTTCTCCACGAACACAGGCTGGGTGAATAATACGCTGCTTCCTCTTTTTGGCTATGACGGGCCAAACATTGCTTTTTACGGAACACGCAAATACTGGCCGTTTATTTTAACCTTTGTCGCCGTGTGGAAGGGGCTTGGCTATAACTCTATTATTTACTTGTCTTCCATTATTGGGATTGACAGGAACCTATATGAGGCATCTGTCATTGACGGCTGCGGGAAGCTTAAGCAGATCCGCTATATTACACTTCCGATGTTAAAGCCAACGGTTATTATTCTTGTTATTATGGCTCTTGGGCATATTATGAACTCTAACTTTGGTTTATTTTACCAGACAACTCAAAATTCAGGGGCTTTATATCCGGTGACACAGACGTTGGATGTTTATGTGTACCGTTCGATTATGGAAACGCAAAACTTAAGTATGGGCTCGGCGGCCGCGGCGCTTCAATCTATTGTGGGCTTTTGCCTGATTGTTATTGCCAATACGGTCATACGCAGGGTGGATAAAAGCAATGCGCTATTTTAAAGGGGGAAGGTTAGGATGGACACATCGGTAAAAAGCTCAAATACAAAGATTTTTCAAGGGATTGTCACGGCTTTGCTTGTGATTTTTATGTTACTGGCGCTGCTTCCGTTTATTATGATTGTTATGTCGTCATTTTCTACGGAATCGCTCCTTTATCTGGAAGGGTACGGCTTCTGGCCGAAACAATTTACAACGGCCGCCTATGAATTTTTGTTTAAGTCTAATTTGGCCAATCTGCTTAAGGCGTTTGGGATGTCTATTGGCGTTACCGCGATTGGAACAGGGCTGCATATTCTTATAGCTCCTATGTTTGCCTATCCGCTGTCAAGACGGGATTATAAGCGCGCTAAATTTTTTACACTTGTTTTACTGATTACGATGATGCTTAACGGCGGCATGGTCGGGCAATATTTAATGTGGACAAATTTGTTCCATGTTAAAAATACAATAGCGGCGCTCATTTTCCCGAACCTTATGTTTACGGCCTTTCAGATTGTGCTTTATAAAAACAGCTTTTCCAATAATATCCACCCGGCTTTAATCGAGGCCGCAAAAATGGATGGGGCAAATGAGCTGTACGTCTATTTTAAGATTATTGTACCTTTGTCCAAGCCGATTCTTGCCACAGTAGGGCTAATGGTCGGTATTGGGTACTGGAACGACTGGATTAACGGCCAGTATTATATTACAGACACAAACCTTTATTCGCTCCAGGTGATGCTTACAAAAATTATGCAGAACCTCCAGCTTCTTGTAAATATGGGAGATACAGGGATTACATCTTCTGAAATGCCGGGGGTTTCCGTGCGCATGGCGATTGCCGTTTTGGGTACAGTACCCATTCTGGTACTTTATCCATTTTTCCAAAAGGCCTTTGTCGCGGGCATTTCATTGGGAGGAGTGAAGGAATAGTGAAAAAAACGATATGGTCCAGACCATTCCTGCTCTTGTTTTTGCTGACAATTTTCGATCAGATGTCCTTTTTGTGCACCCGGGCGATTATCTCTAAATATGCCCTGGATCTTGGAATGACGGAAACGATGGCCGGGGTTGTTGCCGGGGTTTTATCGATAGCGGCATTATTTTCCCGGCCTGTTGCCGGACGTATTCTTGGGCCCTCCGGTATATCGAAAAAGAAAATTCTTATGGGCGCGGTGGCCGGCTCTTTATTTATTGCAGGCAGCTATACACTTGTTAAAGGCTTTATCCCACTTGTCGCAGTACGTATACTTAATGGCATTACCTATGGCGTCAGCGGTACTGCGGAGCTGACCATGGCCAGTGACACTCTTGACGAGGAGGTTATGGGAAGCGGCATTGCGGTTTTTGGCCTCGGAAATATTATCAGCCTGGCCTTTGCGCCGTCCTTGTCGGTTTATCTTTATGACACCTTCAGCCCGAATACATTATTTACATTTTGTATCGCAACCTCTGTGATCGCTTTATGTATTGCGGCTCTTATCCCGGACAGTCAAAGGCGTGTGCGCCCGTCTGTCCGGGAAGCTGCTAAAGTGCGGGCCTTAAGTCTTTGCGGTATTTTATCGCGTTTTTTCGCTGTGGAAGCGTTAGTACCTGCGATTTTAAACTTCGCCTCACAGATTGCCTATGCATCGATCAGCGCCTTTATTGTTGTGTTCGGTGAGATCAAGGGCTGGGATCAAATCGCCCTTTTTTACACAGTCTATTCATTTTCACTGTTTATATTTAAGCCGGTGAATGGAAAGCTATATGATAAAAAGGGGCTTGTGCCCCTGGTGATTTCTGGTAATTTGTCCTTTGCCTTTGGCATGTTTCTTATAGGAACGACCGATTCCTTCTATATATGCCTGCTTGCGGCGGTCTTTTGCTCCTATGGCTACGGCGGCGCCATATCGGCATTTCAGGCGGAAGCTTTAAAAAGCACATCCTTTGAACGCCATGGGATTGCCAGCGGCACTTATTTTATGTTTAATGACCTGGGCGGCTTTTTAGGCGCTTCTCTGGCGGGAATGGCGGTGTCATGGCTGGGATATGGAAAAATGTACTGCCTGTTCACATTGCCTTTGCTGGCAGCGATTGCTTTTTTTCTTATTGTACGGGCGGTTAAAGGACGAAAATTATTATGACATTGTCTATTCAGCCGTACGGCTGAATAGTTCCCCCAAAATATTATGAAATTTGGAAAAATATGGTATTTTTCTGGGGTGTAAGTTGCGCTGATAGTTATAAAAATATATAATGGTGATAGTAATACCTGCTGGCCGCAGGTATGAGATCATAGAGGAATGGGGATTAAAAATATGGCAACAATTGTTGATGTCGCACAGTTAGCAGGCGTTTCTGTGGCAACAGTTTCCCGGGTGATCCGAAACAGTAATAAGGTATCAGAGGATAAGCAGGAAAAGGTTTTAGACGCAATTAAGGCGCTTGGTTATGAAACGGACCCAAATAGTACGTCAAAACTGCGCAAAAAGACGCTGTACCTTATTTGTGGAGGGAACCAGGATGAATTTGTCGATAACATTATGGAGATTGCAGATGAGTCCGGCTATGATATTGCCGTTAATTATACCGGGGGCCGCGCGCTTAGTATGACGCCTTTTTTGAAGAAGCTTTTAAAAAATAAAATTATCAGCGGCGTTTTGACCTGCGGGCTTTCTACAGAATCGGAAAAAACACTTATAGAAATTGATAAGACTGTTCCTGTCATTCAGTGCTGTGATGAAGTGATGTCAGAAAACTCCTTTGTTGTATCTAGCGACGATGTGATGATGGGGCGGGATGCTGTGCTTCACCTGGCCGAAAAAGGCTGCCGCAGGATTGCTTTTATAGGCCTTGGTAAAATGAAAGCGCCTTTTAAATATTCAGGCGCCAGGGAGGTTGGCTACCGAATGGCCCACGGGGAGCTTGGCAGGGCAGTGGATGAGCGTTTGATCCGGCAATGCGATGTGAGCGGAGATTCGGTTCAGGCAGTCCTTGACGAACTTATGTCTTTACAGGAACGGCCGGATGGGATTTTTTGTGCCAGGGATAGTATTGCAGCTCTTGTGGTGAACCGACTGACCCGCTGTGGCATAAAAATTCCCGGGGAAGTTTTGGTTATGGGCTGCGGAAGCGAGGAAAGCGCCCAGCAGGCATGGCTGCCGCTTAGCAATGTGACCCAGTCCTATTATGAAATTGGGCGGGAGGCCATTTCGCTGATGACCGCAAGGATTTCAGGAAAAACAACGGTAGGGCGCAGGCTTAACATTAAACATGTGGTTATTGACAGGGAAACAACGTAAATGGCGTTAGACCTTCGTGGCCTTGTAAAAACAGAGTGCAGTTACTTTATTTATACAAGTAACTGCACTCTGTTTCTTTATGTTGAAAATATTTTCTGCTTTTTGAAAAGAATGAGTTTGAAAAGAAATAGCTTTAATCATATGTATATTGATAT
This sequence comes from Clostridiales bacterium, assembly GCA_018369015.1. Classification (GTDB taxonomy): domain Bacteria; phylum Bacillota; class Clostridia; order Lachnospirales; family Lachnospiraceae; genus Catenibacillus. Next base: position 17,885 of record JAGZDD010000038.1, on the reverse strand, counting down.
ATTTACATATGTATGATAACATTATTTACATAAAAATAAAAAGGGGGATTTACAATGGGTAAATCGAAGGTTGTTCACCGGGCGGATGTCATCCGCGATAATGGATTTGAGAAAGGCTTTGGCGTATATTCCCTGATCTGTGGAGAAACCTGCGGGTCGACGAATATTATGCTGGGAGATACAATCCATAACCCAGCGTCAAGAAATCAGGAGCATGTGCATTTAGGCTGTGAGGTTCAGTGGTTCACGATGGCGGGCCATTCCCTTCATTACTCCTGCACCGTGGATCATCAGGAATATAAAGAAACGGAATGTTTCCCGGGAACGGTCGGCTACGTTCATCCCAATGAAATTCATGTAGGAATGAATCTTAATGCGGATAATACCGGGGAGGTTATTTTCTGCTATGCAGGCTGCAACAGTACGGAGGGAGCAAAAACAGTATTTTACCAGGAAGCCGATGTTGTGGATGAATATATGAGGAAGCGGGGCAAAAAGCTGGAGGATGTTTTGCATATTCAGTAATTCAAAAAATCTCTTTGCAGAGGGAACACCATGTGGTGAGGAACATAAAAGACCAGGAAAGGCGGGGAATAAAAAATGAAAAAAACACAGACGATTGACCGGACGCTGACGCCAAAATCGGGAACCGTTCAGCCCGGAATGATTACAGAACTGATGACTTCCTGCGATACATGCGCTACGGAACATTTGCTTGGAACCTATTGTACGCTTTTGCCGGCTGGGCAGAGCCAGATGCGCAGGCACCTTCAGGCCGAGTGTGCCTGGTATCTTGTGAAAGGAAAAATACGTGAGGTTATTATTGAAGCCGACGGCACCCGCATTGAGGAGGAGTGCAGCGCGGGCGACGCCGGATATGTAAATCCGGGAGATTTTCACCAGGAGATTAATTTAAGCATTGAAGAAAATGCGGAGCTTATTATGTGCTTTGCAAATCCTGAAAATAAAAAATGCAATTGCTTTGAGGATCTTAAGACAGAGGTGGAGGCTTTATGACAAACTCGCTGTTTGAAAAATATTTATTATGCGATGAAGGCTTTGGGAATATTTATGACCGGGATCATCCGGATGATCCGCCGGTTGGGTTTCAGTTAAAGCTTCGGATTCCATATTATCGCTCCGCGCGGCTGTCGCTGATTGAAAGGCTGACAGTAAAGGTCGACGGGAAGGAGTATGATCCGGGGAAATTTCTTTTCACGACCCATGACGGCACGTTTACAATGGAACAAATGAAAACGATGGCTAACAGCTATTGGCTTTTTGGGGAAAAGGCAACGCTTAGCGTGATGGAGCCGGACGGGCTGGGGAGGGCTTTTAGCACCGATTACCGTACCGTGGAGATCGGTATTTATTTGAGGATTTCCTATTCCCACCTCGGCTTTATAGGTATTGCCAGTAAAGAGCTGAAGGCCGGAGCATTTGTCAGGTAAGGAGAAGGCTATGAGTATAAAAAGAGCGGTAACGCTGTACAGCTATCAGGAAAATTTTTATTTAGGGAAGCTTACCTTAGAAGGCTGCATTGCCAAGGCGGCCGAAACCGGGGCCGTAGGGATTGAGCTGATCCCGGAGCAAAACTGCGCGGATGAATATTTAGACCCTTCCGGCCATTTTGTAGGGCAGTGGAAAGAGTGGATGGAAAAATACGGTGTAGAACCTTGTGCGATGGATATTTTTTATGATTATAAGCTTTTTGGAAACCGTATTCTTACATGGAAAGAGCAGGTAAAAATGTATACGGACGCTTTCCGTTTTGCGAAACGCCTGGGCTTTCCTGTGGTCCGGGGAATGTTGACGACTCCCCTGAAGCTTGTGGAAATGATGCTTCCCATAGCCCAGGATATGGGGCTTAAGTTTGGCATTGAGATCCATTCGCCCTATTCGCTGGAAAATGAGTATTGCTTAAGGCTTTACGAGCTTGCGGAAAAGAAAAATACCCGTGCCATTGGCGTTATTCCCGATACAGGTATTTATGTGCGTTCCCAGTCTGAGGTGATTATTCAGAAATTTATACGCGCAGGCGCAAAAAAAGAAATTGCGGATTATACATGTAAAGCCTATATGGATAAGGTACCCCAGCAGGAGGCCGCCGCCGCGGTCGCTAAAATGAATCCCAATGCCATGGATCACGCGCTGTTTAAACGCGTTTATTTCGCAACCTACGATGATCCGGCGCTGCTTGGCAAATATGTGGACTATATTGTTCATGTACATAATAAATGCTGGCACATGACAAAGGATTGTACTGAACCAAGTATTGATAATGAAAACGTTATCCGTATTTTGAAGGAAAGCGGCTATGATGGCTATATTGCTACAGAATTTGAAGGACAGCGCTATTTCCACGATGTCGGGTGTATGGAAAATGCCGATGAGATTGAGGAGGTACGCAGAAACCAGGAAATGCTTAAAGCATTGCTGGAACAGTAAAGCCGGTGCTGATGCGGATAAAAACGGATATTTATGGGGCGTGCACGGTGCGCTGCCCTGTATACCGGTTTAGGGGGAATACAAAAATGCAGACCGTAAGAGTTGGAATTATTGGCGGAGGCATGATTTCGCACCGCCATATGCAGATTTATAAAAATATCAATGACCGGGCGGACAGCCTTGGCTTTCGGGCCGAGGTTGCAGCCCTGGCGGAGCTTGTGCCAAAGCGGAGGCGGGAATGGGGAGAGCGGTACCATTTCCGGGAAAAGGATCTTTATGAGGATTACCATGAGATGTTAAGGCGGGATGATATTGATACGATTGACGTATGCGTCCATAACAATCTCCATGTGCCGATTGCCATTGAAGTAATGAAGGCTGGTTTTGACTGTTATTGCGAAAAGCCGGCGGCTGTGACCTACGCGGATGCGAAATTGATGATTGACGCCGCTAAAAAGCTGGGAAGAAAATTTCATGTACAAATAAGCTCTTTAATGACGCCGCAGACCCGTCTGGCAAAGCAATATATTAAAGAAGGGAAGCTTGGAACACCGTATCTGGTCAATTTAGAGCAATGCACCCGGCGCCGAAGGCCGGGCTATGATCTGCCAAGGTTTACGCAGGATTTTTTGTCACAGCGTATTGCCGGCCATGGGCCGTCCATCGATTTGGGGATTTATGTCATCGGGCAGATCCTTCATCTGTTTGACTGCCCGAAAATACAGTCGGTCAATGGCTTTACGGGCCATTTTGTAGATTATGATAAAAGCCTTGTAAAATCTGCGGACGGTTACGATGTGGAAGACACGATCGATGGCTTTATCAAATTTGAGAACGGGATGGGTTTCCATTTCCTTTCCACATCGGCTAACAATTACAAAGACTATGCTATGACGTATATTCTAGGTTCTAAAGGCGGGCTGGAGGTACTGCATACGGATACGGAGGGCGGGAAATTTGCCCGGGCCAATCCGGATGCGGCTTTTGGGGCCGAGCCGGAGCTGCGTTTCTTTGGAAATGTGGACGGCCGGGATGTGAGTATGGAGCTTTGCTGCGATGCCAATGGAATAATGGAGACCCGGCAAAACCCGAGGATGCTTTTATACAATGATAACCAGTGTATGTGGCTGGCCTATAAGCTTGGGATTCTTGATGAAGCTTCACGCTATAATACGCCGGAAATTGCCCTGAACCAGCTTTTAATTACAGACGGCATTTTCCTGTCCGGAAGGCTTGGGCGGAGCGTGACCGCCGAGGAGATTATAGACAGCTCCGAATCCGTCTATTTAAGAGAACAGGAAATCGCAGGCAGGGTATATCATTTTGATACAGAGGTTTAATATGGGCTTCAAAAGATACGCATTTGTAGGAACATGGCAGGATTTTGGCGGGCATGGCGAGGGTATCCATGTATTTTTAGTTGACCCCCAAAATGGGAGCCTGACAGAAACCGACCATTTGACAGGCTTTAGAAATAATAGTATTTTATGTGTTTCCAGAAATGGACGCCATGTTTACGCGACAATCGAGGACAAAAATTATAAAGATGTATGGGGGGCCGGGGGCGGTGTGCTGGCCATGGAATTTGATCCGGCCACAGGAAAAATTGCCGCGCAAAACGATGTGTCTGCCATGGGGGCGTGTACCAGTTATATTTGTATAGACCCAGGAGAACAGTTCATCCTTGTGACCAATCACGGCTCCGGGCTGGATGTGGTGACGAAGGCTGTTTCCAACGGACATGGCGGTTATGAGCTGCAAAAAGAATATGATGATTCCACACTTGTGATGTTTCGCTTAAAGGAGGATAAAAGCCTGGGAAATGTGTGTGACCTGCACAAGCACCAGGGCCGTGGGGCGCTTAGGGTGCGGGGGCAGGTTTGTTCCCACCTCCATTCCGTGAATTTTGACCCTTCGGGGCAGTGGGTGCTGGCCTGCGACAAAGGCTGCGACTGTATTTATATTTACCGGTTCAACCGGGAAAGAGGCATTTTAGAATCAACGCCCCACACCGTGTTTCATTGCCGGCCCGGAAGCGCGCCGCGGCATTTAGAGTTTCATCCATGGGCGCCGTATTGTTATGTAAACCATGAAACACTTAGCACTGTGTCGGCTTATCGATTTTGCAGCCAGGCCGGAACTCTGGAAGAAATCGATTACAAATCTATGGTTGACATTGCTTTGGGAACTGATCCAAACACGATTGGCGATACCTATGGTTCGCCGGCGGATATTCATGTGCACCCCAGCGGGAAATTTTTGTATTCAAGCCAGCGCAGCAGCTACACGACCGGGCAGGGGCAGGACTTGATTTCAGTCTTTTCTATTGATGCCGGCACCGGGCGTTTAGGGCGTGTTTCAAATGTGGCGTTAGAAGGCCCTTGCCCACGGGGCTTTGCTATTGATCCGGACGGAAGATTTTTGTATGTGGGAAATCAATATCTTGACACAATCACCCGTTTTATCATTGATCCTGAAACCGGAGATTTAAAAGATCCCCGGACAGTTGCCCGGGTGGCTACGCCCACATGTATACGGATGATTGATATTGCAAAGTTATAAAAGGATGGCCAAAAGGAGGAAGGCCCTGCCGGGCACACCATAATGGCCTTAAAGGAATGGCCAATAGGAGGAAGTATGGGAGAGTATAAAGCTGTATTGGAAGATCCCAGGGAGCTTACGCGGCTGGTGTACAGCGCCAGGTCTTGCTGGGAGCAATATTTAATTGTTGACGGAAGCTTACATAATGATGTTCAGGGGGAGGCGGTTATGGGCTGCACCATGGCAATACGCACATGCTGGTACAGGTCCATGGCAGTGACGCTGATTAGGCGGCTTGAGGTCAGAATTGACAATGAACTGATTCCCCAGGAGGATATTTACTTTCAGGTGGAGGATAATCCGCATGTTTACCGACTGGACGAGATTGGGCCGCAGCAGTCGGAGGAATACTGGTATTTGAATAAATATGGCTATCTTCATTTGAGAAAGCCGGGAGGCTTAAGCCCTGGGCCTCATATGGTCGAGGTTTTTCTTGAAGTATTTGTCACATACCATAATTACCCTGACGCAACGTATCAGAAAAAGATTTTAATTGTACAGCCGGATGGGAGGGAAGAAAGATGAAGCTTTCAATTTCATTATATAGCTTTGCCAGAGAATATTTTGACCGGAAATATACGCTGGAGCAATGTATTGCCAAAGCCGCAGAAATCGGCTATAAGGGCATTGAGATTATTGGGCCTCAGATGATTGACAATTACCCGAATCCGACGGAGCAATTTTATGAAAAATGGCATGAATGGATGGACAAGTACCATGTAGAGCCGGCCTGCCTTGATGTATTTAATGAATATATGGTTTTAAAAAGCCGTAAAATGACCGATGAAGAACAGTGCGGGCAGCTTCGCCGGGATATGAGGATTGCCAATAAAATGGGAATCCATGTGGTCCGGGTAATGAATCTGTATACACCGCAGCAGCTTGAAGCCTGCATACCGGATGCCGACAGGCTTGACGTTACACTGTCGCTGGAGGTTCATGGCCCAAAGCTTCTTAATGACCCGTCGGTTTTAAAATATTTGGAAATGATTGATAAAAATAAAACAGACCGGGTAAGTATATGTCCGGACATCAGCGTTTTTCAGTACAGCGTACCGCCGAGAATGTTAAAATATTATGTGGCTAAGGGCGCCAATGTCAGCCTGGCCGAGTATTGCCGCAAGGCTTATGAGGAAGGCGTGGATATTGATACGGCGATGGAAACCTGCAAAAAAATGGGAGGAACGCCGTTAGATGTGCTGATGGTGAAAAACTGCTGCCAGGGTTCCCGAAGCGATTACAAATATTTAGAGGAGTTTGGCCCATATATCAGCCATGTCCATGCAAAATGCTTTGACGAACTGACACCTGAGGGGAAGGACCCAACATTTGACTGCGAACGTATTGCAGGCATTTTGAAAAAAATCGGGTATGACGGCTATGTATCTACGGAATGTGAGGCTTTCCAGTACGAGCCGTGGCAATTAGTGACCGAGGACCTTTTAAAACAGCACTGTGATATGTGGCATAAGCTGATCGGCGGATAATCAAAGCGCGCGAGCACGACTTTGCGAATGGCGCGGGCTGAACTGTTATGGAATTTTATAAATGAAGGGGGGCGCTGCATTTAATGCGGCGCCTCTTCTTGCGCGATAAGCCCTGCGCCGACCGCAGAGAAACTTTGCTGTGAGCTGGCTGTTGTATCGCAGCGGATAGGGGAAGAAACTCTTCCTCTATCCGATCCTGGTATAACGTCTCCAAAGGAAAAACTGTTTTATCCAGAGGAAAAAACGTTTTATTATTTTAGTGTGTTTAAATAATCGATACTCATTTTTACACATTCCATCGGCGATTTTTCCATGGAGGGCTGATCCTGTTCGACAACGACCCATTTTGCGTGTGCATCTTTGGCTGCCTTTAGCAGAGATGAAATATTCTGCAGGCCGTGGCCGAGCGGACGAAATTCAAATACCCCGTTCTCTTTTCTGGCATTTTCTTCATCGTCAATACCGATAAGCTCGTACATCTTTGTGACATTTCCAGATTTGAAAAAGTCTTTTAAATGAACGATTGGAGCGCGGCCTGTGTACTTGCGGACATAAGCGGCCGGATCCTCCCCGGCAACATTGACCCAGCACGTATCAATTTCTGTCTGAAGAAGGTTTGCGGGAATTGTGTCGTAAAGGATATCCAAGGCATATTTGCCGTCAAGCTTTACAAACTCAAAATCATGGTTGTGATAGAGTAATGTCATGTCGTATTTGTTGGCCGTTTCACCTAAAACACGGGCGCCGTCAATGACCTCCTGGAATTTGTCACAGCCTGGACGGTACTCCTCATTTAGGTAAGGGATAACGATGTAGCTGCATCCAATGGCAGCGTAGGTTTTCATTGTGCCTTCGGGATCTGCGATCATATCTAAAAATGGAACATGGGCGGACAGAGGGATAAGTCCGGCTTCCTCTAAGGCTTCCTTTACTTCCTGGGCGCTGTGGTCAAATAATCCGGCAAATTCAACGCCTTCATAGCCCATTTCTTTGACTTTTTTTAACGTTCCTTTAAAATCCTTTTCCATATCCTCTCTTACAGAATAAAGCTGTAATCCAATGGGTAACATCAATTTGTGCCTCCTCTTTTTTCGGTATACTTATAGTCAGGCGCGTATAGATTGGCCGTGTTCTTGCCGTCCTTAGCCGTGGCTGATTTAGTTACAAAATAACGGTCAGGACGGATAGCGGCCAGATACGCACCTCTTGAATGATACGCAAAAAGGTGCTATAATTCAAGCCAAATGACGGTATAAATCGGACAAATATTGCTTAGTTTGTAACAGCTTTGCCATACGAGCTGTTACCTTGGTTTTTTAAAGAGGAGAATCGGCGTTGAAATATTTTTATGAGGATAAAAGCGGAACCTTTTCTGTACGGATGGGAACAAGACTTGATTTTGGCCCTCACCTTCACGGGCATTTAGAGATTGTCGGTATGCTTAAGGGGTGTGCCGCAGGTTTTATAGAATCAAGGAAATATGAAATTACCCCGGGGGATGTGTTTGTTGTGTTCCCTAACCAGATTCATTACTATGAGAGCCGGATGGATGAAGAATATATTATTTTGCTGTTCCCGGTGGAAATTGCGGATGAGTTTGCCTATTTATTTCACCAGAATACCCCGGAGGACGCGCTCCTTAAAAATGCTATGGAAGATACCGAGCTGTCTTATGGGCTGCGTTCCCTGAACCGGATTTTAGAAAACTATGACAAGGAAAATCCGGCAGCTCAGATGATGCAGGTGAAGGGGTATTTCCTTTTGGTGCTGGGGCGCATTTTGACAAAGCTTGCGCTGTGCCCGGCGAATCCGGCAGAGCGTACGACCGTCAACATGATTTTAAATTACTGCATGTCGCATTTTAGCGAACGCCTGCTTTTGGAGGATGTGGCCCGGGCACTTCATATTAATAAATATTATATTTCACATCTATTCAGCCAAAGGCTTTCCATGGGATTTGGAGACTATGTGAGGACTCTGCGTGTCGGTGAAGCCTGCCGCCTGTTAGAAAAACAGACAATGTCAATGACCGATGTCGCATACAGCGTAGGCTTTTCATCAACGCGGACATTTAACCGCGCTTTTATCCGGTACGTAGGCATGACTCCAAGGGAATACCAGAAAAAGCAAATGGAGGTTGGCCCCGGCGCCCGGCTTTTATACGAACACAGCCTGCACCAGAACCATATAGAGCACCGTTGGAACGACGATACTAAGGAGAAGGTTATGCTTCCATTTATGGAGGAGGACAACGAGGGCAACGCTTATAAGCTCGGGCAGGCCGAAGGGAGCGGCCAGGAGATTGATTGATTTTAAACAATAAATAACGAGCATTCCCATGACTGAAAAGGGAAGCACCCGGCCAAGATATGCGACAAAGGCCGGGGTTTTTTTATTTCCGGGAAAAACAAGAAAAGGGAGCACCCGGGTCAAAAAAGTGACAAGAGCGATCACAAGGATGATGATTAAAGCTTTATTTAAGGGCAGCATGTTGTTCCTCCTCCTTATCTAATAGTGGCTTGCCCGCACACAGAAGAATGAAAATTCCGGCCATGGAAAAGACAATAAAGCTGTCGGCGCCAAAAGCCAGGCGGCAGATGATCGTTACAGCCAGGCCGATGATTGCGGGAAGATGGCGGAACAGGCTTAAGTACAGCCGTCTTGGAAGGCTGCCGCCAGGCTCTAGGACTTTAACAGACTCCCATTGTTCGATAAAGATAACGACAAAAAGGGCGGTCATGGCAAAATCAATACCTGTAGAATTAAAAGTGATGACAGAGCCCGCAATTGCTCCGGCGGTGGAGCCGATGACCCAGTAAAGCTGGTTTAAAAGGGCGATCCAAAAGTAAAAGCTGTTGGCGTCCGTTCCCGATGGGGGTTTTAAGCCGCACAACAGAGAATAGGTTTCATCGGTCAGGGAAAAAATCATGTAGGGCTTTTTTTTGCCCATGGCCCGAAATTTGTTTAGCATTGAAAGGCCGTAAAAAAGGTGGCGGGCATTGACCATAAGCGTCATAAGGATGGTACTTAAAATGCCGGCGCCCCCGGTGAGCAGGTTGATCGCGACAAACTGCATGGAACCGGCATAAATGATGAGGCTCATTAAGGTCGCCAGATAAAAAGGATAGCCCTGGCTTGAGAGAAGTATTCCAAAGGCAATCCCAAGGAAAATGTAGCCAAGCATGACCGGGATTGTGTATGGGAAAGCCATCTTAATATTTTTTAGCTTCATTTTTGGATCCTCCTGGATGTATAAAAATTAGGAAAAGGCACCTGGGCCGGGCGCGGACCAGGCTGCGGCGGATTATTCACACATGCCCGGACGCTGCGGATTTTTTGCCTGCGGCGTATTGCTGCCAAGCTTTCTGTAAACGGTGAACATCATTGTGAAGAAACATGCGGCACCGCCGATAAAATTGGAGATGGGTTCAGCGAGGAAAATTCCGTTGATACCAAGCCCTCCCACATGGGGAAGCCACAGTGTGAGAGGAATGACAATAATAGCTTTGCGCAGCAGGGAGAAAAATACGGCGAACTTTGCTTTGCCAAGCCCGGTGAAGACGCATTGTCCTACAAACTGGAGCGCCATCATAAAGAAACCGAAAAAATACAGCCGGAGGGCGGGGATACCGGCGCTAAGAAGGGATGGATCGCTGTTAAACAGGCGTATGAACACGCCGGGAATGGCAAAGACAATGGCCCAGGCGGCCAGCGTGTAAATAATCCCTGCAAATGCGGTAAACTTAATGCCCTGGCGCACACGGTCATATTTTTTTGCGCCGTAATTAAAGCCCAGTACCGGCTGAGCGCCGTTAGTAAGGCCTTGGACCGGCATTGTGATGATTTCGCGGACAGAGTTTAAGACGGTCATAATGGCAACGTAAATATCGCCGCCCCATGTCTGAAGACTTGTATTGCATACCATCTGCACGGCGCTGTTGGTCACGGACATGATAAAGCCGGAAAGGCCAAGGCCGCATATTCTGGCTGTGAGCTTAAGATCCGGAACAAGGGTGGAAAGCTTTAAACGCAGGAGCGCTTTGGAACTTAAAAGGAAATGGACGACCCAGAGCGCGGAAACACCCTGGGAGATGATTGTCGCCAGAGCGGCACCTGAAACGCCCATGTTAAGGACAAAAATAAAAACCGGGTCCAGGATAATATTTAAAACAGCGCCGATCAGAACGGTCAACATTCCGGTTTTTGCAAAGCCCTGGGAGTTGATAAAGCTATTCATTCCAAGACTTATCATTACGAAAACAGTGCCAAGAAGATAGATAGACAGATATTCGTTTGCGTAGGGAAAGGTTGCATCGCTGGCTCCTAAAAGATAAAGGAGAGGCTTTTTAAATATAAAAAGGAGGATCGTAAGGGTTATACCGATGAGGACGAGCATTGTCATGGAGGTTCCGAGAATTTTTTCGGCTTTTTTTATATTACCTTCGCCGCGGGCGATGGAACATAAAGGCGCGCCGCCCGTAGAAAACAAAAAGGAAAAGGCCATAATCATGGAAACAATCGGCAGAGTTAAGCCCACGCCGGTCAGCGCCAGTGTGGCAGCATGGGGGAGCCGGCCGATATACATGCGGTCAACAACGCTGTAGAGGACATTAATCAACTGAGCCAGAGTCATGGGAAGGGCAATATTTAAAATATTGCGGGCCATGCTTCCCCGGCCAAAATCATTTTGAGCTGCTTTTTCCATGAAATCGACAACCTTTCGTAAACTATTGTGGATAGAATACCATAATTCCCGGCTTGTTTCAAGCAGTGGAAAATGCTAAACTATAACTACAGTCCGTCCTTTGTTACTATTATCGGCGAAGCCAAGAATAGTAACTGCCCTTAGGCGGAACCATGCAAGGAGTGAAGCGGGCCAAAAATGTGTTACTGTTTACAGGTACCCTGTAAACAGTAACATTCGCGGGCTCATTTGAAGTTTTTGCTGCGCAAAAGGAGCCCGCTCACCCCTGAATCACGTTCTTACGCCTCAAACAGCGGAGTGTTTGAGGCTGGTCTGAACAGTAACCAAAATGTCCGCTTTGACTTTGGAAAGAGAGGCCCGCTGTTTATGGATAAGGTAAAAATATCGGTGCGCCGGCTTGTGGAGTTTATTCTCGTGTCCGGGGATATTGACAGCAGCTCGTCAAGCCTTCGGGATGCCCAGGCGATGCAGGAGGGAAGCGCCGCCCACAAAAAAATACAGAAAGAGGGAGGCGCCTCCTACCGGGCGGAGGTGTCCTTGAAAATGGATGTGCCTTTGGGAAACGACCTTGTGATTGCCTTAGAAGGCCGGGCCGACGGGATTATTGAGGACTATCATATCCCGGAAAATGAAGAAGACAGCGGATATTTTTATACTATCGACGAGATCAAGGGAACCTATGCAAGCCTTAAAAGCCTTGAGGCGCCTGTGCCGACCCATTTAGGCCAGGCGCTGTGCTATGGCTACATGTATGCGAAGGAAAACGGGCTTTCACGCATAGGCATCCAACTGACCTATATTCACCTGGAATCGGGGAAAATTAAACGGTTCAATGAAGAATGGGCCTTTTTGGATCTGGAAAAATGGTTTATGGATGTCATGGAGCAGTACGGCGTGTGGGTGCGCTGGGCGCTGGCATGGAAGGCGCAGCGCAACGCTTCTATTGGCAATACGGCGTTTCCCTTTGATTACCGTCCGGGGCAGCGCCGTCTTATTTCCGGCGTTTACCAGACAATCATCCGGGGAAAAAAGCTGTTTATCCAGGCGCCCACAGGTACCGGGAAGACCATTTCCACAATGTTCCCTGCAATTAAGGTCATGGGCGAGGGCCGAAGCGATAAAATTTTTTATCTGACCGCTAAGACAATTACACGCACCGTGGCCCAGGAGGCTTTGGATATTCTCGAAAAAAATGGAATGGCCTTTAAATACATTACACTGACGGCGAAAGAGAAATGCTGTATTCTTGACGAACCCCGGTGCAGCCCCGGGGAGTGCCCCAGGGCGAAGGGACATTACGACCGGGTCAATAGGGCGGTTTTCGACATGATCTGCCGGGAAAATGCCATTACCCGCGAGGTTGTGGAACGCTATGCCGGCGAGTACAATGTATGCCCCTTTGAAATGCAGCTTGACGCGGCGGTCTGGCTTGACGGGGTTATCTGTGATTATAATTATGTTTTTGACCCTTATGTTTATCTGAAACGCTTTTTTGGCGACAGCCGGGAAAACTATATCCTTCTTATTGACGAGGCGCACAATCTTGTGGAGCGGGCCAGGGAAATGTTTTCGGCAAAGCTTTGCGTTTCAGAGTTTAAGGCTGTGCGGGGGCTTGTTAAAGCAGAGGCGCCTAAAATCGCCGCCAGAATCGGAAAGTGTATAAAATATCTCCAGGGCATTGCCGCCGATTGCCCGGACTGCATAAAAACCAACAGCAGCGGCGGGCTTACCCTGTATTTGATGCGGATGATGTCAGAAATGGAGCTGTTTTTAAAGGATAATGAAACTAAAAGCAGGCAGCACCTTGCATTAAAGGAGCAGGTGCTTAAGCTTTACCTTGAAGCAAAGCGTTTTGTCAATGCTTATGACGCCATGGATGAGGCGCGCTATATTGAATACGGACAAACATTGGCCGACGGGGATTTTATGCTGAAAATTTTTTGCGTCGATCCGTCAAAGGATTTGGAAAAACACATGGATTTGGGCCTGGCTGCCGTATTTTTTTCAGCCACGCTTCTTCCGGTGCAGTATTATAAAGGGCTTTTAAGCGTTTCTGCAAAAACGGATTATGATATGTATGCCGATTCCCCTTTTTGTGACGACCACTGGCTTTTGCTGACCGCAGGGGATGTGAGCAGCAAATATACCCGGAGAAACACAGAGGAATATGAACGTATCTCCGATTACATACGGGATATTGCCAGAGCCAAAAACGGAAACTACCTTGTGTTTTTTCCTTCCTATGCGTATATGGAAAGCGTGTTTGAAGTATTTTCCCAGAGGGAGCTTTCAAAGGCGGGAAATGGTTTTGAAATTCAAATGCAGGAAAATTCCATGAACGAGGAGGCAAGGCAGCGCTTTTTAGAGGCCTTTGCCACACGGCGGCAAACGACTACGCTGGGCTTTTGCGTGCTGGGCGGCATTTTTTCCGAAGGAATTGATCTTAAGGAAGACCGGTTAATCGGGGCAATCATTGTAGGCACCGGGCTGCCCCAGGTCGGAAACGAGAGGGAGCTTTTGCGGGAATTTTATGACGCAAAATGCGGCATGGGCTTTGAGTACGCCTATCTGTATCCGGGGATGAATAAGGTGCTCCAGGCAGGCGGGCGCGTTATCCGCACAGAAAAGGACCGGGGTGTCATCGCCCTTTTGGACGAGCGGTTCAATTACCGCCAGTACCGCAGCCTTTTTCCGAGAGAGTGGAGCAAGAGCAGCCGGGTTACGCGGCAAAATGTTGTGGAAACGGTGAATGCGTTTTGGGAGGCGGTTGACGTTGAAACTAATATCAATAAAAGAGCCGAGGCGTACAAGCCAAAAGAGTGAGTTACCTACAAAATGATGAAGGAATATCTAAGGAAGAATATAGGAAAGCTTGTGATATTATTATAGGAGGAGTAATGGGAAAAGTAATTAAGGATATAATTCATGCTAATGGGATAGATATTGGTATTTATACACAGGACTTTGAAAATGAATTTATTTCATTGACAGACATAGCCCGATATAAAAGTGATGATCCCACAGCGGTTATACAAAATTGGATGAGAAATCGGGATGTGATAGATTTTTTGGGCCTATGGGAAAGACTTCACAATCCAAATTTTAAACCCCTCGAATTCGAGGGGTTTAGAAAACAGGCTGGAGCGAATGCTTTTACGATGTCACCTAAAAAATGGATCGAAGCAACAGATGCTATTGGTATTGTTTCAAAAGCAGGACGCTACGGAGGAACATACGCCCATAGTGATATTGCTATGTCTTTCGCAACGTGGATTTCTCCGGAGCTTCAGCTATATATTATGAAAGACTACAGGCGTTTAAAGACAGACGAAAATAGTCGGTTATCTTTGAATTGGAATTTGAATAGAGAAATCTCCAAGCTGAATTATAGGATACATACAGATGCAATTAAAGAAAATCTGCTTCCCCCGGAACTAACATCCGCACAGGTGGCGTATACCTATGCGAATGAAGCAGATATGCTGAATGTTGTTTTGTTTGGAAAGTTATAATGCAGTTTTGATTAATCAGGGGAAGAATCAAAAAGAACGTATGGAATTGCTGCGGCAGTTGGCAGTACAACAATTGCAGACATTGGAAATGATAAATTTTAGTAATTTGCCAAAAATAGAGGAAGAAAAATAGAAGTAAATAGATAATATATAGCTAAAAATATAACACAGAAAATGTATTTCTGCTTTTGGGCTGTAAAGCAAATGTTCTGGCTGGCTATGCCAAGAACATTTTGAAAAAGGGGGGTAGAGGAGCTGGCGTTACCCTTGTGCGGAATGAATAACAACAATTAAAGGTCAAAATACAACAGATAAAGATATAATAAAAAATTTTGGAAAAATTAGGCTATAATATAGACAGGCTTTTCGCTAAAGCAGAGCGGGAGGAAAAAGCCGGGGGGGGGAGTTTTGCATGGTGAGAATGACAATCATTGATGATGATAAAGAATTTGGCAGCAGAGTTTCAGCCATTGCCAGGGAAAAGTTTCAGATGTCCGGCCGTCAATGCGTTATAAGAAATTATGACAGCTCACAGGAATTATTGTGGGATATTGAAGATCATCATCTCAGCAATATTTATTGCCTGGATATAGAAATGCCTAAGATTAGCGGCATAGCGCTGGCCCAAGAAATCCGTTTAAGAGATAATGAAGCCTATATTATTTTCCTTACCTCCCATAACGATTATGCCACAGAAGGCTATGAATACAATGCCTGGCGTTTTATTATCAAAGGTACTGAGCAGGAAAAGCTGCCCATGGCGCTGGCTGCTATACTTGACGACATGGATAAACGCAAAGAAGAGCTTAGGTATTATGTTGTGGAAAACGACAATAACCTAGCCCGGTTCGCGCTGAATCGTATTTATTATTTAAGAATTGAGAAAAAATATACGATTTTTTATACAAAGGACGGGGAATTTCGGGAGCGCAAGCCTCTGGCCCAGGTTGTTTGCGACTTAAACGCTCCGGAATTTCACTATCTGGATAAAAGCACTGTTGTCAATATGGCCCATATCACTTCCGTCGGGGAAAACGTCCTTCTTAGCGAGGGAACCGAGCTGCCAGTAAGCCGCACCCAGAAGCAAAAGCTGAAAAGAGCCTTATCAGACTATTTGAGGAAGCGGCCATGAGTTTCGGACATATTGTTACCATTCTTCTAAAAATAGTCACTGTTTATACAGGCGTGGCCCTGGCCGTCCGCCCTTATCCCATGCGGTGGGAAAATTGGTGGGCGAAGGGGATTTTTGCGGTGCTTATGGCTGCGGCAACGGCTTTCCGGGCAGGAAATACGTTTTGGGTCAAATCTTCTGCACCAGAAATTATTATTGAAGCCTTCTATTTGTTTGTTGTCCTTCTTATATTTTTTAAGATCAATATCTGGCAGCTTTTAGTGCGCAATTTTCTGTACTGGTGCCATTTGCTGATGCTTGAGTATTTTGCGGTCTATCTCATATGCTTTGTGGAAAGGGTTACTTTTTCCGATTATAATGTGAATTACATAGAGGGCCGCTTTCTTCCCTGGAGTGGGTGGCATATCCTTATTGAAATAGTAATAATTGCCGGGCTTCTAGCAGCGGCATGGTGGATGCGTGGAAAAAGCTTCATTTGGTGCCGGAGAAAGCGAACCTATAAATATCTGGCGATTTTCTTACTGTTGGAATGGCTGTTTTTTGAAAATATAATTTATACAAGGGAATATGTATATCAGTTGACAGAGCGTGTATATATTTTGTGTTTACTTTTCTTTTTACTCGTTCTTGGGAGTACTGGTATCGTATGTATGGTGCTGAACGCCTACAATGAGGTAAAGCAGCAGGAAAAAATGGAGGAAATGAACAGCCGGATGATGTCGGAGCAGTACAGGTCGCTTTGTGACATGTATGAGACGAAGCGGAGGCAGTTCCATGACATGCGCCATCATCTTGTTACTGTGGACGGCTTTTTGAAGGACGGAGCGCCGGAGGCGGCCAGGGCTTATGTGGAGGATCAGTTGAATGTATCTCTGTCTTCTAAGTGCCAGAATTATACTGGAGTTCCGGTCATTGACTTTATGCTTAATTATAAGGTGGCTCAGGCCAAGGAACAGGGAATTGAAGTAAATTTATTTCTTAATGTCCATACATGCCCGGTGAAGGACAGCGATTTTTGTGTGGTTCTTGGAAATCTGCTGGACAACGCGATTGAGGCGGTATCTGCTCTGGAAGCGCCCCGGCGGTGCATAAGGGTGTCTATGAAAATGTCCGGGAATATATTTGTGCTGGAAATATCCAATCCCTATGAAGGAAAGCGGCGGAAATCCGAAGGCCGGTACGAAACGACCAAGGCGGATCGGAATAGCCACGGTCTGGGGCTTGCCAGTGTGCGAAACATTGTGGAAGCTGAGGAGGGCCTTATGGACATACATGATGATGGGAAATGCTTTGAAGTTGTTGTGAGCCTGTTTACATAAAAGGCCTGAGTTAGCGTCAGACACGCTAAGTGTGTTTTGATAGAGAGTAACTGTGCAAAGCCAGGTATGGCGCTGAAAAGTTACAATATAGAAGACGGAGGAGATTTTGATGAGAGAAAATGATCAAATTTTATGCAATGAGGAGCTGTTAAGGGAGCTTAGGGAAATCGAAAAGGTAACAATGAGCGAAACGAAAGGGAAAGAGGATAGTCTGGGAATATGGACATATAGTACTGAAGGCTGTTTGACCATTATTTGCTGCTGATTCCCTACATTGGCCGGGCTATGCCCGGCCTGTTTTTTTACTTACAGGAAACTTTGTTCCCTGAAAAATTCCATACTGCGCTGTGTATGGCTCTGCCACGGATAACCGCCGCTGCGCAAGCTCTGGCAATCCGGCAAAGTGTGATGATATTAAGAGGGCTGACGATGAATATTTTAGATGAAATTAAGAGAAATGATAAGGTTAGGAATTATTGGACAAAGGTTTTAGGCAGCGAATGTCTGGAAGATATTTTTGAACATCCGCAGTTGATTGAACGGTATGGGAAGCCGGAGGATGGAAACAGGGAGCTTGAGCGGTTTCTTGCGTTTCGCTGTTTGGGGGAATTTTTGGAAAAAGAAAATTTATTTGTACCCGGGGAAATATTGTTCCGGCCCTTTGCGCTAAGGCTGTCCGGC
>JAGZDD010000037.1 GCA_018369015.1 Clostridiales bacterium | reverse complement strand
CCTTCCATAATGCCGATCAGGGCATTGTCGCTGTCGCCAAGGCTGTCATATTTCACGAAATTCCCCTCACTGTCAATCAGATAAGGCGTTGTCAATATTTTTTTATTTCCAACGGCTAACGGCGTAATATCCGGGTCAACCGCCTTAACCTTTTCAAACAGCGCCTCAAAATCATCGGCTGTTTTCAATGTTTCCGGGTCAATCCCTGTCTGTTCAAGAATATCTGTGCGGCAGACAAAGCCCAAAGGCGTCGCCTTATCGCCGTAGGATGTGACAGACAATATTTTCCCGTCCACCATCGTACCCTTAAGCCAGCTTTCCGGCACTGTTTCCAAAAGCTCCGGCGCATATTCCGGTAAAAGCTCTGTCAAATCTGTGAGCTGGTTCTGGGAAGACATGGAATTAAAATGCGCCGACTCCCCGGGGAGCGTGACCATTAAATCCATTTTTTCATTGCTGGAAAGAATAAGATTTAACTGCTGGGCATAATTTCCCATTTCAAGAATATTCAAATGAACCTGCGTATTAATTTTTTCTTCGGTAATTTCATTAATCGCGTCTTCGACCATTTGGACGTCTCTTGGAATCGTGTTCATTGTCCAGAACATGACTTCAATTTCTGCAATATCCTCGTCATAGCCCTGAGTACTATCTCCGGAATCGCCGGAGCTGCCAACGGCAGTCTCCGATGATTTCCCTGCAGTATCTAAAGACTCTGGTTCACTGGAATTTCCGCAGCCTGCGGCAAGAGATGTGAATAAAGATGCGGTCAGAAATGCGGCCCAGACTTTTTTAATCTTCATTTTATACTACCCCCATTAAGTATGAAACGTTTCCTGTATGATTAAATTTCCACCCACGCGGCGTTTTTCCGGCTGCTTTCTACGCAGGCGTGAATGAATTTAACGCCGGAAATCCCGTCGTCCACGGTTGGGAAATCCAGATCACCCTCATCTAAGTCTTCTCCATTAAGTTTTTTGAGGAGCGCTGAAATATAGCATTTATAAATATTGGCAAAGGCCTCGTACAGTCCTTCGGGATGTCCGGAGGGCAGACGGTTCATCTGCGCGGACCGGGCGGACACATAGCCCATTCCCCGGTTATAAATCTGAGTTGGCTGCCCTTTTAATGTCACGCTTAAAATATTAGGATTTTCCTGGACCCACTCAATGGCTCCTTCGGTTCCGAAAATACGGACAACAAGGCCATTCATATGCCCGACGCATACCTGGGATGAGGAATACACGCCGTGGGCGCCGTTTTCAAATTCCACAAGGATATTGGCGTTAAGATCTAAAGGCTGTCCAAAATAATCCAAAACCGCCGCAACCTTTTTAAGCTTAAGCCCTGTAATGTAGGACACCGTATGTTCAATGTGGGAGCCAATATCGCCCACGCAGTTGGAAATCCCTGCAACCTTCGGGTCCTTTCTCCAGGAAGAAAGCTTCACCATTTTCTGGTCGCCCTTGCCAATGTCGTCCACAAGATACTCCTGGAGATATTCCGCGTTGACATTGATAATCTCGCCAATAACGCCCTGGCGGACAAGCTCCCTGGCCTCCTTAACCATGTTATTTCCAGAGTAGGAATAATTCACGGCAAAAAACAGGTTCTTTTTCTCTGCGATTGCTTTCAGCTCCTGCGCTTCCTCGACTTCAAAGCTCAGCGGCTTTTCGCACAGCACATGAATGCCATGCTCAAGAAATGTTTTTGCAACCTGGTAGTGAAGGAAGTTCGGAGTAACAATGGATACAAAATCAATCCCGTCCTCCCGTTTGCTTTCCTTCTCCGCCATTTCCTTATAGTCCGCATAGATTCTGTCTTCGTCAAGACGGTAGAACTCGCCGCACGATTTATTGGCCGCCATATCCGGGTTAAAGCAGCCGGCCACAAGCATAGCCCGGCCGTCAAAATGAATGGCTGTTCTGTGGACGCCGCCGATAAACGCGTTCAGATCGCCGCCGACCATACCGTATCTTAATGTTTTTCTCATGGCTGTACTCCTCCTTATTTATTGGCAATCGCCGCGTCAAACTTAACGTCTGACGGCGCAAAATCGACTTTCTTTACAAAGGCCGCCGCTTCTGTGGCTCCATAAACCCGTTCCATTCCAGAGTCTTCCCATTCTACGGAAAGAGGCCCCTGGTAATCATAAGCGTTAAGGACGCGGATAATTTCCTCAAAATTTACATCACCGTGTCCAAGGGAACGGAAATTCCACCCTCTGCGCAAGTCGCCAAAATCAATGTGGGAGCCTAAAAGCCCGCTCTTTCCGTCGAGCGTCACCGCCGCGTCCTTCATATGGACATGGTACACGCGGTCCATGAAATCCTTAAGGAATACATGGGGCGTCACGCCCTGCCAAATCAGGTGGCTCGGGTCAAAGTTAATGCCAAATTCCGGGCAGTCCGCGAATTTTTCGAGAAGGCGTTTTGTGGAATAATAATCAAACGCAATTTCTCCGGGATGAACCTCAAGGGCGAATTTTACGTCGTATTTTTTACATTCATCCATAATCGGTTTCCACAAATCATAAATTTCCTGATAGCCCTTCTCAATCATTTCCTCTGTTGTCTGAGGGAAGGAGTACAGGTATTTCCATATCGGCGAGCCGACAAAGCCGGTAATAATATGGACGCCGAGCTTTTCAGCGGCCTTTGGCGCGTTCATCATTGTCTTAACCGCCCACGCCCGGATTTCATCCGGCATTCCGGCCAATGCTGCCGGAGCGAAATTGTCCAGACGCGGATCGTTGTAATCGCCCACGCATTGTCCAATCGTATGGGTCGCAATCGCCTGGCACATAAGGCCGTTTTTCTCTAAATTTTCCTTGATCCAGCCCACATAAGCGTCATCCTCTGCGGCCCGGTTAATGTCATAATGGTTTCCCCAGCACGCAATTTCCAGCCCGTCATACCCCATTTTTTTTGCCAGCGTACACATTTCCTCAAAGGGCAGGTCGGCCCACTGAGCAGTCATTAAAGTCACCTTTCTTGCCATAAAATATACCTCCTTCATATGCGCTCCCGCACTATCCTGCCTGTCTTGTAATGTAACTGCTAAGCCTTACATCCCGGACTTGCGCAGCGCGGCAGCGCAGTATTTAAATATTATTTTTTAAGTTATTTTAAGTATTAAAATAAGTAATCAAAAATAAGCGTTTTATTCATCCATATTCTCAATAACAAAATCCGTCAATTCGCCAATGGTCGGATATTTTCCCACATCGCCCAGGGAAATGAGCACATCAATCTCATTTTCAATCATAGAGCAAAGGGCAACCCTGTTCAGGGAATTCGTTCCAAAGGTTTCCGGCAAATTAGTATTTTCCGAAAGCACACTTTTATCCGCTTTATAAATCTGTGCGATACAGTCAATTAATACATCCATAACTTCATTTCTTGTCATTTCCAATTCCCTCCACTTCGTCGATTTCAAAAAACAGGGTCGTAAAGCCGTCGCGCTGGGCAAACAGCGGGTGTACCGGCAATGGCAGCAGCGGGCGCAGCTTCTTTGCGTTTTTCTTGCTTATGCCAAAAATCGTCGCATTAAACATCACGCCCTCTTCCAGCTCCACAAGACCGTAGGCATAGGTTCCCAGCGTAGCGTTCCACGGGTCCGCATTTAAGGTTGACGGCAAAATAATGCTGTGCAGCTTCCCCTTTCCCGACAGCTCAACCCACTCCGTTTCATGGTAGCCGCATGTATTGCAGGCATACCTGGGCGGATATTCGATAGCGCCGCACTCTTTACATTTGCGGGCGTAAATTTTATGGTCTGCCAGACCTTCGTAAAATTTTTCTACGATTTTCTCTATTTTCATTATTTAACGCCCCCTTCTTCCAATACTCTAAGAATTGGCACACGGCAGTTCTGTCCGCCGCCGAAGCCGCGAAGCATGGCCGTTTTCGGATGATTTTTAACCTGTCTTTCCCCGGCCTGGCCGCGAAGCTGAAGCACAGCCTCGTAAACATCCGCCATGCCCGAAGCGCCGTAGGCGTGGCCGTAGGAGGTTCTTCCGCCGTGGGGATTGATCGGCTTATCGCCGTCAAAGGCCGTCCGTCCCTCTAAAACCCACTTCCAGCCTTCGCCCTTTGGCAAATACCCCATTTCCTCCGCAGCTAAAAGCTGTGAGGACAAAACAAAGTCATTGACTAAAAGAAGGTCAATATCTTTGGGGCCAAGGCCGGTCATTTCATAAACCTGGTGGGTCGCTTCCTTTGTTATTTCCATTTCATTGTGGGGCCGCATAAGCTCCAGGCAGGAGGCGCCAATGCCTAAAACTTCCACCGGCTTTTGCTTAAACTGGCAGGCCATTTCCGTCGGGCAGACTATAACACATGCCGCTCCGTCCGCTGACGGCGCGTTGCCCGTTACTCTTAAGTATTGAGTCGTTTTGGGATTAAAAGGCGAGCGCAAATATTCCATCGGATCATCGTAGCCATACTGCTTTGCAATTTCTTCAAAAGGTGTGCGCAGCATTGCCAGAGGATTCAGGGCGGCCGCCCGTCTTCCGTGATAGGACATTGTGTTAAGAACCTCGTCCACCTGGGCGTCCGTCAGGCCGTATTCGTTTTTATACAAATCCATCCAGTCATCCTGGCCAATATGCCCGCTTCCCAGAGCGCGGGTATACGCCCGGTCCATAATAGCCTCCAAATCAGGGATAACATCGTCGGTTGTAATACTCCGGCGTATATGGGCCGGTTTTCCCGGCACTGGCATACCGCAGGCCATTTCTACGCACCCGGATAGCACAATATCGTGGGCGCCGCTGGCAACGTCCTTTACAGCTTCCTCGAGTCCTACATAGCCTGAACAGCAGGCCTCAGAATGATGTACCGAGCCTTTTCCTCTCATTCCGAACCACTCGGCCACCTGCATATTGGGGGTCGCGGCAAAGTTAAAAAACTTCGGGTTCGCGGACCCGTGATAAAAATAGTCCACATCTCTTGGCTCTAATCCGGCGTCCGCCATGGCCATAAGCGCGGCATGGCCAAAAAATTCCCCTTCGGTCAGCCCTTTAAGTTCCGGATCGTCGTCAATACAGCAAAACGGCGTCGCGCCGATGCCTATAATCGATACACTTCTGGAATACTTTCCTAATTTCCCCTCTACCATATTTTTTCTCCTCTTTAACTGCGGACCTGTCACACTTTTAGTCTGTCACGTATTCGATCCGCTATTTCTTCTGGTTCTCTGGGGAGGATGACGCCCCGTTTTTCAAAAATTCCGGCAGCCGGTCACGTAAAAAAAGACCTCTTGCTTCTAACGCCGCGCCGTAGGCGTCGTCATACTCCCCATAAATACTGCATTTTAACTGAAAATGCGTCAGCTGCTCCGGAGCAAGGGCCTGCACATAGCTGTTAAGCCTTTCCGTGTAAGGCGCGATGTATCTGGCCATTTCTCCGCCCAGCACAATGTCTGCTTTAAACAGGGCATATATATTATAAACAGCAATAGCTAAATTTTTTAAATAGGCATCCCATATTCCGGCAAAAAACGCATTACCCTGTCCGAGCTTCTCAAAAAATTCGTCATAGCCTGCCGCCATATGATTTGTTTTCACATATTCCACGATCTGGCTGGCAGAACACAGCTCATAAAAGCTGCCGGATATTCCGGCCTTTGCATCGTGCTTTTGCGGCAGGATCACCATGGAACCTACATCAATGCTGGATGTTTTCATACTAAAAATATTCTGATCATAAATCAATATCCCGCTGACGCGCCGGCTCAGCAAAATAAAAAAACTATCTTTAACATCCGATTTTCCGAAAACCTGGGCCATTGCTGCCAGCTTACAGGAATCGTCAATCGAAATATGTTCGCCGACAATCCGGTAAATATTGTCAAGAGCGATGGAGGACATGCCTAGCGTTCCCGTGTCTATCGCGCAGCTCCTTGACAAATCCACAAATCCCGGAAGCGCAAGCCCTACGCCGCAGGGCAGCGGCGACTTTTCCTGCATTTTGCAAATAAGGGTGCGGATCTCCTGCCAGTAAGCGTCACTGTCCTCAAATTGTATATAATGCCGCTCTTTTTCATGGATATGTCCTTCAAAGTCAATCAACAGCAGATAAACCGTATGTCTTGCAATGCTTACGCCAATAGAATACTGGCACCGGGGATTGAGGGAGAGCCTGAGCGGCTTTCTCCCTCCGGAGGACGCCCCGGTTCCGGCAGAAACAACAATATGATTATTTTTCAGAATATTAACAATATTTGATATGGTAGGAACACTGAGCTTTCTGTTTTGTGCAATCTCCATACTTGTAATTCCCGGGCTGCACTCAAGATCTCTGATAATATTTAATGCATTTTGCAAACGTATTTCCATAGTATTCGCAACTTTCATAACTTCACCTTTCATTTTCCGGCACCAGCGCTGCCGCCTGGCCGCCTTATATTCAAACGCAGTCTGTCGAATACTATTTTACCATATTCCTATAAAATTCGTAACTATTCCGTCAATTTCAGTGACCGCATGACCAAACAGTAACCTGAATCGCCCGATCACTTTCTTGAATCTGTTTTAAGTTCAAGATAAAGGACTTCCTGGGGCGTCAGCTTTACATCAAGAGCGCCAAAGGAGGATTCCATTTCCGCCTGGTTCGCAGCGCCGATCACCGGGAATGTATTTAACGGGCTGTCAAGGACGTAAGCCATAGCTACCTGAGGCACTGTGCAGCCTTTTTCAGCCGCAATCTCCTTGCAGCGGTCCAGTCTTACGAAGTTTTCCTCATAGCAGTAGCCAATGCGGCAGAACATATCAATATCGTCAGGATGTTTTTCCAAAAGCTCCCGTGTCACCCTTCCTGAGAAGAAGCCTCTTGCCAGAGAGGAGTAGGCCAGTACAGGCATCTGGTTTTTTGTGTACCATTCCTGGGCTTTTGCATTTTTATTGCCTGCAATGGTAACGCAGCCCGGTGCAAAAGGATTTTTAACCTGCTCGGCAAGGCTGTAGTTTGGCGATGATACGGTCATTGGCGTCAGATTATGAGCATAAGCATACTCATTGGCTTCTTCAAGACGCTCATGCGTCCAGTTGGAGCCGCCGAAAATTTTAATTCTTCCGGCAGCCTGGTGTTCATTCAATTTTTCAACAATCGGCCCTACCGGGAGCGCTGTGTTATCTCTGTGGAGCAGATAAATATCCAGATAATCCGTCTGAAGCTCCGCCAATGTTTCAAAAAGGTCAGAATCAATATCATACGGTGTCACTCTCTCACGGTAATCTGTGGGATGGGCGCCCTTAGAAAGAAGCACGATATTTTCACGGTTGCCGCGGGTTTTCATCCACTCGCCTACCGTAGGCTCTGAATCGTAAGCTCTGGCAGTATCAATCGCTGTAACGCCAAGGGCATAGGCGGCGTCCAATGTTTTAAAATGCTGTTCTTTTTTGTCCGGGAACATTCCCAGCGTTCCCATAAAAAACCGACTGACCTTTTTATCAATTCCATTTATTTTTGCGTATTCCATTTGATTAACCTCCCTGTTCTCTTTTAGATTATTCTTCCGGCAGCTTGAAATTTGCGTCAAGTCCGCCCTTTTTCTCCTCATTGTAAACTTCAAGGAATAAGCCCAGCTCTTTGTGAAGATCAAGATATGCAAATTCCATGCCGATCTGAGGGTCTTTGCACCACAGCCATGGATCTCTTCCGGTCAGCTTCTTATGCTCGGCAATGACATCTTCAAACTTATCTCTTGTAATAAGGGCAATGTGGTGCATCCCGGGGCCGTGTTCCTCAAGCCATGTTTTATATGGGCTGTCGCTGATAGGCTGGATGACTTCAATCTCAAAGCCCCAGCAATCACAGAAGCACATAATTGTCTGAAGTCTTTCTTTTTTTCCGTTCATGGAAAAGTCAGGAAACTCGTTGGAATCCAACGGGCTTACACGCCATGGGCCAATGCCGTAGTCTTCTTCAAAATGCTTAATGGTTTCCTCCGCGTTTTCAACAATAATCCCGATCTGTAAAAATTTTGCAAATTGTGTGTTCATTTTAAATTCCTCCTATTTATAAATTGGGTCAAGTACCGTATCAATGTAATTTTTTGTTAAAAGGATTGTTGCCAGCGGCTCCGGTGTTCCGTCGGACTCAATGCCAATCCAGCCTTTATGGTGATATTTTTTCATCAGCTTCCACAACCCTTTAAAATCAAGGACACCGCCGCCCGGCTCCCAGAACCACCTTGCCCCGCGCTCATCAAATTCCGCGCCGGCGCCAAACCGCTTTTCGTCAGGCGCATTGATATAGGTCGTGTCTTTAATATGGAAATACTGGACTCTGTCGTGATA
This sequence comes from Clostridiales bacterium, assembly GCA_018369015.1. Classification (GTDB taxonomy): domain Bacteria; phylum Bacillota; class Clostridia; order Lachnospirales; family Lachnospiraceae; genus Catenibacillus. The sequence goes on along the minus strand of JAGZDD010000037.1, from coordinate 18,647 downwards.
TGTATCATAAAAATGTAAAATGTCTTTGCCCATAATAGCTACCTGCGCTGTATCCAAACAGTAGTAAACATATCTTGGGTCAGTCATTTCAAGAAACTTTTCATGGTCGTACTTATTGACCGCGCACCAGAACTCGTTATGGATCGACACTGCCAGCCCCTTCTCGGCGCACATGCGCCCGACTGTATTCATACATTCGGCCACATTTTTCAAGCCTTCCTCATCTAAAGGCCCAGTGCCGTAATACTGCCCGGCAGGCTGGACAATAAGATTGATCCCTCCGCACTCAGCCAGGGCGTCAATCGCCTGCTGCTCATATGCATAAATGGCCGGATGGTTCCGTTTATCCTGGGAACCTACATGGTGGGAAAACATTCCGGTAATTCTTTCAATGCCCCGCTCCATGGCGAACTCTTTAAAATTTTTCATAGACCCAAAGGCATTTTGTATGCTTGGTACAGAAAATACCATCAGTTCAATTCCTTTAAAGCCCGCTCCGGCAAAATACCGAAGAATCTTATCCCAATCCTGGTAATAATAGGCCGAGCCAAAATCGCCCATGTACCACTCGTCAAAATTATTGATTTGCTTGTAATTAATGTTGCCCCAAAGATTGGTCATATAAGTATAATTTAAGTTTCTTTCTTCCATTACTTACCCCCCTTTGCAGCGTAATTTTTTTCAAGCTTTGTCCAAAATGTGCGCATACGCAAAATGCCTTTTGGAATATCCAGGGAATATTTGGAATCCAAGATCACAGGGCCGTCAAAGCCGCTTTCCTTTAGAATCCCGTAAAGCTTATCAAAATCCATATCCCCAAAGCCAAGGTCATAATAAACTCTCTGCGAGCGCCCGTCCTGCGGAAATTCCGGTGAAATCGTCTGATAAGCGCCTTCTTCATCGACAAATTTTGTATCGGTAAAGCACACGGCTTTTGCTTGCTTTGCATATTTTTCAAAATACTGCTCCGGCTTTGCTCCCGCAATATAAAGATGAGCCGGGTCCGGCGCATAGGATACAAGCTCCTGGTCAACCTTTTTCATAAAATCATCAATTCCGGCGCCGCGCATTAACGTCCAGTATTCATTGCGGATTGCCAGTCTGATATTTTCTTTGGCGCAATATTCGCCAATACGGTTCATGCACTCTGCGGCGTCCGCAAGAAATTTTACGGTTTTCTCCTCATCCCCGCCAAAAACCTGATTTAAAAACCCGATTCCCGGCGTCGGAGAAACGAGCAACACGCTTCCTCCAAACTGTTTCAAAGCCTCCGCCGTATCTTTGGCATGGTCGTAAAACGCATCGAAAAATTTTTCCATAGGCAGCCCTGTTTCAAAAAGGCTGTTAAACTGACTCTGGGCAGAGATTGTGATCGCTTCCACATTTTCAATGCCCTTGTCATTAAGATAATGCAAATAGCCTTCCGGGGAACCAAAACGTGTCTTAATTGAAGCGGTACATATCGGCGCGCCGTTTCTGGAAACATTTTCTGTATTCGGCACCATGGGAATCATCACGGATGAAAAACCCGCAGCCGGAAACATATCTGTAAGCTCATCCCAATACCATTTTGCAGCTCTTAAAAAAGCGCCCGGTCCGCTTGTATCGGCATTAACAATGCCAAAACTTGCCACTGCTTTCATAGCTCTTTTACCTCCTTAAATTCCTTCCCATAACTGTTACTTTATAACAAGTCAGGCATCTGGCAACAGTCCAGACAACTGAACTTCTCCGGCGTCTGAATCGTTACTTTATATACTTAAAATAAGTTTTGTCAATAGTTTTTTTGAATACTTTTTTTAATTATTTAATAAAGTATGGCTACTCAGCTATGAGGCTGATTATACAAAATGCCACCATTGTTAAACTCCGACCCTTTCCCGCCATGAGTCTGACAATGATGGCTACAATATAAACACTTAAATCATTATTCTTCACAAATATTTATTTTCTTCAGCGTTACAACACCCTGCTTAACAAGCAGTTTAATTCGAGCCATATCACAGGCCGGCAAAATAACCGTGTCTTCACTTCCCTTTTCAGAAAATGTTATTGTACCGGCCAGACAGTCATTGCAGTATACCAAAACTTCAGAACCGTCCTCTCCCTGGCCTGTAAGGCTCAGACATTCATTTCCCGATACTCCATATATAGTATACACGGCAAATTCGCCCTCACCAAGCTCCAAAAGAAGCATTTCTAAAGGATCAAACTCCTTCTGTATATTTTCGTCGTCAAAAGCATCAAATCCCGGGCGCGGCTCCTCAAATCGACGATCCCAGACAAGCTTTGTATGATCTTCCAGACGATAATTGAGTAAATTCCCATATTCCCAATGTCCGCTAAAGCTGTACCCCAACCCAGGCAAATTATCATAGCCTACAGCTGGGAGACTTAATGGTGCAAATCTTTTTGAAGTTTTCAAAAACTCCTTATTACAGTAACAATTTTCAATTTTTACATTTTCCAGCAGTTCATTAAAAATACTCTGACTCCGCTCATAAGAAGGTTTAGGACCTCCAGCACAATAAGAGCGAACAGCCTCCCAGTTTTTGGGCAGTGTATATCCAAGCCCACGGATTGGAATACCTTCATTCATGGCCATTTTCCAGGACCACAGGCAAAAACCAATGCCATAATCCGCAGTTATACCAAAAAACACTTCATTGGATTCACAGGTTGAACCACCTTCTCCAATCCAGACAGGCACATGATATTCCATCCCTTTAAGCAGATAAGGATATAACTCCTTCTTTTCCGGAGAAGCGTCATACATATGGATATGAATACACCAGTTATTCGCATAAGGATCATAATTATGATCAAAAATTTCATTACTTCTTGAAAAGCAGCTTCCTTCCAGAGTAAGCATATGCTTTGTATCATACTTGCGGATTCGTGCAATCGCTTCATCGTAAAAAGCCGCAAGATTTGGAACATAAGGACGAAGATTTGGAAGACTTAAAGGCTCATTCAGTAAATCATAAGCGCCAACAATCCACCGGTCTGCATATCGCATCGCCAGCTTCTCCCATAAAGCCAGCGCTCTCTCCCGGCTCTCATCATCAATAAACAAATGGGGGAAATTATCAAGTCCTCCGTCACAGGCTGTTCCTGACTGTCCGCCCGGCGCACCATGAAGATCAAGAATCGCATAAATTTTATGAATCTCGCACCATTCCAGAACCTGATCGATCATAGCAAAACCGGCCTCATTCCACACAAGCCCCGGCTCTTCCTCTAAAAGCGTCACCGAGTTGATGGGCAGGCGCACACAGTTCGCCCCAAGCTCTGCCATAGCCTGTATATCCGCCTCGGCCAGTTGATTTTTATACCACCTGGGCCAAAAATTTTTAGCATACTCCGTGCCGCACAGTTCTACGACAACCTGATGAAATGTCCTGCGGCGGTCAAAACGTCTTGGAGGCAGCATTTTCTTAGAAAACAGGCCGCCCTCGGTAACAATTTCTACAGGCGCACCAACCATAAAGCCTTCAGGGTTTGTCCATGTACCGTGACCATAACCATTAAGAAGAATTTCCTCACCATCACCATTGACAATTTTTGTTCCTTTTGTATGTAAAAAACCTTTAACTAATTTTCTGTCATATCGTATCATTTTAATCTTCCTTCCATTGTACTGTTATTTCAACACCAGGAACAAGGGTATAGACCCGTTTTCCCACATGGAGTGTTCCCCCGGGAACATCCGCCATGACGCAGACTTCCTTTCGATTCCCATAAACGCTCACTATTCCGCCCACAACAGGCACCGTTCCGCGGATTTCTTCAAGACCTCCAAGACAGGGACGCACATCAAAGGTTTCATATCCGATTCCCGTATTTGAAACACCCAGACGAAAATTACCAAGAAGATAAACCGGGCTGGCGCTCCATGCATGGCACAATGACTTCTCGAAAGGTCGGCCATACATCGCATACTGATCCGCTCCTTCAATGTGAGGATCATAAGCCTCATAAAAGGTTGTTGCCCCATCCTGAAGCATCGCTCCGTAATAATTTCTGAGAGAATCCTCCAGACCTTTTACATTTCCTTCCAGACAATGCACCTGATTTTCAAAAAATTTAAAATAAGGCGTTGTAATCTGAGGTACATTAGCATTTAAAATAACATGATCATAAATATCCTTTTTCATACTGCCTGCCATTGGTAAAAACAAATAGGCCAGGAGATTGCTGTGACGCGTCACCTGATTTTTTCCGGATTCAAAGCTGTCAACAAAGGACTTCTGCTTTTGATCATAAAACTTTTCAATAATTTTCTTCTGAAGCCATTTGGCCTCAGAACCACTTTCCAGGTCATCCATGTCAAGCACCCGGCATATACTGCTGTAACATTCCAATGCCTTCGCATACAAAATCTGTTCGCCGCACACAGCCCCGGTTTTATCTATATCCGCCCAATCAATAAAGACCCAGTCGCCTTCCTTGCCCCGAACAAAACCGTCACAATCTTTTCTCTCACGGCAAAATGCCATAACTTCAGATAAATGGGGCATGATCTGAACCAGGAAGTCCTTTGCACCAAAGGTTACATAATGGTCATATATACTGATGATCCATAAAAAAGTGTAATCCATAATCGTATTAATATGACGTTGAAACGGACGCTTTCCGCCAAGAGCAATCAATGTGCGCTGCTCAATGTCTTTATCAAAAAACAAATAGCGATTGACAAACAAACTTTGGTAAGCATCACCAGACCATACCCATCGATCCCGCTTAATCCCATCCAGAAAAAATTCCCTGCAATTCAGATGAAAGGTATATGCCGCCGTTTCCCATACCTTATTAATACACGCATCGTTACAAGAAAAACTTCCTGTGGCAGTCATCGGAAGATACTCATACTCACCTTTAATCTGAGCATTTTTATCACTAACAAAGACATAGCGAAAAGCATAAGGTTCAAAAGTCAATTTGCCATTTTGAGGCACTTGTTCAAAAGTAACAACACTCCACTGTACATCCATAGCTTCTTCTTTGGATTCGCCAAATCGTACACGCACAGCTATACTTCCAAGGCCATCGACCGTAACCCCGGCAAAAAGCTCCCGTCCAAAATCAAAAAGCACACCATCATCGAGCCTTTCCGATGACACTGGCTTTATCTGAGTATAAGCAAATGGAAACCGTTCTGGCATGCACTTTGAATTGTTCAGCATTTTCCATGTACCTACTCTTCTCCACTGTAATGTCAGATCATCCGCTTCCCAACTTTCATCGCTCTCAATGATACCTTCCACATAAATCGCCGGAAATGTACGGATATTCGATACTCTTATGACAACCTCCGCCTTGCCCGGTTTTAGTACAATCGTGTCTGCCCCCAACAAATGCTCCGTCCGGCCGTCCTCATAGGTCACAACCGTTGAGGCTTTTCCATTGGAAGCAATATAAAAGGTTCCGCCCATCGTTTCTGTTTTTTTCCGAAATACAACCACCGGTTCATTTCCATAAATTTTCCACACCACCGGTTCAAAATATCCATACTGCTGTCTGCGATCATGGACAAGCATGCTGTGGTAAATTTCAAATTCTCCAAATTTCCATATCCACTGCGCCATTTTTTATCCTCCAAATATTTTCATTATTTTAAAATTGTCAGCAGACGGATTTCTTGCGCCAAAAGAATTTCTTTAATTTCCATATGGCCGCCCTCTGCCTTTTGCTGACCATTTTTTTGATAGGGAATACATATACTTTTCAAATATTCCATATTATCGAGGCTTATCCTTCCGGCATTTCCCAGGCGCTGACATGCCTCAAAAGCACTTCCGGCTTCCGGAGATACGCCATATTCATAAATCTGATACATCCCATCCTCCATATGATTTAGCTGAATAGATATTTCCAGTGAAGCCGCATCTGAAAACAGATCCGACATATTTCCAGGCTTCACTGCATCTTCCTCATTCAAATAATAATCATACTTTGGCTCCTTCACATTAAATATAAGAATTGAATATTTATTATTGCGATCTGTTGTTATTAAATAATTTTCGCAGCAGTCAATGACCCAGTCATCCATAAGATGCATAAAACGCAATGCCCAAAAGGCCGGTTTTGTAAGCCCTGTGCGGGTGATCAGCCCGCCGCCGCCAAAGAATATCTGTCCGGAGTCATAAAATACAGCTGTCAGATCACTCAGCCCCATATATGCGGCAAATGGTAAATGATTCGTTAAATGACACATTTGCCGAAGCATAAGTGCAGCCTTTCCACAGCTATCATTAAAATAATTTCTCTGAGAAATCGTTAGATTCCATTCGGTAGTATACAGAGGAATATCTCCCCATCCAAGCTCCTTTAAAAGATTTTCTGTCAGTGAAAAATGCTCCATATAATACGATTTTAACAAACTCCTCTGAAACTTCCCCTTTGTTTGGACAGTTCCCGGAAGATAAGGAACTAAAGCAACCGATATAAAATCCGGGCAAACAGGCTGTTTTTGCCATTCCTTTATCCAATAACTGAATTTTTGAGTATGGTCGCCTCCGCCTCCAAAGCCACAGCCGCCAATAAAAGCATGTTTCAGGTGTTTGCGTATAGTCTGATAAATATGGGTAAAATGTTCAAAAAAGCTGCCAGACATCCCCAGCGTATTCTCATCCTGCTCATTATACCAAACTTCAAAAATCCACTGCTCCACCTCTTCCTGACCATATCTTTGAAGCATATGAACAACAAAATCATCCAAAACTGACAGACATTCGTCGATAGTATTAAAGATAATTTCCGAATTTTTTCGCTTTACATAGCGAAAAGGCGATTTGAGTATTGTTTCGTATTTATTTTCCATATAAATAAATGGATGAATACGGTTCTCTACAAGGAAGTCAAACACACTGTCAAGACACTGATAATTGACAATATGCATCCCGTGTTCGGGACGCAGCTCCATTTGAGGGTAAAAGATTCCATCGACTCTGCCATACACAATCCCAAGCGCCTTTTTAGCTTTAATAACCTGACACTGGAGCGCAGCGCTTAAAAGTTCATGGGCTGCCCCAAGGCAAATAGCCTTTGTCCATATATTATCATGCGGCTTATAGAGGCTTACATCAACTTCAATATTCACATGTGAAAACCCGATTTTATGAAACACACTCATATCCGGTATCGGCATTTTCATAGAAGCGTCAGCGCCTTCCCACTCAACGCTATTTTGCTCCATATGTTCAATCTTTTCTCCGGAAGCGTATTTTTTTCGGTACAAAAAAGGCGGCATACCGTAAATTTTACAAAACCCGGCAGAAAAAGCCGATGCACTAGGAAAACCATGATCTACGGCAATGTTTGCAATCGTTTTATCCGAATGAACAACATCATCCATGGCCATTAAAAATCTTAGATCATTTAGGTATTTTGTAAAAGTCATGCCGGTTTTCCTGCGAAAAAAGCGTGAAAAAGAGGTGGGAAGCATATACATATAATCGGCCATCTCCTGCAGCGAAATATGGCGATTATAATTGGCATAAATATATTGAAGCATCGCCTCACTCCCCTGCTCCAACGCTCCTGTTTGTGCATCTATACCGTTCCCTGACATAAAAAACCGGATAAGTTCATGTGCAATCCGATAAAAGCAACTACACTCCAATAATGTCGGATGCTTTACATTCACTGCATATTCACTGACAAGCTCATTAAGAATCCCCCGGAGTCTTATATACTTATCCCCCGTATCCATAGTACTGTTGCAGAAAAAAAAGGGCAGACGATTTCCCGTAAAGCCTAATAAGTGAAAATAGTCCAAATAAACCAAAAGCAAAATACCAGACTCCTGCCATGTCCAGCGATAGCGGTAGTTACTATTAACAGCAAGAACATCCTCCTTGCCAAGCGTATACATATTATCCTGGATTGTGACCTTCACTCTCCCTGATAATACAAAAAGAAGTGAAATATTCTGATGAATTTGTTCTTTTCCATCTTTATTTTCAATAAAGCAAAGCGAAAAATTTGGTTTACGATTCATAAATCAAAGCATCTCCCTCGTTTTTACTCTATTATAAGCCATGCTCTATATAAAGAACAGAGGAAGGAAAAATCTCCTTCCTCTTCCCCGGCAGCCATCACCAGCACCAGTACCCAGTCTCCAATTTTAATCTGAATGACTGACTAGCCACTCATCTAACTGTCCTTGTATTTCCTGCAAATAAATATCTAAACCACTGTTGTGTAGTTTTTCGATCATATCATTATAAATCGTTTCATCTGCCAGACCACACTGGACCATCGGCGCATATTCCTGATAAACACTGGACAGCTGCGCCGCCTCTGTTGCTACTCCCTCCAAATTAGCCACAAATCCATACAACGGGGAGCGCTTAACCTCTGATGGGTCTGAAAGAAGCTTATCAATGCCATTATTAATTTCCTGTTCAGTAAAATTATCCAGATATCGATTTCCAAAAATGACCTGACAGTTAGGCATGTAACCACCTTCTTCGTTAATAACAACGCCGCCATTATCACCCAGAGTATAATCCTCGCCTTCAATGCCAAAATTTACAAGATTTTTTAATTGTTTATCTGTATACAAAAGATTCAACAGGCGGGCCGCCGCCTCCGGTTCTCTAGCGGTCACAGGAATGGCCATACACATCCCTGCAGAAGATGTCGTTGTTGCCATTCCTGAAGATAATTTCACAGCTACTGTATCCTCCCCAGCCTGAACCCGGTTATTAATCACAGACTGTTCATTTCCGCTCAAAAGCCAGGAAAAAACCGTCGGGTCATTCACTGCATCATTATCACTGATAGCCACATCCTTATCAATATACCCCGAACTGTACCATTCACGTAATACATTCATAGCATCTTTAAAAGCATCGTTTTCAAATAAAGATTCCACAGTGTACACATCACTGCTTTCGTCATACATTACCGCTGCCAGCTCTGTTCCAAGAGGATCATAGCAAGCGCCATTAATCAGCATACCGCTTTGGGAAATGAGATTGCCGCCTCCGGTGCTGAATAATTTTAATTCCGGATGTATTTCCTTAACTGCAGCAAATACCTCCGTTATATCGTCCAGATCTTGAATAGATGCGCCATCAATACCTGCTTCATCTAAAATCGCCTTTCTGCATACCCAATAGCCATTGATCGTCTGATCTGTAAAAATAGGCACCCCGTAAATTTCCTGACCGATTTTAGTTATTTCCAGATAGTCTTCAGGAAATAAGGCCATCATCTCCGGACAATATTCCTCAATGAGTGTGTCCAAAGACAGTAATTGTCCGGAATTTGCCATTGTTGTGAAAGTTCCGCTGCCTGCCGGAAAGGTCGTCATCAGATCGATTCGATCCCCCGCAGTAACCATCATTGGCACCTTGGTCATATAATCGCCGACCTCCAGCATATGAATAGTTACATCAACATTGATTTTAGGCAATGTAATTTCATTGACAGCTTCATTGACCCTGTCCAAACGCTCCTGAGTAAAGGATTTCAAAGACCAGATATACCAATCAACTTCTGCAGCCTCTTCTTCCCACTGTACGTCACTTGCTTCAGATGCACTCATACTCTCCTGACCTTTGTCTAAAGCTTGTGTTTCTTCCATTAATTCTGTTCCCTGGCTTTCTTGAAACTGTTGTCCATCATTGGCGGCACAGCCTACTCCCTCGGCAGCCATACACAATGTTAATAATAAAGCGGGTATTTTCATTTTCTTCATGTAACTAACGCCTCCCAATTCTTTATTTCCAATGCTACATCAGTCACTCCTATGGTTTACTGACTGTCTTTATTATAAAATACAACATTGTCGGCCGCATTCAGCATCTTAGCTCATTTTTCTCAAGATTTATCCATATATTTTCTTTTCTTTCACAATAGAGATAAAATAAATATACTATTTGATTGTTTTTTTATCTTAACCTCAGTATCTATACGTTTCAAACGGGTAATCCAATCGTTCCATCCTCGAACCTAAAGTGTCTTACTCTCCTTCCTGCACATAAAAATGCAGGCTTTGGTTCCTTTTGCCATAAGCCTGCATAACATGCACATTATCTAAAAAATCCCCTGAGCGGACGCTGTTCCTTTGATAAAACCAACAGCCTTACCATTCGTCAAACATGCTCTACCCTTCCAAAAACTCATCAAGCTGCCGCTGGATTTCACGAATATACGTATCACAGCCGCTGGATTTTAATTTTTCCACAAAGGCCTTAAGGTCAGCCTGTGAATCCCCCATACCGCACTCCAACGCAGGGCGAAACTCATTGACCGTGTTTGTTATTGCCGTGATCTCATTTTCCAGCGCAGAGGTGTCCACCGAAAATCCAGCAATCGGAGACATTTTATGCCGCTCCATTTCTGCCCTGGATTTTTCCCTAAGTTCCGGGTCATTCCCTTCCCAGACCTTTGCCAGATAACAGTTGCCAAAAACAAAGTCCAGTCCGCCGAGGTAATAGCCGCTTGTTTCGCTCGTAACACCGTCGGGCAATCCAATCGTTCCATCCTCTTTGTCTACATAGTGCGTTCCTTCAATCCCCCATGTCAAAAGATTGACAAGTTCGGCGTCCGTGTACATAAGATCAAGAAAACGCATAGCCGCCTCCGGCTCGCGGGCCACCTCAGGTATTCCCCACACGAATTTTTTCATAGAATTGGAATCAATCAGACCGTCAATAACCTTGAAGCAGGTCATGTCATAGCCTGTGGCAAGGCTCTGGGAGGTTTCCACGCCAAGCTGGGAATCCACAAAATAGCAGCCTGTGACATTTGTTTTAATAAGATCTGGAGCAGACTCGGCGTAAGTTGCCGCATCCTTATAAATATAGCCTTTATCGTACCAATCCTTTACAATTTCAAGCATTTTAGCATATTCTTCACTCTCATACAAATTGACAACCTTTGCCGTGTCCTCTTCAATTTTTACACCGGCAACCCTAAGCGACGCGGCGCCTAATGTATCATAGGCCAGGGTGTTAGCCGTTTCATCATACAAAATTCCATAAGTACCTGTAAAAATCTGCTGTTTTCCGCCAATGGGAGCAACAATACTGTCATCAGTGCTTAAAGCTTCCAATATGGCCGTAATATCATCAACGGAGGAAATGTTTGCTACCGCCTCCTCAAGTCCGTGCTTTTTTACAAGATCTGTCCTTATACAAAAAAATGTATCCTGTGCTTTATTACTGTAGGATGCCACGCCATAAACGCTGCCGTCCAGTGATGTACTTGCCAGCCATTGTTCACCGACAGTTTCCAAAATTCCCTGCCCGTATTGCTCAAGAAGGTCATCCAGCGGTGAAAGCATGTTCTGGGAACACATCGTTGAAAAAAATGTAGCACCAATCGGAGTTGTACAAAGAAGGTCTATTTGTTCATTACTTGTCAGCGCTAAGTTTATCTGCTGAGGGAAATCCCCAATCGTATAGCATTGAAGATCAATAATAACGTTAATCTTATCCCGGATCCGTTCATTGACTGCATCCTCAACCATCTGCAAATCCTTTGGGATTGTGCCTGTACCCGCAAAGGCGACGACAATTTCATCGGGAGTGTCTGCCGTACCGCTGTCAGTTCCATCACGGCCCGCTTCATCATTAAAATTTTTCGTTTCATCCCCGGAATTATTCGCTTCACTAACGCTGTCTGCATTTGTATCCGCCTGCTCTCCAATGCGGCTATTACCCTCATTTGTTCCGCCGCACCCAAAACTAGCAGCAAGCAAACTTCCCGCCATAATCAGTCCTGTTAGTTTCTCCCATTTTCTCATTATGTAAACCTCCTCACATAGTCACACCGATATAAGCATCGGGGGATTTGATCTGCGTTCCACTTCGTTTGGCGCTTAGCGCCTCCCGCGGCACTTTTGCTATCTGCAGCAATTTATACGCCTTATATCCGTGTTTATAAACTGTTGTTTTCTGTCCGCCGCATAATTTCTCCCTGGAGCCGTTTTGTCAGTTGAACAAAATAAGCGCTGTAACCGGCGACACGGACCATGAGATCCTCATGTTTCTCAGGGTGTTCCTGAGCGTCCTGAAGTGTTTTCAAATCACAGACATTAAACTGGACATGCTTGCCCCCCTGGGCGAAATATGTTTCCAGCATGATTGCTACCTTTTCCATATCCTTCTCATCCTTAAACGCAGATGGATGGAATTTCATATTAAGTAAAACGGCCTGAAAATGATCCAGCGGCACTTTTAAGCTGCTTTTCAGCGCCGCTAACGGCCCATGCGTATCTTGCCCCCCAACCGGGGATACCCCGCCGTCGGCCAGCGTTTCTCCTGCAAAACGTCCGTCAGGCGTAGCCCCTGTAAGCATCCCGCCCGGCGCATGAGCAAAAATAGATACGGCGCTTGTCCGGTAATAGGTTCCCGTGATACAGGCGCAGCCTTTGGCGCACTGCTCAAAATAGGCGTACATCTCCCCGACGATTTTATCCACCTCAGCGATATTATTTCCGTATTTATCCACATTCAGGCACATTCTTTGCACATCCTCATAGCCTGCCCAGTTAGCGTCCATCGCTTTTTTTAATTCCGGCAAAGAAATGACCTTCTGCTCATACACTAATTTCTTAATAACCATCAGGGAATTTCCAAGATTCACCATACCCACCGGACTGAACACTCCGGCATTTTCAAAGGGCATTTGCTTCACCTGAAAATCTACGCCATCTTCAATCCCCCTGTACATAAACGCCGTTTTTGCCGGCTCTGGAAAATACCTTTGTATAGACGAAAGCATGAGGTTGCACCGCTGCGCAAAAAGATCAATAAAATACTTAAATTCTGATTTAAATTCCTTAAGAAATTCATTATAATCCGTCCACTGAGCCAGATCCCCGGGGTTATGACCCAGTACCATGCCTGTATTCCGGTCAATCCCTCCATTGAGAAATACATCCAGGCACATGGGAACGACAAACATACTGCAATTTAGGGACCTGGATTTTCCTGGAAGATTGGCGTCCAGACAGCCGGTCAAGACGTAATCTCTTGCCCACTCCACCGGAACATTGTTAAGCTCAAAATATTTAAGATAAGAAAGGTCGCCCACAAAGGCGGGCATACTTAAGCCTTTTTTAATACACTCCAGACCCTTCATCACCAAAGCTCTTGGCGTCGTCGGAGCCACTCTTATCGTCACTGTATGGTGCAGCGTCGGACAGCCCATAAGCGCGTCAAGAATCAGATAACTCAGCGCGTTGGTTGCGTCTTCTCCATTAGGCTTAACACCCCCAATGACGACATTATGCCACCGCGCCTCCCCGTCGGAAACATCCCGGTGGTCCTTGCTCGTCACAGCCCCCAGCTGCATATCCTTAATCCTTAAAATCTGGAAATATTCAATGACCTCCTCGTCTGTTATATTGCCAGCTTCGATGTCCTTTTTGTAATAGGGATACAAAAGCTGATCAAGCCTTCCCATACCAAGAACAGCATTCGGACAGGCCACGGCGGAAAAAATAAACCAGTACATTTGCAGCGCTTCCCGAAAATCCCTGGCCGGATAAGCCGGAACCCTCGCACACGTTTTTGCGATTAAAAGCAATTCCTGCTGACGTTTTAAATCCTTCTCTTTTTCAGCCATTGCCCGGGCAAGAGCTTCATAACGCCCGGCATACGCTATAAGGCCCTGTAAACACAGACGCATCGCCTTTACATAAACATGACGGTTATAATCGTCTAATGTATTAAATTGAAGCTGCGCCAGCGTTTTATCACAGTCATCGATCATGGAAACTACGCCTTTTTTCAGCGCCGTCTCATAATCCAGGCATACGAGTGCATGGGCCGGGGAAAGATTCAGCCCCCCTTGCGCGTTGCACGACAAATTCTGCCGGCCTCTTTTCATGCTTTTCCACCGGGAGAGTCCCATACCGGAATACATAAAGGGCAGTAAAAAGCTATTGTCATCCAGGGCAGCCCCCATGCCATCATTCAGGCCATAAGGCGGCAGGGTTTCATTTAATTTGTAAAGCACCGGTTCATCCTTCGGGTCAAAGGTATAGCCGTCCTCCCGGAGCTTTTTAATTTCGTATTCATCCCAAATCCCATTGGCAATATCAATTTCAAGCCCTCCGGGAATACCGGCCCCATTGCCAGCCAGCAAATCGCCTTCACTTATAAATACGGGAATCTTTGTCAATATATTGTACATCGCCTGGGCACGGCACATTTCTGCAGGCTCTCCTGCCATAGCACCATAAGTTTCCTGGGTAATTTTAAAGACATTAATACAAATCCTGGGCTTGCGTTTTAATTCCTTTCGCATTTTTTTAATCCTTTCGGATGTCATATCCTAAATCCCTCCCTACATCGCTGCGCCAACCTGGACGTTTAGCCCAGTATCTGACATAAGCTTCTTCAAATCATTCATCTGTTCCTCCCCTGGCGGCAAAATATCCAGCCGACACTTACCGCTTTCCAGGCTTTCAAGCTTAGAATCCCCCAAAGAATGGTAAGGCAAAAGATGTACCGGCACATCTGCCCCAAGTTCTCTTTTAATAAAATCCGCTGTGCTTATAAGGTTTTCTCTGCTGTCATTAAGTCCGGGAACCACCGGAATGCGGACAACCATTGCCTTATGCAGCTGTCTTTTAATGCGGATACAGTTTTCAAGAATCTGCCCGTTGTCCACTCCTGTAAGCTCCTTATGCAGTTTGCTGTCCATAGCTTTAAGATCATACAACGCCAAATCTGTATACAACATCGCCTCCCTGACGGCCTCCCATGAGCCATAGCCACATGTCTCAATAGCTGTGTGAATCCCCTCCCTTTTACATTTTTCAAATAAGGCCCGGATAAATGATGGAACACACAGCGGTTCTCCCCCGCTGGCCGTAATACCTCCCCCCGATGTTTCAAAAAACATCCGGTCTGACATTACCTGTTCAAAAACCTCATCGACATCCATCATTTTTCCTGTCATCTCTCTTGCCCTGTAAAGGCAGGCGTTTGTACAGGCTCCGCAATTTGTACACCGTGTCCGGTCTGTTTTCACCTTTTTGCTTTCAGCAGAAAAGTAAACCGCCTGTACAGGGCAAAGGTCAATGCAGCGCCCACACCCCCTGCATTTTGCAGAATAATACATAAGCTGTGGATAAACGTTATTAGACTCTGGGTTGTGGCACCAAAGGCACCGCAGCGGACAGCCTTTAAAAAATACAGTTGTTCGGATTCCCGGCCCGTCATGGATCGAATAGGGCTGAATATCAAAAATACACGCTTTGAACACCTTCTCTTTTTCTCCCCTCTAAATATTTTTATGTAAATCTTAACACCGCGCTGTGCGCGGCTCCACTACGCATGAAAGCCAGATGGCTCCGCGCATCCGGCCAAGCGAGCTTGCCTGTCTGTGCGTCCACTTGCCGAGCTTTCATAGTAAACATTCATGCCGCGCTGAGCGCGGCTCCACCACGTATGAAAGCCAGGATTGCTCCGTGCCTTCGGCAGTCTACGCTGCCGCTCCGGTCGGTGCTTAACAAGCGCCGCTGGCGCTTAGCCCCCCGCAATCCTGCCCCAAAGTATTCGCACTTTCCGTTGCCTGGCGGCAACTCGTGCTCATACTTTTGGGCTATCAAATGTGCATACACAGGGTCAAGTAAACTTGCCCCTGCGCCTGCCCACTTAATAGCTTTCATAGTAAAATATTACCATACTTCCTGATTTTAAGAGCTATCCTTCTGAGAAGCTTTGCGTCTGAATCAGACGCAAAAAAGCGCCCCCTTTACCGGAAAATCCGGTTTGGAGCGCTTTTTACATAATGATATGTAGCGGTTCAGACATATTAAGCTGTTACAATTATTTACATATTAAAGATAAGCTTCCCATTCTTTTTGGCAGCAAGATAAATCTGTCTGGCTTCGTCCGCCATATGCAAGATACTCATCAATAACATTCCGGTTTTCCCAGAGCCTTGCGGAAATCTTTGCAACCTCGTCCGGCGGCAGCTCTCGTGGCGAAGTCATGCCGTATAAATTTTTGTTTATCTTGTATTTCCGATTCACAAAATCCAACAAAGGTATCTATAAATCTTAAAACTGCTTTGCGTCTTCATCTGATAAAAACACTGTCAAATCCTCTTTAACTTATCTTTTTCTGTTTTCAGAAGCCTGTCAAAATGAACCTTTACCTTTTTTCTCCTGCCTTTTTCTCCATGGCTCGAATCATATCGTGGTGCAGCTTCACGTATTCCTCGCCCTTTGGAGGCACCTCTGGAAATGCCGGATCTCTAAACAAGTGCTGTCCTTCCCACTCGGTGCTGATCCAATATGGATAATTGCTTTTAACAAGCGCATCCACAATGCCCTGATAATTGATCGACGGCTCATATAAGCTTCCGCTGTCGTCCTGTAAAATCTCATAAAACTTTCCATGAAAATGAACAATATATTTGCTGTACTCACACAGCCATGCCGGATCATCGCAGGAAAATCTGGAAATTAACTGGCACTCCAAAGCCCCGCCGCCCATCGAAAGAACCTTTTCCCGGATTTGTGGCTCGCCATAGCCAAAGGTTTTCCGGTATTCCCCGGGAAGCTCGAGCTGCTGCGCGTTTTTGCTTCTTTGGCAGACAAATTTTTTGTATTCTTCCTTAATCATTTCAATAATGTCCGGATTGGCGCCTTTTAATAGGGCCAGCTTACAGGCCTTATCCACCGGGCCTGTCCTAAAAATCCCCGCATCAGGATGGATCCCGGCATATTTTGTTCCAAGCTTCTCGATGGTTTCAAACCACGCCTGCGCCCAGTTGGATTTTAACGAATAGGGCGAGTGAATCTCAATAGAACCGATAATCCCATATTCCTCACAGCATTTCACGGAATTTTCCAAATGCTTCGTATTCGGCAGTCCATAATCCACTGAAAGGCGGGCAGTGCGAAAGCCGAGCTTTGCGGCAATTTCAAGCCCTTTGCGAAGCTGGGCGATCCGCTCATTTTCACTGAGCCAGCGGTTTTTAAAAATGCATGGCTCATCATATAAATTGTAATTGGTGGGCGTCATATCAAATTCCGCCATCCAATCCTTCCACTGCTTGTAAAAATCCAGATCTACGCCCTCTTCCGCAAGGCCGCTGAAATTTTGCGAAGGCACAATTTCAATGCCCTTAATCCCCAGCTTATGCAGCTTTTTCAGGCAATGGTACAAATCATAGCGGTGCTCTCTAAAATCTGCCTGAAGACTATAAATGGTCACTCCTAAATTTAACATATCAAATCCCCCCTGCTACATTTCAAAATCCAGACGTATGCCTTCATAAGCGCCGCTTCCAAAGCTTCCCAGCGTGTTGTCCTGGGCGCTGCGTATAAGGACCGCTGCTTCCAGGTGGTGCTTTCCGGCAGGAATACCGCCCTCTTTATATACATAGATTTTTGCCGTTTCCGCAAAATCCCATCGGTCAAACGCCATCGTCGGCATGTCCTTCGGATCCTTCATACCCGTAGAGGTTTCCAGCTTCATGCAATCGTTCATATGAAACTCTTCCCCGTCCAAAAAGACTACAATATCCTCCAGGCAGCTTAAACGCAGGGAGCGGTATTGCGGCTCCTGCATCATCACAATAAATCCGGCGACCTTTCCATTTTCCTCAAAATTTACAATGGGATCACCATTGTACAAATCTGTTCTGTAAATAATCTTCATATGTACCTCCTCCAAACTGCAGGCGGCTGTCCGCCTGATCAAAAAATCTCTGGCTCGACACAGCCGTCAAGTTTCCATGTAATATCATAGTCGTCAAATTTTGACGGCCGCATTGTCGCTACCGCAGCTTCCCCGCCGTCTGCCGTTTCATTATTTTTAGCAGATTTACGAATAACAAAGCCTCTCTGAATTTTGCCGCTGGATGCCGCAGGCATCTTTTCATTATGCTGCCACCAATACATACGGCAAACCTCCATGCTTCCATCAGGCCGCGCAGACGAAGCGTCATTTTCAAATAACGTTTTTAATGCTTCTTTGAGCATGTCGGCGTCCTCCTGAGAAAACCCTGTTTTTTCCGCAAGCTGAACATTCACGCTGCCCATGATTTTGTACACGGCAAAGCCAATCCGGTGCTTTGTTCCCATCGTGTCCGACGCTTTGCTTTCTTTCCCGGACTCGCTGTTCACACTTTTTGTAATCTGCATACTGATAATATCTACCGGGGAAAGGCTGACAGCCTGATGAATGGACACCGGGCCGCGCACGCCGAAAGAAACATCCTCGCCTTTAAATGCAAATACCTGTCCAAAGGTTCTGACATCTAACCATTCACGGCACGCAATTTGGGCGCATAAATCTCTGTTTGCTTTTTTCTTTTTATTAATTTCTGTCTTCAGCGCTTCACAGCCCTCCGCCCTGTCCTTCAAGCTGGTAAAGCCATCGTCGGCACGGTCATCGGGCTGTACAAAAATCCTTGCGCCCATATCCTGAAAACGGTTCCTGATTTTTCTTTTAATGCACACATCTGAAATTTCCCCGTAGCCGTCCAAATCTGTTCTGGGGCGGTTTCCATTTAAAGGATCGCCGTTAGGATTCGCATTTTTTACACTGATAAATAATGTAAAATCAATTTTTCCCCTTAATTCACTCATTACTCTCCTCCTCTTCTGCTCCTTGCGCAGATATTTCCGTTTTCATTTTTTTCATATCAAAGGACTGGCTGTG
>JAGZDD010000036.1 GCA_018369015.1 Clostridiales bacterium | reverse complement strand
CAACATGGACAGAACCGCTGTTCACATCAAGAACAATATTATATCCGTTATTTTTATATTGATGAATCACACCAAATACTCCTTACCTTATTAAATTGAATAAGTTTCCTATGACGTAATAAGCAGCGGCAATATTGCCGCTGCTTATTACGTATGCGGTTTCTGCTTCGCGCAAAAAAGTCCGCGAACCTTGGATCACGTTCTTACGCCTCAAACAGCAAAGTGTTTGAAGCGGGTCTGAATAGTAACGCTTTTTTACTTATTTATTATTTTCGCAGCTCTGGTTTCCTACAGTACAGGATGTCTTGCAGGCGGACTGGCAAGATGTCTGACATTCGCCGCAGCCACCTTTTGCCATAGTATTTTTTAATGTCTTAGAAGTCAAAGTCTTAACTCTTTTCATACTGTTTCCTCCTTAAAATTCTTAATGATCTATCCTTTGGACATTAGGGCCGTACACGGCCATCATTGGTTCTGCCCTGATGCGTATTTTCACGCAATGAAAAGCATGTTTTCGCATGCTACGCGAAAAACGCGCTATAATGTCCACGTATGTGGACATTATAGCATACTATAAAATTTTTTTAAAGCAGTTTTTCGCAAAATTTATGTTTCACCGTAACTATTCAGCCATGCGGCTGAGGAGGACAAAAGCTCGGCGCAAGACGTCCGGTGGACGTCTGCTCTGCGCCGACCGGAGCACAGCATAGACCGCAAGCTGGCTTGCAGAGAGATTTTGTCCTTCTCAGACATAGGGCGTTTAGCCGGAATCAAGGATTCAGCCGCGATAGCGGCGGTGAGCAGCGTTAGAGGCGTGAATCCAAGATGACACGGCTGAATAGTTACGTTTCACCCGACCATGCCTCCAAGCATACCACTGCCAAGGCAGATTAAAATTGTCGTTATGTAGCTTGTAATACTCGTACCCATGCCTGCCGCAAAAGCACATGAAGCAGCAAACAATATGGCAAAATACAAAGCCCCAAGAAGCAGGCCCCACAAATATTTCTTTTCTTTCATTCCTTTTCCGGCCACAAGCCCGCCCACAAGACAGGCGCCAATATTGATAATTACAACTCCCACATTAATTTTTCCGTCACTGAAATGAAAAAACCAGGCCAACAGGGCTAAAATCGCAATCGCCGCGCCGGTCAGCACTGCCGAAATGATCAATGCCCGCAGCATCACCATCCCGGTTCTCTTTACATCCATGCACTCACCTCTACTTTTTAGTAATAAAAATATATGCGCAGCCATTGCAAATTATGATATAATGTCTGTATAGCAGACATTATATCGCGTCTTGCGCGCAGTGAGCAAAGCGAACTTTCCTTTGCGCGTAAGTACGCATTGTAGGCGAAGCCATGGCATGGCCGCGTCACGGCCATGACTATAATGTCTGTATAGCAGACATTATATCGCGTCTTGCGCGCAGTGAGCAAGTTTGGCCCAGCGGGATAATCCCGGCAGGACATCGATATACAGGAGGTACTACAAAAATGAACAGAATCGATCTGCATACCCATTCTAACAAATCGGACGGAACTCTTTCTCCTTCCGAGCTGGTACAGGAGGCCTACGCCTCAGGATTATATGCAGTTGCTCTCACAGATCACGATACCGCTGACGGGCTTTCCGAAGCAATAGAGTCGTGGAAATCCCTAGAAAAAAAACATCCATTTGAATTTATCCCCGGCATTGAGCTGGCAGTTTCTTATATGGAACGGGAGCTTCATATTGTTGGGCTTTATTTAGACATAGAATCTAAAGGCTTTAAAGAAGCTCTGACAAGGCTTCAGGTCAACCGTAACGCCCGAAATGAAAAAATGATTGCACGGATGCAGGCGGCAGGCATTGACATTACAATGGAAAGCTTATGCTCCGATCAGGGCCCGGGAGTAAAAACGCGGGCCAATTTTGCCCGTTATCTTCTGAATCATGGTTATATTAAAACAATACAGGAGGGCTTTGACAAATATCTTGATGTAGGAAAGCCTTTTTATATTCCCCGGGAATATTTAAGCCCACAGGATGCCATTAACCTGATCCACTGCGCCCGGGGCCTCGCCATACTGGCCCACCCTCTTTTATACCACTTTTCCCTTCAAGCGCTTGAAATCGCCGTCCATGGACTTAAACTCATGGGGCTTGACGGGATTGAAGCCTATTACTCCATGAACAGCCACTACGATACTGTCAATATGAAAAAACTGGCAGCCAAAAATAGGCTTATTTTAAGCGGCGGTTCAGATTTCCACGGCAGCAATAAGCCTCATATCAAACTCGGGCTTGGCCGGGGAAATCTTTATATTCCTGAGGATGTCTTAAAAATCCAAAAGGAATATTTAAAATCTGTCAGAGGTCAGTAATCCACCGTTCAGATAGGGAAGCGTTTCTTCTCCTAGTCTGCTGCCATACAACAGCCGGTGAAGCGAAAACGGGATCTCCCCTAAAGGAAATCCCGTTTTTGCTTCACTGACAGCAGCCTTATTCTTCTTCGCCGCCAGCTTTTTCAATTTGAACGATCGCTGCCTTCTGCATTGGAATACGGCAGTTTTTATTGCTGCCAAACTCAACGATCACAACTTCATCGGTAATATCAATGACAACGCCATAAAAACCGCTGGTTGTTAAGATACTGTCTCCAACCTCCAGAGATGCAAGCATTGCATCCATTTTTTTCTGCTGCTTTTTCTGCGGGCGAATAGAAATAAAATATAAAAACACCGCGAAAATCAGAATATACACAATGATTATTGCCCATTGCATAGCATATACCTCCTTGTTTAATATCATTTATCAAAAAGCCTGTAACTATTCAGGTTTCTGAACCATTACTAAAGCCTTCGAGTTTTTCTTTTTTAAATGCACTGTATCTATGTTCCTCTATAGCATCTCGGATTTCTTCCATTAAATGATTATAGAAATATAAATTATGAAGAACACACAGACGCATCCCCAGCATTTCCTTTGCCTTAAGTAAATGGCGTATATAAGCCCTGCTGTAATTGCGGCAGGCCGGACACCCGCAGCCTTCTTCAATCGGCCGGTCGTCCAGCTCATATTTAGCATTAAACAAATTCAGCTTTCCAAAGTTTGTATAAACATGGCCATGGCGGCCATTTCTCGATGGATAAACACAATCGAAGAAATCTACCCCCCGCTCCACGCCTTCTAAAATATTGGCTGGAGTTCCTACCCCCATCAGGTATGTCGGCTTATTCTGCGGCAGGTAAGGCACAACTTCATCAAGAATACGGTACATCTCCTCATGGGATTCTCCCACAGCCAGCCCGCCGACAGCATAGCCGTCTAACTCAAGCTCGGAGATTTCCTTGGCATGATTAATGCGGATATCCTCGTAGGTTCCGCCCTGGTTAATGCCAAATAAAAGCTGCTGGGGATTAATTGTGTCCTCCAGGCCGTTAAGTCGCTGCATTTCAGCCTGACAGCGGCGCAGCCAGCGTGTTGTGCGGTTTACAGAATTAATCATATAATTACGATCCGCAGGATATGGCGCACACTCGTCAAAGGCCATAGCAATCGTTGATGCAAGATTCGACTGAATCTGCATACTCTCCTCTGGGCCCATAAAAATTTTTCGCCCATCAATATGGGAATTAAAATAAACGCCTTCCTCCTTGATCTTGCGCAGCCCGGTCAGAGAAAAAACCTGAAAGCCGCCGGAGTCGGTCAGTATTGGCCGGTCCCAGTTCATAAATCTATGGAGTCCGCCCAGTTTCTTAATAATTGTGTCTCCCGGACGCACATGAAGGTGGTATGTATTGGACAGCTCTACCTGAGTTCCAATGGCATGGAGATCCATAGTAGATACAGCTCCTTTAATCGCTCCCACAGTTCCCACATTCATAAACACCGGTGTCTGAATCGTTCCGTGCACAGTAACAAGCTCGCCCCGTTTAGCACGGCCATCGGTTGTAATAATTCGGTACATATGAACCTCGCATATTTTCTGGAAATTTAAGCTAACATTATTAGTATACCTGCTGTTGGAAATTTTATCAACAGCTATTTTTATTTTTATACTTTTTTTAGTAACAGTGTTACGGTTTACGTGAATCCGAGGACGACAGTTTCGCCCGCCGGAAATAAACAGTATCATCGTATCCACAAAAAAACGCACAAAAGGCCGCAGCCCAGACAAACTATCCGCAGGGCTGCGGCCTTTTTCACCGGACGTTTTTCCGGCCGGCACCACCTATAAAAGGCTGGTATTTGATCGCTTTCAAAATCTATGGATTAATTTTTAATTTACAGCATATTTGGCAAGCAATCCGGAGAACTTCTCATTATATCCATCATATTCAACCGTAATCGGATTTCTGTGATCGATACTTAAAATACCTAAGATGGATTTTGCGTCGAGTACAACTCTATTGAAGTAAACATCGATGTCAAAATTACAATTGGATGCAGCTCTGACAAAATCTTTCGCTGCTTCAATGTTCCCGAGCTTAATTTTCTGCTTGGTCACTCTGAACACCTCCTGAAACTTAATATTCAATACGATTTATAGTTACTTCCTGTGCTCCAATGGTAATTTATCATTTTTTGCCACAATTGTCAAAATTTATAAATCGCAGGAGTACCCAAGCCCTTAAGATGTTTTTTACGTTTTTTACATCTGTTTTTTCTGTTTTTTATCCACTTTTTACAACAATATGGTTTCTGTTATGGAAACACTCCAATTTTTTCCTATGTTTTCCTTGTCACTCATTGACGGTTTTTGCTGATTTTCACATTTTTCAATTTTCATAACAATTCATACAAGTGAGCCTGCTCACGCTTCTATCATGTTCTTACACCGCAAACAGCAAGTGTTTGCAAAAAAGCTCCAAATGAGTCCGCGAAAGTTACCGTTTACAGGGTACCTGTGAACAGTAACACAAAATGTTACTGCTTCCTTTTTTTTCTGAAAGTTTACTTGTACATCCACGTTTTCTCCGATATAATGATGTTGGTGCAAATTTCTCTTGCTTTTGACATCATTATATAATGAAATCCGAGGTGATACATATGCCAGGTTCCACATACGGTACCCGATTTAAAATAACGACCTGGGGGGAGTCCCACGGAAAGGCCATCGGTGTTGTCATCGATGGCTGTCCTTCCGGCCTCCCCCTGGATGAAAGTGATATCCAAAGCTTTTTAGACCGGAGGAAACCGGGTCAAAACAAATACAGTACTCCCCGCAGGGAAAACGACCAGGTAGAAATTCTCTCCGGCATTTTTGAAGGAAAAACAACAGGCACACCCATTTCTCTTATTGTTCCTAACCAAACGGCCCGCTCCGGGGACTACTCAGAAATCGCCGGCTATTACCGCCCTGGCCATGCCGATTACACCTTTGACGAAAAATACGGTTTCAGAGACTACCGGGGCGGCGGGCGTACCTCTGGCAGAGAAACAATCGGCCGCGTCGCTGCCGGTGCTATAGCCGCAAAAATACTGGCCTGCCTGGGCGTCCATGTATGCGCCTACACCCGGGCAATCGCGGATGTCGAAATTGACGACAGCCGCATTGATTTTGAAGCAATGGCTAAAAATCCCCTGTATATGCCTGATACGGCTGCCGCGCAAAAAGCCCAGGCTCTTCTTGACCAAAAGCTTACACAGAAAGATTCTGTGGGCGGTATTATTGAATGTCGCATTACAGGGCTGATTCCTGGAATCGGCGAACCAGTCTTTGACAAACTGGACGCAAATCTGTCCAAAGCAATTTTTTCCATTGGTGCTGTCAAAGGTTTTGAGATCGGAGAAGGCTTTAACGCCGCCCGCCTTTGCGGCAGCGAAAACAATGACAGTTTTGCTTATAGCGGCGGCTCGGTTACAAAGCTTACAAATCATTCCGGCGGTGTCCTTGGCGGCTTAAGTGACGGCGCACCCATTATTTTCAGGGCAGCCATAAAACCTACGCCTTCCATTGCCAAAACCCAGGAAACGATTAACAAAAAGATGGACAACATACAAATTAATATTAAGGGCCGCCACGACCCCATTATCGTTCCCCGGGCTGTCGTCGTAGTGGAAGCTATGGCTGCCCTCACAGTGCTTGACTTACTCCTTGAAAATATGGGTGCCCGAATGGAGTATCTGGAGCGTTTTTATCTGCCGCGCGCCTAAAGCTGTCCTAAATTTCCCTAACGGTTTCGCTATAAAAATTCCTGCTGCGCAGCGCTTTGGCATATAAAAGAAGCTGAGACAAATGAAGTTGTTTAATCTCCATTGTCTCAGCCCTTTTATTATACTTTACAATTCCTCTACTTTGTGAATTTTAATTGATGTAGGACACACAACCGGCACCGGTGCGGACGCCATGGCAATATAATGGCCTTCATAATTGACATCAAAGCATGTCAGACTGTTCGATTCCTGATTGGCGCACACAAAGCTGTCTCTTCCGGGAACGACAATCATATCCCTTGGATAGTCACCGCTTGTTGGCAGCACACATACCCGCTCAAGAAGCTGAGTCTGTGAATCGATTTTAAAAATCGCCACACTGTTATGTCCGGAATTTGTAACAAACAGATGGCTTCCATCCTTAGACAGCTTCAGGGTAATAGCGCTGTTTACCCCTTCAAAATTATCTGGAAGGGTGGAAATTGTCTGAAGCTTTTTAAACACTGCGTGTTCTGCCTCATAAGCATATTTTGTCACATAATTTTTATCCTCATGGGTCAGGTAGGCATATTTACCGTCCTCGGAAAAAATCATATGTTTTGGCCCTGATTCCAGCTCACAGCGCAAAATATCGTGAAGTTTAATTTTTCCGGTCGCCCAGTCAAACTCATAAATTTTTACCTGATCCATCCCAAGATCCACGGCGAGAAGATAATTCTCATCCGGCGTAAACAGGGCGCAGTTTACATGGCAGCGGTAATTTCTTCCGGCCACACTGCCAAGTCCTTTCATAAACACCTCATCAGTAACGCCGCCGATACTCCCGTCCTCAAGAAGACGCAAAATCGTCAGCTTTCCATCGTGGTAGCCGGCGGTCACAAGATATCGGTTCTCCCTGTCTGTCGCCAAATAGCATGGCCGAAGCCCATTAACGTTAGCTTTATTAATGAGAAGAAGCCCGCCGTCCTTTAAAATCTTAAATGCCGCAACTCCCTCGTCGCAGTTACAGTATAAATACTTTTCATTATAGGAAATATGGACAAAAGATGGGTTATTGATTTCATAAACCTCTCTTAGCTTAAACTCCAATGTTCTCACATTAAAATCAAAAATATTCAGCCCCTTACTCTCGCCTCTTGTATAGGAACCCACATATGCTACATATTTATCAGCCATCGTCTTGCCTCCTCAACAAATTTCTTTTTTAAGTGTACCACATCACTTATAGCAGTTCAAGTTGCTGTTTACAATTCCTGTAAACAGTAACCACCCGTATCATATTCTTACGCCGCAGACAGCAGATACTTGACCTTTTCCCCGATATGGCCTAATATAGGAGACACGGCAGTAATAAGGAACGCCGCCAGGCGGCATACCTTGATGCCGTGGGAGACACGGCAGTAATAAGGAACGCCGCTAGGCGGCATACCTTGATGCCGTGGGAGACACGGCAGTAATAAGGAAAGGACAATGAATTATGAAAAAAATAGCCAGCTTTACGATCGACCACACAAAACTTCTCCCGGGTATTTATGTTTCCCGGAAAGACTATCTTGGCAGTGAAACAATTACAACCTTTGACCTGCGCATGACCCGCCCCAATTACGAGCCGGTAATGAATACCGCAGAAGTTCATACCATCGAACATCTTGGCGCTACATTTCTGCGCAACCATAAAGAATTTTCAAATAAGACGGTTTATTTTGGCCCCATGGGCTGCCGTACAGGCTTCTATCTCCTCCTTGCCGGAGATTACACATCCAAAGATATTGTTTCCCTGATGATCGAAACCTTTGAATTTATCCGCGATTTTAAAGGAGAGGTTCCCGGGGCATGTGCAAAAGACTGCGGGAATTATCTGGATATGAATTTACCCATGGCCAATTATATTGCAAAAAAATATTTAGAAACACTTTACACAATTACAGATAAGCAACTCAACTATCCGGCATAAGGCGCCGCGCTTTTTAGCCTGACCGGGCGAAAGTTGCTGCAATTCCAAAAATAAGAAGCATGTGGACCGGATAATAAAAATAAAACAGCCACGTAAAAAGCCTGCTCCCCTTCCCCTTTTTTCCATTATAAAGGGAAATGGGGAGCATTGCTGTAATTCCCCAAAGCTGTATTGTATTCATAGCCATGGAAATCACTGCGACTCCAAGGAACATTTCGATATAGCGGCTTTTGCAGGCAAAAAAGACAGCGATCATAAGTACCCCATAATACCGGTAATCACATTGAAGCCAGCCGGCCGCCACACAGGCGGCTCCCACAGGTATAAGGCATAAAAACCACATTCCAGGCGCAAGCCTGCTGCCCAAAAGGTCCATAAGATAAATCGCCAAAAGGCCTAAAAACAATGTAAAAAATACATTTTGAGCGTAAGGATAAAATAGACTTCTATGAAAAAGGAGATCAAAAGGTACCTCTGACAAAACCGCCAGAAGCCCCAGGCGGGCCATGTACCACTTTACATTGCGGGTATAGATGTACCCCTCTGTTATAAGAAAAGCATACAGTACAAAAGCCAGCCGTCCAATGCAGCGCAGCCATAGCGCCTGTGGAAAAAGCGCCGCCCCTATATGGTCCACAGTCATCGATACGGCTGCAATCAGTTTTAAGCCATTACTGGACAATATTTTCGGCATTTTCTTTCTCCATATCTGGCGCTTCGACTTCGCCTATACCCTGTCCGGATTTACCGGCCTGATACCTTTGCGCCGGCTTCTTGCCGTCATTTTCCCGCAGTAAAACTGTTCCTTCCACACTCATAAAAATCTGTATCGTTCTTGGAGCGATCTCATACGCGCCGCTTTTATCCGGCCCTCCGTCTTTTGCCAAAAATGGCGTTTCCAGCGAGGTATCAACAAGCTTTTTCCATTTTTGTCCTTTAGGAAGCGCCGGAAGGGATATAGCTGCCGGCTCCCAGTGCATGTTATAAGCAAAATAAAACGAATGATCCTCATGGCCGTCGACACGTGCGTATTTCCCACAATACATCAGCCCAATGTAGCGGTCTTCACTGCCAAAGGAAGCCTTCCACGGATGATAGCCGTGGACTGAAACATCAGGAAAACCACAGCTTAAATAATCTATTCTGCGGCATGGCTTTTCCGGGTGAAGCACAGGATGGCTTTTCCTAAGCGCAACAGCACTTTTTACAAAATCGTACATAGCCCTATTTTTCTTCAGATCGCGCCAGTTCAGCCAAAACAGTTCATTATCATGGCAATACGCATTATTATTCCCCTTTTGGCTGTTCCCAAACTCGTCGCCCCCGTAAATCATCGGGGTTCCCTGGGAAAACAGGAGAAAAATCATGGCATTATACATCTGGCGGCGCCTTAGTTCAAGCACCCGCCTGCTTCTTGTCCGGCCCTCCCTGCCGCAGTTCCAGCTATTGTTATAATCGCTTCCGTCACGGTTTTCCTCGCCATTGTCCTCATTATGCTTTTCATTATAAGCCACCAGATCCGCCAACGTAAAACCATTATTATTTGTTATATAGTGAACAGCGCCCTGAAATGCCTCCCCGCTGAGGCTTTGCTGCACAAAGGCGTCAAGGCAATTTCCATCGCCCTTTAAATAGCAGCGCATTGTATTTTGAAAATCATCGCCTGCCCGGGCAAGTATTTTTTTCTCCGGTATTTTATTCCCGTAAATCTTCCCAGTATCAAAGCCTGAGCAAATCAGCTTTATACCAGAAAGCATTGGGTCCTTTGCAGCCATTTCCACGGGAACAATTTCGCGGTTGAGCCAGAAACCGTCCACATGATAATGCTGCGCCCAATGGCGCAGGCAATCTAGGATTGCGCAGCCTTCCATCCTTTCTGGAAACAGCAGTTCTAAAATAACTTCAATACCGTTTTCATGTAGTTTTTTTACCATTTGGCAAAATTCAATCTGAGAATCTCCAAAGGCATAGGATGCCTTTGGAGCAAAAAAATGTGCTCCTCCGTAGCCCCAGCAGTTCATATAAAGCTTTGGCTGCTCCTCCGTAACCATGCCCCGCAGCGTGGAAATATCCTGGCTGCTGCCAGGAAGCACAGACTCAGCCACTGCCGGCGGCAACATTCCAGCCGCCGTTTTTCTTATCTGCACTTCCGCGAAATCCACCACAGGCATAAGCACAAGAGCATTAATACCTAAATCTTTAAAATAATCAATCTTTTCCCCTATGCCTGCAAAAGTTCCTTTATGGGCCACGCCAGAGGAAGGATGCTTAGAAAAGCCTCTGACATGAAGCTTATACATAATCATTTCATTATAGGCAAGCCTTGGCCGCTCATCCCCTTCCCAGGAAAAACGGCTCCTCCACGGCTCATAGGCTGCCCGCCTGGCCGGTGTTTTAAAGGCGCCAAAGCTTTTGCTGCCATAAAGCTTCATCCCATAAATATCTTCCACAGCCTCACCGCCGCGGACATACTCATAATAAATCCGGTCCGCCCTTAAACCCTGAAGCAGCACTGCGCAAATATTGCCGCAGGCCGGATATTCATTCATTGTCACCTCGCAAAGTATTTCTCCGCTGTTTTTCTTACGGATAACCAGACATGTTTTCTTCTTACTATCCGTCACATCCACAGCAAAACGTATACCTCCGTCCACGGCCCATGCCCCGAGAGGCAGGGGCTGTGCCTGTTTTATCTTAATCCTCGCAGCATTTTCTGTCATAAGCCCTCCTTTTTCTGTGCTTCAATCTTCTCAGCCAGCTCTGTCAGATAAACCCACCGGTCCATCAGCATATCCAGAGCCGCCAAAGCTTCCTCCTTTTGGCCCATAAGCTGTGAAAGTCTGGCCGAATTTGTGGCATTTTCCATGATTTCCTCATCCAGCCGGGCCAGCTTTTCTTCCATAGACGCAATGTCATCGTCAATCGTTTCATATTCCCTTTGTTCTTTAAATGTAAATTTCAGCTTCTTTGGCCGCTCTCCCTTCCAGCTTTTATTATTTTCTCTGGCCTTTAAGGATGCGCCGTCAGCCTCCTGCGCCAATTTTGCGGTGTCCTTCCCCGGCTTTTCCGCTGCCTGCGCCTTTCTTTCCTTTGCCGCCAGGTAATCCGTATAACCGCCCTCGTATTGGCAAAGGCTGCCACTGCCGTCAAATTCAAAAATCCGGTCAACAATATTGTCAAGAAAATACCGGTCATGGGAAACTGTAATCACAATTCCGGAAAAGGAATTAAGATAATCCTCCAAAATCGTCAATGTGGGAATATCCACGTTATTTGACGGCTCGTCCAGAATAAAAACATTCACGCCCCGGACGAGGATCGACAGTAAATAAAGCCTGCGCCGCTCGCCGCCGGACAGCTTTGCAATGGGTGTATACTGCATATCCGGGGTAAACAAAAACCGCTCAAGCATTTGTGAGGCGCTGATTCTCCCTTCCGAGGTCTGGACATATTCCGCAATATCCTTAATGTAATCAATGACTCTCTGGTTCGTGTCCATGTCCGGCTCCTCCTGGGCCAGATAACCGATCTTCACCGTTTCTCCCACGTCCACAAAACCGCTGTCCGGCTCTATAAGTCCGGCAATAATTTTAAGAAGCGTGGACTTTCCGCAGCCATTGGGCCCGATAAATCCCAGCCGTTGGTTTTTAAGTACCGTATAGCTGAAATCTTCAACGATTTTTTTATCGCCAAAGGCTTTGCTCACATGATGAAGCTCAATGGTCTTCTTTCCCATGCGCGTTTGTACTGAAGCTATTTCCACATTCTCATCTGCCATCGGCGCGGCCGTGTCTTTCAACTGCTCCAGCCGCAAAAGCCTTGCCCTCTGCTTTGTACTTCTGGCCTGGCAGCCCCGCTTTGCCCACTCTAACTCCATGCGTAAAATACTTTGCCGCTTACGTTCCGACGCTAACGCCATTTCCTCCCTCTGGGCCTTTAATTCCAGAAATGAGGAATAATCCGACGCATAGCTGTATATTTTCCCGTGGCTGATTTCCAGTATGCGGTTTGACACCTTGTCCAGAAAATAGCGGTCATGCGTCACCATAATGACCGTTCCCTTATAGCTTTTTAAATAATTTTCAAGCCAGGAAAGCATTTCATTGTCCAAATGGTTTGTCGGCTCGTCCAGCAAAAGGAGGTCAAAATCCGCCGCCAATACCTTAGCCAGAGCAACCTTTCGCCGCTGTCCGCCGGACAAATTTTCAAGAAGCTCGTTATGCTGCGTAATACCAAGCTTATTCAGATTGCTGACAACCCGCCATTCCTGTGTTCCCTCCCCGGCGTAAGAAAGCACCGTAGCCCCTTTGGGGAAGCTGGGATTTTGAGGCAGCCAGGCAGTTTTAATCCCATTTTGGCAGACAATCTGCCCCACCTCCGGCTCCTCCTCCCCTGCAATCATGCGCAGCAGGGTCGTCTTTCCCGTACCATTAATCCCGATAATCCCAATTTTATCGCCCTCGCCAATCCCAACGGACGCATCGTCAAAAATTACCTTCTCCCCAAAGACCTTTCGTATATGTTCTATATTTAGCAAATTCATTAAGCTGCACCTCTCTATCCACTTAATCATAAAGGATTTATATTTAATTGACAAGAGAAACCGGACATAAAAGAGAAATAAAGGTAATAGTTTGTTACTGTTCACAGCCTGGCTAATCACTCGCTGATTAGCCAGGCCTGACAGTGATTCAGGAGTGAGCAGGCTCCTTTTGCGCGAAGCAAAACTCTAAATGAGCCTGCGAAGTTACTATTCTCGGCGAAGCCGTGAATAGTAACAATAGTTTTGCCAGTTTTGCGCACTTGCCCCGCAAATCGCCAGAAAATCACGCCTAAAATGCAGCCTCCATGCTTTAATATCAGCAAAACGTCCAATAATTGTATCAATTCTTGATCACATCTTCCAAATGTTAGTAGGAACTCACGTATTATTCATTGTTATTTTGCACGCTTTTAAATTGAATACACACAAAAATCAGGTAATTTTTTCATTTTCTTTGCCAATAGACTTAATTACATTAAAGTATTAAAATGGACTTATAAATATTTACAGCAGCACTAAAACTAACGCAACGTCCAGAATGGACACGTAAAGAAAGCGGTGATACCTTTGGATATTGTGACATTAATATTTTTTCACGCTGAAAAAGCCTTTATTACTATTTATACTGCGAATTGAAAAGTAACAGAAAGGAGCTTTGTATCTTACAACGTATTAAAAAGGTATTATTATGAAACATTTTATACTCTTAAGTATATTATTTGTAATATTGTGTATGACCTCTTGCCAAAATACTAAAGTGGATGATACATTAACAGAACTTTTTGAAACTTGTTGGAATTGTAATGAAAGTGATGTATTTAAGTATATAAAAGCAGAGCAGGACGAGTTTACTATTACTCAATTAGGAGATACGCAAAATTCTGTTATACACTATGAATCAAAACAGCCTCTAATTAGTATAGACAACCATATGGCTACATTAATTCTTGAATTTAATAATGAAAAGCTTGTTTTATGTGGTGCCCAATTATTTTTTCCCTCTGAGAATGATGAAAGCGCGTATAATCTTCTATATAATTGTACGGCTCAATATGATAAAAACTATGATAAAGATCCTCAGTTAGTTTCAGAAAATCTTTTTAGAGGAGAAAAAAATTATAATGTTTTTCAGGAAGACAGCAAACTTTCCTCGAATATTCAAGAAGAGTGGGTGTGCGATAATAGCGCTCGATTGTATCTTACTTATGGAAAAAGTGGATCGTCTATACGTGTTTTAGTTTTCTTTATGTCTGATAAGTCATAAAATGACAAGAGGGGCTGAAAAAAAAGTTCCATAAAAAGAGAACGCTTTCAAGGATAAAATATGGAGGCGTTCTTCTTTGTGTGATACAATATGTTAGCACAAACTTACGTATTATTTATTGTGATTTTGCACATTTTTAAAGTTAATCTGCAAAAATCAGGTGATTTTTTCCATTTTCTTTGTCAATAGACTTTAATTACATTAAAGTATTAAAATGGATATATTACTATGAAAGCTCGGCAAGCGGACGCACAGACGGGCAAGCTTGCTTGTCCGGATGTGCGGACATTTGCCGATAAGACGGTATGAGCGCGGGTTATGCCGTAGGCAGAACGTAAAGCGCGAATACCGTCGGCAGATGGCGGAGTGCCGCAGGCACGGAACCATCTGGCTTTCATGCGTGGTGGTGCCGCGCGCAGCGCGGCATGAAAGTTTACTATGAAAGTTATCAAGTGTGCAGACACAGAGGCAAGTTTACTTGACCCTGTGCCTGCACATTTGATAACCCCAAAGTATGAGCACGAGTTGCCGTCAGGCAAATCCGGGATAGCATGACTGAATATTTACAATTCTTTGGAATTAAAAACAGTTTCCCTCTTGCAAATCTCAAAAAATTCAGTACAATAAGAAAGTGGTATGTCCAAAATGGTCATCCGGCTAGGGCTGCCGCTTTTTTAATAGCTACTTATTGTAAGGAGGCTGCCAGGGTATATTTGAAAACAGCTGTATCCCACTTCAAAATATGCCCGCGCCCCAGCATTTCACAGAAAGGTTTATAAATTTATGATTAGTGCAAATAACATAACGCTGCGTCTTGGTAAACGTGCTTTATTTGAAGATGTGAATATTAAATTTACGCCCGGCAACTGCTACGGGCTGATCGGAGCCAACGGTGCCGGAAAATCGACTTTTTTGAAAATTTTATCTGGAAAAATCGAGCCCAGCAAGGGCGAGGTCGTTATGGATAAAGGCGAGCGGCTCTCGGTGCTTGAGCAGGATCACTATAAATATGATGATTTTACTGCCCTTGATACGGTCATTATGGGAAATGCCCGTCTTTATGAAATTATGAAGGAAAAAGACGCCATTTATTTAAAGGAAGATTTTACAGAAGAAGACGGCATCCGCGCCAGCGAACTTGAAGGTGAATTTGCCGAGCTTAACGGCTGGGAAGCTGAAAGCGACGCGGCTATTCTTTTAAACGGCCTTGGCATTGACAATGAGCTTCACACAAAATATCTGCGTGAGTTAGACGGCGGTCAAAAGGTCAAGGTGCTTCTTGCCCGGGCGCTCTTTGGCAACCCGGATGTGCTCCTTTTAGACGAGCCGACCAACCACCTGGATTTAGACGCTATCGCATGGCTTGAGGAGTTCCTCATCAACTTTGAAAATACAGTCATTGTTGTTTCCCATGACCGCTATTTCTTAAATAAGGTATGTACCCATATCGCGGATATTGATTACGGAAAAATCCAGCTTTACGCCGGAAACTATGATTTCTGGTATGAATCCAGCCAGTTGATGATCAAGCAGATGAAGGAAGCCAACAAGAAAAAGGAAGAAAAAATCAAGGAGCTTCAGGAATTTATCCAGCGCTTCTCCGCCAATGCTTCCAAATCCAAACAGGCAACCTCAAGAAAACGGGCGCTGGAAAAAATTGAGCTGGACGATATACGCCCGTCAAGCCGCAAATATCCCTATATTGATTTTAAGCCCAACCGGGAAATCGGTAATGAGGTGCTTATTGTCGACGGTATTTCCAAAACCATTGACGGCGTAAAGCTTTTGGATAATGTTTCATTTACATTAAATCACGAGGACAAGGTCGCTTTTGTCGGCCCCAATGTCAATGCCACAACAGCTTTATTTAAAATCCTTGCCGGAGAAATGGAACCCGATGAAGGCTCCTATAAATGGGGCGTTACAACAACCCAGGCTTACTTCCCGAAGGATAACGCCTATGAGTTCCAAAACGAGGAGGAATCTATCGTTGACTGGCTTATGCAGTATTCCCCGGAAAAGGACACGACTTATGTCCGCGGTTTCCTTGGACGTATGCTTTTCTCCGGTGAAGAAGCCTTAAAGAAGGTCACAGTGCTTTCCGGAGGCGAACGGGTGCGCTGTATGCTTTCCAAAATGATGATGAGCGGCGCTAACACACTGATTCTTGACGAGCCGACCAACCACCTGGACATGGAATCAATCACCGCCTTGAATAACGGGCTTATGAAATTCCCCGGCGTTATGGTCTTTGCCTCCCAGGACCACCAGTTTGTGCAGACGATCGCCAACCGTATTATGGAGCTGACCCCCGGAGGGCTGATCGACAAGCATTGTACCTATGACGAATATCTTGAAAATGATGAAATGGCAAGAAAACGCCAGGTTATGAATATGGACGAACAGATTGCAGAGGATGAAAATAGCGGGGAGGCTTAAAGCCTCCCCGCTGCCATTTATATACTTCATTAAATTTTATTTAGTTACTTTAGCAGGGCCACATAAGCGTCAAGTGCCTGCTGCTCCCTCTGTCCGCTGCACCGCACAGTCACGGTATCTCCATGGACAATTCCCATGGCTACAATATTGAGCAGGCTTCCCATATTGACGTCTGCGTCATTATACCGCAGTACCGATGTACATGGATATTTTTCTGACAAATCCGCCATTTTTCGGGCCATATCGACATTTAACCCCTGCTCTGCCCCAATACAAAGTGTTTTTTCAACCATAAAATCCCCTCCAAATCTTTAAATATCTATGAAAGCCGCTCACTTTGCGGCATAAACCTTTGCAGCCTTACAGCTTAATATTTTTAAGCGCGTCTGCCAGCCCGCTGTTTAGCGGTGCGCCGGCCTCCTTACGCTGTTTATTCAGATAATTAGCCACATCCCGCTTTGAAACGCCGCCCCCGTTTTCTTTTTTGCGTTCCTCAAAGGTTGAAAGCTTTTCCCGGTAGCCGCACACACAGACAAACTTCCGGTTTTCTCCCTCGCCTACAAGCTCCATTTTTTTATGGCACTGAGGGCACCGGGCATTCGTCACTTTGGAAAGGATTTTCCGATAACCGCACTCCCGGTCCTGGCACACAAGCATCCGGCCATTTTTATGATTAACCTCCAAAAGAAGCTTGCCGCACTCCGGGCACTTCTTCCCGGTAATATTGTCGTGGCGGTAGGTTTTGGCGCTGGCTTTGATCTCATTGACCACATCGACCGTATAGCTCCGGATCTGAGCCTCAAAATTTTTCTTTGCAAATTTGCCCTTGGCAATATCCGCAAGCTTTTGCTCCCACCGGGCTGTAAGCTCCGGTGAAGTCAGGCCTCTGGGGGCTAAATCAAGCACCTGGCGTCCTTTGGATGTAAGGTAAATCGAATTGCCCTTTTTCTCGATCATAAAGCTGTTAAACAGCTTTTCTATAATATCCGCCCGGGTAGCTACCGTGCCAAGCCCTCCCGTTTCCCCGAGGGTTTTTACAAGTGACTGGTCTTTCGTGTCCATATACTTCGCGGGACTTTCCATAGCAGCCAAAAGCGTTGCCTCCGTAAAAGGCGCCGGAGGCTTTGTCTTACCCTCCGTCACCTTAAGCGCTGTTATTTTAAGCTGCTGCCCTTTTGTAAACTCCGGCAATAGCTGCTCCCGAATATCCGCGTCTTCCTCATCGCCATCGGACGGCTCCTCATATACAGCCTTCCAGCCCGCGCTCTTAACAACCTTGCCCTTGGCAGCGAAAACCTCATCTCCAAGCGCCATACGGATATCCGTCTGCTCATATTCAAAGGCCGGCATAAGTACTGCGAGAAAACGAGCCACAACAAGGTCATAAATCTTACGTTCCCCAAACTCCAGATCCGACAGGCGAACGCCCTGCTCTGTCGGGATAATGGCATGGTGGTCGGACACCTTGCTGTTATCGACAAACGATTTATTACCCCGGATGGGCTGCTTTAATATCTGGGCGCATATGGGCGAAAAGCTCCCTCCACGGCATGCCCTGACCCGTTCGGGAAGCGTATCGACAATATCGCTTGTCAAATATCTTGAATCGGTTCTCGGGTAGGTCAGTACTTTGTGGCGCTCGTAAAGGCTCTGCATATAGCCTAACGTGTCCTTTGCGGAAAATCCAAACATCCGGTTGGCGTCCTGCTGCAATGTCGTTAAATCATAAAGCGCCGGGGCATAGGTCATTTTCGCCCTTTTTGAAACCTCCGTAATGATGGCGGAAAGCCCCGAAAGCTTTTCCGAAAGCTGATCGATATACTCCTTATTAAATGTCCTGCTCTGTCCGCTTTTTTGGTCAATCCATGTAAATTGAACCTTTCCTGAAACCGCAGTAAGGCCGTAATACTTTTTCTCTTTAAAATTTTTAATCTGCTCGCTCCGGGCTAAAATCATGGCCAGCGTTGGTGTCTGAACCCGGCCGCAGGAAAGCTGGGCGTTATGCTTAACAGTAAGCGCCCGCGTCGCATTAAGGCCGACAAGCCAGTCTGCCTCTGCCCGGGCCACGGCAGCCTCATACAGCTTATCATAATCATGCCCATTCTTTAAATGAGCAAAGCCTTCCCGTATGGCCTTATCCGTAACAGAGGAAATCCAAAGCCGCTTTATTGGCTTTTTTACGCCCGCCGCTTTAATAATCCAGCGGGCAACAAGCTCGCCCTCGCGTCCTGCGTCAGTGGCAATAATCAGTTCTCCGATATCCTTGCGCAGCATCTGGGTTTTCACAGCGCTAAACTGCCGTCCGGTCTTTTTAATGACCTCCACCTTAAGATGCTCTGGAAGCATAGGAAGTGTTTCCATCTTCCAGTCCTTCCACTGGTCGCCATAGCTTTCGGGGGCGCACAGCTCCACAAGATGGCCTAACGCCCAAGTCACAACATATCGGTCGCCTTCCAAAAAGCCGTTACCGCTTTTATGACAGCCAAGAACCCGGGCTATATCCCGTCCAACACTGGGCTTCTCTGCAATTACAAGTGACTTCATTGTATATTAATCTCCTTTAATCGACATTTTTTATAACAGTTCGTTAATGGGAACTGCTGCTGCGCCGTACCACTTCGCAAGCTTCCAGGCGTTTTCTTTTCCCCCGCCACTCAAAGGCACAGCCACAAGAGCACGCCCGGGGTAATGGCGCAGGCCCCATTCC
The DNA here is from genome assembly GCA_018369015.1 of Clostridiales bacterium. Lineage (GTDB taxonomy): Bacteria > Bacillota > Clostridia > Lachnospirales > Lachnospiraceae > Catenibacillus. Next base: position 7,932 of record JAGZDD010000036.1, on the reverse strand, counting down.
AGTGTTTCCATATTTTCGGAAGCAATGGCCACAGGCGCAATGCTCAGATCCATTTCCTGAAAAATACCGGCCATCACCCGCCTGCCGTCAATACCTTCCCCGTCAACGCATACAGTGATCAAATCCGGCGCTTCATCGGCAATGTCCTCCATCCGGTCGTAAAGAACGTCGAAACAGCCTTCCGCCAAATCCCGGCAAAGCTCTTCATCGTTTTTTACATTAACCGAACAAACGTTTAGCTTCTTTATATCATCGTCAAAAAACCAGGTACGGCGCTCTGTCGTCAAAATCAAAGGCCCACCATCTAAAACTGCTTTGCACTTCCTGCCAGACGTTTCCTGCACCGACGCCTTCTGACCCGCACCGGCCCGTGGTGCCAGGCGCCCTACAGCCCGTGAAAGCGCCCGTATATGCTCCGGCGTCGTGCCGCAGCAGCCGCCGACCAGGGCCGCCCCCTTTTCAACCAGCTTTACATTTTCAGCAGCAAAAATTTCCGGCTCCATGGAAAATACTGTTTTCCCATCCACATATTCCGGCAGGCCCGCATTGGCTTTAACAATCAAAGGAACTTCCGCATAAGGCTTCATAGCCTCAAGCATAGGCCCCATATGCTCCGGCCCGCAGGAGCAGTTCATACCAAAAGCAGCCACTCCAAGGCTCTGAAGCACGATAAGCGCCGTAACCCCATCTGTGCCGTACAATGTATGCCCGTCGGCATTAAAGGTCATCGTCACCATGACAGGAATATCGCATACTCTGCGGATTGCCATAACCGCGGCCCGGGTTTCCTGCAGGCTCATCATCGTTTCCACAATAAACACATCGACCCCGGCCGCAGCCAGCGCCCTCGCCTGCTGCTCATAGCACCCAAGCAGCGCTTCAAAGGTTAAGGTTCCCATGGGGGCGAGCTGCTGTCCGGTCATGGTCATATCTCCAGCGACAAGAATATCGCCGCCCACAGCCTCTCTTGAAATTTCCACAAGCCTGCGGTTAATTTCGTCCACCTTATCCTCAAGCCCATATTCCTTAAGCTTTATGGCATTGCCCGAAAATGTGGGCGCATAAACAATATCACAGCCGGCGGCCGCATACTCCCTTTGAAGCCCTATAAGCACCTGGGGATGTTCAATAATCCACTGCTCCGGGCATACTCCTCCCGGCATCCCCCGCTTCTGCAAATTCGTTCCTGTAGCTCCGTCTAATATAATAATTTTTTCTTTTAATAATTCCTCTAAACTCTTTCGCATCCTTACCTCTTTCCTGGCCACTTTTTTGGCCATCAGGTATCCCCTTGCGGGTTTACCTCTTTCCTGGCCATTTTGGGGGCCATCAGGGATCTCAAAATAAAAAGTCACGTACCTCTGCTTAAAGAGATTACGTGACTATTCTATCATAAATTCATCATTTATGGAACCCGGAGAGCATAATAACTGTGCAGTAAACGTTAAGTATTATAGCCACACTCATACGGGTCTTTAGGAGCTTTATTACTTTCAGGATCATCGTCTAAAATGGAAAAGGCAATATTGGTGGCATGATCGCCTACCCGTTCAAGATTCGATGCCAGATCTGAAAACATCATTCCCGCCTGGGCTGTACATTTATTGTTATTAAGACGCTCAATATGGGAGTTTTGCAGTTCCCGTTCCTTTACGTCAATCTGTGTTTCCAGGGCAAGAATTTCCTCAAGATGCTCCTTTGTATTATTGCGGAACATATCCAGGGACAAACTAAGAATTTGATCGACCATGGCTACCATTTCCCGAAGCTCCTTATTTCCTTCCTCACTAAAGGCAAGCTTCAGCGTTTTTTTAGCATGAGCGTCCTCTGCGATATTTTCCGCATGATCGCCCACCCTTTCAATATCGCTGACAACATGGAACAATCCGCCAAGCAGCTTGCGGTCATCCACCGGAAGGCTGAGCTGGTTTGCCCTGACAAGATATTGGGTAATTTCATGGTTAAGGAAATCGATGGTTTTCTCCACCTCGAAAACCCTTTGCGCCTCCTCCTCATTTTCTGTAAGCAAAGCATCCATAGCCAGATTCAGGTTTTCTGTCGCGATTTTTCCCATACGGTTAATTTCCTTAACAACCTGGGGAACTGCTGTCGCCGGGGTCAAAATGTACTGTTCGCCAATGTATTTTAATTCAGCTCTGTCTGCCTTGCGATCATCCCCCTTGACAAAAAAGTAAGTAAGCCGGACAAGATAATTGGAAAAAGGCATAAGAATAATGACCTGAAATACTTTAAAAATCGTATGGGCATTAGCAACGCTTCTTCCAATATCATTGCCTGATATTTTCAAAATCAGATTCTCCACCGGCCCAATAGCGACAAGGAGGATGAGCGCCAAAACAGCCGTACCGATAACATTAAAAAGAAAATGGATCAGCGCTGCGCGCTTTGCATCCTTTTTACCGCTAAGACTTGCAAGAAGGGCTGTGGTACATGAACCGATATTGCATCCTAAAATAAGATAAAAACAGACCGGAAGGACCAATAGCCCCTGAGTTGCCATCAAAAGAACAATACTTACCGTCACGGATGAGCTTTGCAAAATGGATGTAATGATAAAACCGGCAAGCACGGCAAGCAATGGATTTGTAAGCGATGCCAGCGTATCTGTCACCATTGCCGACGATTTCAGAACCTCCATAGACGAAGACATCATGCTCAGGCCAACAAACAGGATACCAAAGCCAACGACAACCTCTCCGACCTTTTTTACCGCAGGCTTTTTAAAGAAAAGGAACATAATGACACCAGCAAGAACAAAAACCGGCGCATATTCAGATAAATTAAAGGATACAAGCTGCGATGTCACCGTTGTACCAATATTGGCGCCATAAATGACACCGGCGGCCTGGAAAAGATTCATTAACCCTGCGTTTACAAAACTTACGACCATCACTGTCGTCGCGCTGGAAGACTGGATGATCGCTGTAAAAATAACGCCGACAATCAGTCCGGCAAATTTGTTTTTTGTAAGGACTTCTAAGACACTTCTAAGCTTAGCCCCTGCTACCTTCTCAATACTATCGCTCATAAGCTTCATTCCATAAAGAAATAAGCCTAATCCGCCTCCAAGGCTCATAACAATCGTCAGAGCATTCATACATTTTCTCCTTCATCGTTTTTATTTTCGGTAACTATTCGGCCATGCGGCGCGGAGGGCAGACTTTAGCGCAAGACGTCCACTCGACGTCTATCCTGTGCCGACCGATGCAAAAACCGCAAGCTGGCCTACAGAAAGATTTTGGCATCCTCAGACATTGAGCACTAGAGCACAGCCCAAATCGAGGATTTTGCCGCGATAGCAGCGGCGAACAGTGTTAGCTGCGTGAATCCGAGATACATGGCTGAATAGTTACTATTTTTGCGGGTACTAAGCCAAATAAATACAATAGCTGCCTCCCGCCTCATCTGAAGTGGTGATGTTACCATATATAGCAGCAATTCAGCCCGCGCCATTCGCAAAACCGCGCTAACGCGCTTTCCGCCGCTTCGCGGCTACCTTTGCTCATAACATAGCGCTCCCTCAGCCAGGAGTGACAGGCCTAAAATCGTGTAAACACGATTTGGGCCTATCACTCCTGGCTGGCTGAACTGTTCCCATATATACTTTAATATATAATTTTTTAATTGACAAGCCTATTTTCATCCATTTATGTAAACTGTTAATCAAGGATAACATTAGTTATGTAAACATATTTCGACATTTTTCTCAAATTTTCCCATTTTTTCTATGATTATTCCATATAAAATTATGTCAACCAATTCTTTATATATTTTTTTCTTTTTCTTTACAAATTTTACATTTATTCCCACAAATTCCTGTCTGGGAACATATTAAGCAATGTAAACGTTCCTCACAAAAGCCCGGGAAAGTCAAATACCCCGATATAGGCATACGGGGCATCAAGCTACCCGCAGAAATAAATTTTTCATCACAGTTATGCACTGTCATCGCAAAAAAATACCCGAAAGACTTAAGAGATCTTCTGCCCTCAAGCCTTTCGGGAAATATTTCGCACCGCAGCGGCGCTATGCTTAAGCAACTGTATTTTCTTTTATAAGCACTTCTTCATTTTGCTCTGTCATAAGCATTGGGTCTAAAATGCTGTTCAGCTCGCTCTCCTCAAGAAGACCTTCCTGCAATACAAGCTCCCGGACAGAAATTCCGGTATTTAAAGACTTCTTTGCAATTTCTGCTGCCTTTTTATAACCAATGTATGGGCAAAGAGCGGTGCAGATTCCCACACTGTGCTCCACGTAATTCAAACACTCCTCCTCATTCGCCGTAATCCCCAAAATACAGTTTTTAGTGAGAGTATTCACAGCGCCGGCCATCGTGTCAATGGATTCAAAAAGATTGAAAAACAACACTGGCTCAAACGCATTCAGCTCCATCTGTCCGGCTTCTGCGGCCATCGTAATTGTCGTATCATTACCAATGACAAGATAAGCGACCTGTGTTACTACCTCGGGAATGACGGGATTTACTTTTCCCGGCATAATCGATGATCCATTTTGCCGTGCAGGAAGATTAATTTCATGCACTCCTGTTCTTGGCCCACTCGATAAAAGCCTAAGGTCATTACACATTTTAGAAAGATTGACCGCACAGGTTTTTAAAGCACCTGACACACCGACAAAGCCATCCAGGTTCTGAGTGGCGTCAATCAAATCCGTTGCCTGCATCAGGGGCAACCCGGTCAAATCTGCAAGATTATCAACAATATGGTGCAAATAATCCGGACTGACATTGATCGCCGTGCCAATAGCTGTGCCTCCCATATTTAATATATACATTTCATTCGTCACTTTTTTTAGCCGTTCAATATCTCTGGCAATCACGCTGGCATAAGCGTGAAAGGACTGGCCCAGACGCATAGGTACCGCATCCTGGAGCTGTGTGCGGCCCATTTTCAAAATATGGTCAAATTCTTTTGCCTTCCCCAGCAATGCCTGTTCCAGAGCCTCCAATTGCCGCGTTAAACCAGGCAGCAGAGCGAGTACCGTTAATTTTCCTGCAGATGGAATCACATCATTGGTTGACTGGGCCATATTTACATGATCGTTTGGATGTACAATCGAATAGTTTCCTTTATCGCCATGCATAAATTCGATAGCCCGGTTCGCAATAACCTCATTGACATTCATGTTCGCCGACGTTCCGGCGCCTCCCTGAATAGCGTCCACAATAAACTGATCCCGAAGTTTTCCTTCGATAACTTCATCACAGGCCCGCATAATCGCATGGGCCCTTTGAGCTTCCAGATGTCCGGCACGATAATTGGTCAGTGCCGCTGCTTTTTTTATAATGGCAAGACTTTCTATAAATTTAGGATGCAGTTTTCTTCCTGTAATCTGAAAATTTTGCATCGCCCTTAATGACTGAACTCCGTAGTATGCATTTTCGGGAACCTCCATGCTTCCGATTGAATCAAATTCTGTACGGGTTTTCATCACCATTTACCTCCCAAAAATATTAAAATCCAGGAACTTTTCATCCCTTATGCTATGTCTTTAAACTGTTACCCTATGTTCTTCTAGTTGAAGCATAGCATTGATACCAAATAAAGTAAATACACCTTAGCCAGTTCAAAATAAGTTCAAAATATTAAGTGGCATTAATTAATTTAATATGGTATTATGGATGAGAACTTAATTTTATTAAGTGAGCGTTCCTATTCAGTCATGCTTAAGAAAGGGATAATTATGGATTCTATTGACAGAAAAATACTCAAAATTCTTCAAAATAACGCGCGCACACCGGTGAAGGCCATAGCTGCTGAGGTATTCCTCTCATCGCCCGCCGTATCTGCACGTATTGAAAATCTGGAAAAACAGGGCTATATTACTGGCTTTCATGCCAGTATCAACCGCTACCGCCTGGGATACCATATTACAGCGTTCATTGAATTATCAATGGAGCCCAGCAAAAAACAGGAATTTTATAAATATATTGAAAAGGAACCCCATGTCCTGGAATGTAATTTTATTACCGGCGACTACAGTATGCTCCTTAAGGTTGCCTTTCACAGCACTTTAGAGCTGGACGCCTTTATCGGGCAGCTTCAAAACTGGGGCCATACCCGTACACAGATTGTATTTTCTACGCCTGTTGAGCCAAGAGGAGCGCGGATTCCAGATAAGGATTTTGAAGTATAGCTTTTGAAATGGAGGTCTTTTATGAAAACACTTTTAAGATTTCTTTTAAAGCCGCTGGCCTTTGTTCCGGCACTCCTGATGATTTTTATTATTTTCAATTTTTCACAGCAGCCCGGCGATGTTTCCGCAGACCTAAGCCTAAAAATCAGCCGAAAGGTTGTGACAACTGTTGATTATGTTTTTGAACAAAACTGGAGCGATGCACAGATTAACCAATACGTGGACAAAATCCATTTCTATGTCCGCAAGGCCGGACATATTACCGAATATTTTATTTTGGCAATTACAATAACATTGCCTCTTTACGTTGTTTTTGGGCTGCGCCACGCGATTCTGTTCATTGTATCGGGGATTATTTGCGTTCTTTTGGCCTGTGGGGATGAATACCATCAAACGTTTATCTCAGGAAGGACAGGAACCCCAAAAGATGTCCTTATTGACAGCATCGGAATTTTCTCAGGTATTCTTGTATCCGAAGTTTTTTGTTTTGTCGGTCGTAAAACAATCTTTGCACCGCTGGAAAAAAGGTGAGAATTATCTTCGTAATTACAAAGGTATTAAAGAGTTGGATTATATCTTATGCTTACTTTATAGAAGGAGCGATGCATATGATTGATTATTCTCCGTTTTGGAAAACATTAGAAAATTCAACCGAAAATTGGTATACCCTTACAACACGACATAAACTTTCTCACAGCACAATGTCTCGACTGAAAAATAACAAGGATATTTCTATGAAAACAGTTAATGATTTATGCAGAATTTTAGGTTGTAAGATTCAAGACATTGCACAATATGTTCCTTCAGAGGATGACCAGCCCCTATAAAAATACAACCTTGCCAACAAGCGTTTGGCGACTTGATACAATTCACATAACAATATCGTTTGTAGGTAATTTTGCGTGAATTGTAACCTTAACTTAAGGCTCCTGCTTTTTCGCGGGAGCCTCTTTCTTTCATCGCAAACGTATAAGCCTTGCAACAACCGGCATTACTGTACCTGAGGATCGGTTACGCCGCAGCAATACTGCGGCGCTTAATATGCAGGGCACTTTCAAAATATTCGTAATATCGAAGGTATTCAAAAATTAGAATATGCTTTATCCTTACCTTAACCAATACCCTGTAATTATCTAGCCTGCGGCTTAAGCAGGGTCATTCGGTCATTCATATGCGCTTTATCCCAATGACACCCTTAATGATGGCCAACCCGTATAAAGGAGGATATAAATGATTAACTATTCCCCATTTTGGAAAACTCTGGAAAATTCAAACGAAAACTGGACCACGTTAACAAATGAGCATGGTATGTCAAATTATATTTTACTCCGGTTAAAAAATAATGAAGATGTTTCCATGAGAACCATCAACCGGCTTTGCCAGATTTTAGACTGTCAGATCCAGGATATTATGGAATATGTTCCTGAAGCCATATAAAATGATATGGAAAAGACGATTTTAACGCCAGATAAGGCTGTCACTTCCGGCATGCCCAAGCGGTTCCCCTGATTAGAATAGCCTATCTGAAATTTAGCAAATAGGAATATGACTGCGAAGATCCTCATAGAGAATTTTCGCAATCTTTTTGCAAGCTCTGCCTGGATTTCTGCAAAAAAACACAGGTTTTTGACAGCCAGATTGCTATGTTAAATTCTAACAAGAAAGAATCCTGCTTGGCAGGATTCTCCGCCTGCGGCGGGTCGCGCAAGCGACAACTTCCATTCCGCCGCAGTGCGATCCAAAGCGGAGCGTTTT
>JAGZDD010000035.1 GCA_018369015.1 Clostridiales bacterium | reverse complement strand
CTTAATCGGTCTAATTGCATGTATTTATTCATAAATGAAGAAATATCTTCGCCAGTCACCGCGGACACATGGGCGGCCGTTTCCTCAATCGTTTCCTGCTTTTCATTATAAAGCCATGTCTTTGCGTTAGACTCCATCCGGTCATGGGTACTTTCCACAGACATTAAAAGCTCTGTTTTGATCTGCCGCTTTGTCAGCGTCAGCTCCCGTTCAGGAACCGGCTCTGCACTCATTTTGTGTATCGCCGAAAGTATGGCGTCAAGCACCTTTGGCGTCTGCTCCGGCGCCATAGCGGCATAAATCTGAAACAGCCCGCACTGCTTAAAGGAGCTGCCATAAGAATATACCGTATAGGCAAGACCTTTTTCTTCCCTGACCTCCTGGAAAAGCCGGGAGTTGACATTGCCTCCTAAAATACTGTTGACAACGCCCATGACATATTTATCCTCATGCTCATAGGGAATACCGTCAAATGCGAGGTCAAGGTGCATTTGTTCAATATCCTTATGACGGCAGACGATCGACTGGCGGTAAATTGGAGGCTTGGCCAAAGCACAGGGCCTGCCGGCGGGAAGGCCGCCAAAAAGCTCATTAATATAAGAAAGCATTTCATCCGGCTTAAAATTTCCGGCCACAGAAATCAAAATATGATTTCCATTATAATAGCTTCTCATAAAGCTGCGAACTGTTTCCACAGAAAAATTTCTGACAACCTCTTTTTCCCCGGATATAATGTAGCCCAGGGGATGGTCTTGCCATACCCTTTTTTGGAGCAGCTCGTGGACAAGCTCGTCGGCATCGTCCTCATACATATCAATCTCATCCAAAATAATTCCCAGCTCTTTTTGTAAATCCTGTTCATCAAGCTTCGCATTTTTCACCATATCCGCGATAATTTCCAGCGCCGGATAGGCATACTCTCCAAGCGTTTTTGTGTAGTAGCATGTACACTCCTTACTTGTATAAGCGTCCAGATGATCCCCAAGCGCTGTCATTTCATCAGCGATTTCCCTGGCAGACCGTTTTTGTGTTCCTTTAAAAAGCATATGCTCCACAACATGGGCCACACCATTATTTTTTACACTTTCATTGGCAGAGCCTGCGTCTATCCATACACCAATAGATACAGAAACAAAGTTTTTCATCGGTTCCATAACGACACGTATGTTATTATTAAGCACTTTTCGGATTACCATTCTTTTTTATCGATCTCCTTTAATTTTCCGGAACATACCGCACCCGCGGATATGTAATCACAATATTTGTTCCACTATCTTTCTCGCTGAAGATTTCAAAGGAACATTCATCTTTATAGCATAAATAAAGCCGCCGCATAATATTATAAAGCCCCACGCTTTTAATATCCTGCTGCTCATTGGCAATGTTTTCCCAAAGCCTGCGGATCATTTCTAGTTGTTTAAAATCCATCCCCATACCGTCATCGGTGACAGACACAACAATACATTCATCCTCCTGGCCAATCCATAAATGAATATGTCCGTCCTTTGTTGATTTGTCCAGTCCATATTTGATAGAGTTTTCCACAAGAGGCTGTAAAAGCAGCTTAATAATCTGAAGGTCAAATAAATCCTTATCCACCTCAATGGAATAATTCAGCCGCTCTAAGTAGCGCAGCTTAGCCAGGGTCATATATAATTCAATATTTTTAATTTCCTGCTCAATTGATGTATAAATCCCCTTCATTTCCGTATTGGACCTGAAAAATTTACCAAGGGTCAAAATCATTTCAGAAACATCACTGTCACCCTTCATTTGAGCCATCCAATTAATACAGTCCAGCGTATTGTAAAGGAAATGAGGGTTAATTTGCATTTGAAGCGCCCCGATCTGGCTTTCCCTGGATTTCGTTTCCAGCTCTCTTTGCATAATCTCCCGCTTACGTATTTCATCAGACATTGTATAAATTTTATTCACCATATGGTTAAACGACTGATACAGGTCGTTAAATTCTTCAAAGACGCTTTCATGGGTAATCGCCACATTCTCAGCTTCTGCCTTTTTAAAAAATGTATGGAGCACCTTTACAGGTTCATTGACCCGGCTTGATAAAATCCGCGTCAGTACAAATAAAACAACAGCCAGTATGCCGCAAATCATCAGGCAAAGGATCAATGCCTGATTCGCCTCCCTTGTCACCTCATCCGCCTCTGTCAAAACAACAAAGCTCCAGCCCTCGCTTCCGGAAATTTCCTCGGTCGTCATCATATAGGACTGTCCATTAAAATTCACAAAGCCTCCGGCATCTGTTTCGCTGTTAAAAGTATGGCCAACATCCTCCTTATTGGTGCTGCCGATCACTTGATAATTTTCATCTATCAGAAGAAACTGTTTAAATTCTTTCACGGCTTCCTCATTCATTAACTCTGTAAAAGCTTCCATATTTAAGTAAACAAGAAGGTAGCCCTGGGGCAGGGCAATCGCTGAACGGTTCCACACATTTCCATGCTTTTGGGCCGAAAAAATTTTTCTGACCATTGGCATGGACAGGGTATTTGCCGTACTCTCTCCCCTGCTGTCTGTCGTTGGCTCAAGCCATATATTTTCTCCCATAGAGCCTGATACCATATCAAACCAGTTATATGAGGATATATTGGCATAAATATCAAACGGATTTTTCATGCCCAGTACCTGCCCATCTAAAGAAAACAAAATAATATTGCTAAAATCATCGGAATAGGAATATTTTTCTGTAAATATACGGGATATTCTTATGCGCACAGAATTTATATCATAGCCTTCCACATGGTTATTAAAATCAATAAGCGTTTTTTGCAGGTCGCTGTCAAAAGCCAGATCAAGCGCCAAGGCATCATATTTTTCAATCAAATACGACACATTTTCACTCTGCTGCTTCACCATCCATGAATCGACCTTGCGGATCTGGCCCATAGAATTATTTTTTATCAATGAATAAGAAACAATCCCAATAATAAAAACTGTAACAACCATGGCGCAAATACATACACCGCTAATATACCCCCGCAATGTGTGACTTTTTTTCATAGGATAGATCCTCTCAGCTCTCTCCCCGGAGTCTCGCAATGTAATCCAGTGGGGAAATGCCAAAAAACTTTTTAAATGCATCCGTAAAATACCGCGGCGAGCTATAGCCTACCATGTCTGCAATTTCATAAATTTTATATTTTCTGGAAATAAGCAGTTCCCTAGCAGCCTCCATACGCACCTCCACAAGGCATGTCTTAAAGCTCTTTCCGGTATTTTTCACAAAAATCGTTGATAAATAGCCATAGCTGACCCCCAGCTTATTGGCCAGGCTTGCCAAACTAAGACTTTTATCCTTATAGGAATCCCGGATCGCCTGAAGCGCCTGATTCACAATTAACCGGCTCATGGAATCCGAGGCCTGGCGCACAGTGTCCATAAGTTCCTTTATATCTCTTTGAAAGAGCTGAACAAGCTCTGCAAACGTTCCCTCATAATCGTCTGTGCGCGCCTCATCCGTCAAAAGGATGAACCTTGGTTCCGGCTTTATTTTAAAATAGGCCAGCGCCCGCTCAAGAACATCCATAAAGGAATGGCGGGCGTCATTTATCTCATAGCTTCCGAGTATTTCTACAATTGCGGCGGTCAGCTCCTCCACACGAAGGGGCTGGGAAACCTCAATCTCATGGAAAAGCTTTTGAGAAAGATCCAAGAGCGCGTACCAGTCCTTCTTAAAGCGGCTGTGTTCTCTGCTATAATGGACAATATTACTTTTCTCAGATTCCCTGACAAGCTCCACCGCCGACCAATAGGATGAAACGATTTCCGATTTTGAATAAACTTCCTTACCTATGGAAATCCGGTGGGTAACTTGAGGAAAGCCAGCAAGACGCTCTTCCAACGAAAAAATCAAATTCCCAAGAAGCCCCGGGCGCACCAGGGCAACAAAAAGGTGGCCCAGCGCGCAATAAAAATAATCATTCAGGATCATTTTTACCGCCTGGACACACCCGTCCATACTTTCCTCATAGGCATTTGTCGATATGGCTTCAAAGAGTTTAATAAACACAAGCTCACAATACTTTTCATTTCCTGCAAGCCGGCCAAAGTCCAGCGTAGAGCTGGCCTTCTGGTTCAAGATCTGCATAAGCTCATATTCCCTCTTAATCTTTCGGCTGCTTTCATCTGCACCGGCTTCCTTCATACCATCAAGCGTCTTTTTAATACTTGCAAATACATTGGAAATCTCCGCCGGAGATAAAGGCTTTAAAAGATAGCTTTCAACCTTCAGATCAATGGCGCTTTTCGCATATTCAAATTCGCTGTAGCCGCTGATAATGACAGATTTTAAAGACGGACAGCATTTTTTAGCCTCCAGGATCAACTCAAGCCCTGTCATCTCCGGCATATTTATATCAGTAAGAATGACATCTGCCGTATGACTTTTTAAATATTCAAGAGCCTCTTTCCCGGAGGCCACACTGGCCGCCACTTCAAAGCCCAGACTGTTCCACTGTACAACCTTCGTCAGCCCTTCTCTGATCCACTGATCGTCATCGGCGATGATTACCTGATACATGAACATTTCCTCCCATACCTGCGCCCAAAATATAGTAACCGTCCAGTCACCCAAACGGCTGCTAAATATACAGCCCTATCATATCACATTTTTAACAGACCCTCAATAAAACTGACTGAAATTTCCCGCCTTTATATGTAAAAATCTTCTTAATTCAACAAAATTTAAACTTTTTATTTCCCAACGCATAAAAACATGCTATAATAATCCAATGTTATTATGTCAATGGTACGAATGGAGGCAATTATGAAAATTGGTTTTGATCACGAAAAGTATATCAAAGAACAATCCCAGTACATTCTTGAACGGGTGAATAATTATGACAAGCTTTATCTGGAGTTTGGCGGAAAGCTTATCTCTGACCTTCACGCAAAAAGAGTCCTGCCCGGCTTCGATGAAAATGCAAAAATCAAGCTGCTTCAGAAGCTAAAAGACAAGGCAGAAATTATCATCTGCGTTTACGCCGGTGACATCGAGCGCAACAAAATCCGCGGCGATTTTGGTATTACCTACGATATGGATGTTCTCCGGCTGATTGATGACCTGAGAAGATACGGCCTTGAAGTCAACAGTGTTGTCATTACCCGTTACGCAAACCAGCCTGCAACGACCGTATTCATTAATAAGCTGGAACAGCGCAATATCAAAGTCTATACCCATAAAGCCATCAAAGGGTATCCTACCGATGTAGATACCATCGTCAGCCCGGAAGGCTACGGTCAAAATCCATACATCACCACTACAAAACCAATCGTTGTCGTTACAGCACCCGGCCCTGGCAGCGGAAAGCTGGCGACCTGTTTAAATCAGCTCTATCACGAACACCGCCTTGGTAAATCTGCGGGGTATTCCAAATTTGAAACCTTTCCTGTCTGGAATGTTCCTTTAAAGCACCCATTAAACATAGCCTACGAAGCAGCAACTGCTGACCTTAAGGATGTTAATATGATGGATTATTTCCATTACGAGGCTTATGGTGTTGCCGCAGTCAACTATAACCGTGACCTGGAAATGTTCCCCGTGGTCCGCCGTATCATTGAAAAAATCACAAATAAAGAAGCGGTTTACAAGTCGCCTACGGATATGGGTGTCAACCGTATTGGTTTTGGTATTGTCGATGACGAGGTTGTCCGCGAAGCATCTCTTCAGGAAATTATCCGCCGCTATTTCAAAACCGCCTGCGAATATAAAAAGGGACAGGCTGACGAAACAACAATGCAGCGGATACAGCTTATTATGGAAGAGGTTGGTTTAAAGCAGGAGGACCGCATTGTCGTTACTCCTGCCCGGGAATATGCAAAAAAGAATATGAAAAAGCTGAGCAATAACGATATTTCATCGGCTACTGCCTTTGCCATGGAGGATGGAACAATCATCACAGGAAAAAGCTCCGATATTATGGTTTCCTGCGCCGCCGCAATTTTAAATGCCATCAAATACCTGGCAGGAATCGCGGATGAGATTCCTCTGATTTCCCCCAATGTTCTTGAAACGATTGTCAATCTCAAAAAGAATGACCTTCATTCTAAATATTGTGCTTTAAATTTAGAAGAAATTCTCATTGCCTTAAGTATCAGCGCTGTAACGAACCCAACGGCCCAGATGGCTTTAGATAAGCTTAGCGCCCTTTCCGGCGTCCAGGGTCACAGCACAATTATGCTTACTCATAATGACGAACAGACATTGCGCAAGCTGGGAATTGACATGACCTGTGACGCTGAATATCCGTCTGAAAATCTTTCATATAGTTAAAATTTTTTCTGTAAACGGATAGGAAAAAATTTTCTTCCTCCCTATCCGCCGCAATACAAAAGCCTGTGTCCTGCCTTTTTTTATGGCAGACACAGGCTTTTTAATTTAATAGGAAACAAACTTTCCTATTAAATTAAAAAGCTCTGCGGGATGCGCACTCGCGCAAAGCAGAAATTTGCCGATAAAGCGGCCGCGCCCGGCGCGAAAGTTTCGCAAGAAAAACTCTTTGTCCTAACTGTCCGTAAGCGGCCAAAATTGCGTTAAATCATACAAAAATGTATGAATCACATAATTTGTGACAAACTATTAAAGTCGACAAATACTCATTGTGCTCTGCGGCACAACGGATTTTTGGCTTAAGAAAAAATACAGGAGGTTCACCATGAAAAAAACACTTTTTATCTCATGTCTTTTATTTATTATGGTTCTGTTCGCCGGCTGTTCTAAAGGCAGCGAAACATCCGCACAGTCCAGAACAGACCTGACATCCGACCATATCCGTGGTCTTTCCGCCGATATGGCAAGAAAGGATGTCGAGGATCTTATCGGCCAGGATGATGACCATTTAGCCCAAAAAGAAGATATTGACGTATATAGCCTTTCCGACGGGAGCACTGCGATTTTGCGCTATGTGGATGACAAGCTGGCCGGGGCCTATATCCGGGGAAAGGATATGTATGAGGACACGATCTTCAGCAAATTTGCCAAAGACATTAAAGAAAATCTCGATGAAGGCGACTACAATACGGAAGATGGAAAGGTTCAGGGAGATACAGACAAAACGGACGATTCCAAAGCCCAGTAAACAAAACTGCCTGGTACTTTACACCCTATATCAGCAAAAGGGGATGACGCATTTAAAATGCGTCATCCCCTTTGATGATTTATCGCCGTATTAGCTGAAAAAAACGTAACGATTCAGGATTATCTTGCAGCAAGTCTCTTGTAGCTTTCAAGTCTTTCCTTAGCTGTTGCTTCTGTTTTTTCAAACAGTTCTTCTGCAACATCTGGGAATGTTCTTGTCAATGAAGAGTAACGAACCTCGCTCATAATAAATTCTCTGAAATCGCCGGTCGGCTCTTTGGAATCTAATGTAAACGGATTCTTTCCTTCTTTTTCAAGATCAGGATTGAATCTGTACAGACTCCAGTAGCCGCACTCAACAGCCTGCTTCATTCTTGTCTGAGCAAACTTCATACCGCCTTTGATACCATGATTAATACATGGAGCGTATGCGATAATCAGAGATGGGCCATGATAGCTTTCTGCCTCTTTCAGAGCTTTAAGAAGCTGAGCCTGGTTAGCGCCCATGGATACCTGTGCTACATAAACATAACCATAGGACATAGCCATCATACCAAGATCTTTCTTCTTCACTCTCTTACCAGCAGCGGCAAATTTAGCAACAGCGCCTACAGGTGTGGATTTAGATGACTGTCCGCCGGTGTTAGAGTAAACCTCTGTATCGAATACGAATACGTTTACATCTTCACCAGATGCCAGTACATGGTCTAATCCGCCGTAACCAATATCATATGCCCAGCCGTCACCGCCGAAAATCCACTGAGATTTTTTAACAAGCTGATCGGAGTTTGCAACAATATAATCGAATACTTTCTTAACTTCAGCATTTGTACCGTTGTAAGCCTTAGCAACATCAAGCAGGTTTGCAGAAGCTGCTTTAGAAGCATCGCCGTCGTTCATTGTATCAATCCAGCCCTGGAGAGCGTCTTTTTCTGCACCTTCAGCGCCAGCTTCGATTGCAGCCTTAGCTTCTGCAGCAATTCTTTCTCTCTGAGCCTTAACGCCTAAATACATACCATAGCCATATTCAGCGTTATCCTCAAATAAGGAGTTAGCCCATGCAGGACCCTGGCCTTTTTCATTTGTTGTATATGGCATGGATGGTGCAGAACCGCCCCAGATTGAAGAACAACCTGTTGCATTGGAAATATACATTCTGTCACCAAACAACTGTGTAATCAGTTTTGCATATGGTGTTTCACCACAGCCTGCGCAGGCACCGGAGAACTCAAGGAGAGGCTGCTCGAACTGGCTGCCCTTTACTGTATCGATCTTCATTGGGTTCTCTTTCTTAGAAAGAGTCATGGAATATTCCCAATTTGCAGCCTGATCATACTGTGTATGAAGAGGAACCATTGTCAGGGCTTTTTCCTTAGCCGGGCAGACATTTGCACAGCTTCCGCAGCCAAGACAGTCAAGTACAGAAACCTGCATCTTAAAGTAATATTGATCAACACCTTTGCCTTTGCCCTTAACTGCGCCATAGTTTTCCGGAGCATTTGCGTTTTCTTCTTCTGTTAAGAGGAATGGACGGATTGTCGCATGCGGGCAGACATAGGAGCACTGGTTACACTGAATACATTTGCTTGCATCCCACTGTGGAACCATAGCGGCTACGCCACGTTTTTCATAAGCGGATGTTCCAAGAGGGAATGTTCCGTCAACGCGGTCTTTGCGTGCGAATGTGCTGACTGGCAGGTCATCACCCTTCTGTGCATTAACTGGCTGAACAACTTCCTTAACAAATTCAGGTACGTCTTTAACATTTGTATCTGCAACATCCTGTGCATTTGCCCAAGAAGCGGGTACTTCAACAGCGACAGCACCGTCAACGCCGGCATCGACTGCGGCGTAGTTCATGTTGACAATAGCGTCACCCTTCTTGCCATAGGTCTTCTTAATCGCTTCCTTCATAAATCTTACAGCATCTTCGATTGGGATAATGTTTGCAAGCTTGAAGAATGCGGACTGAAGTACAGTATTTGTTCTGTTTCCAAGGCCAATTTCCTGAGCGATTGCTGTAGCGTCAATGGTGTAGAACTTAATGTTCTTCTGAGCGATGATGCGTTTCATGGAAGCCGGAAGCTTTTCATCAAGCTCTTTTGCATCCCATTCGCAGTTTAACAGGAATGTACCATTTTCTTTGATTTCGCCCAGCATATCATACAGATAAACATAAGCCTGATTATGACATGCAACGAAATCTGCTGTTTTAACATAGTATGTGGAACGGATTGGCGTTTTACCAAAACGTAAGTGGGACTGTGTAATACCACCGGATTTTTTGGAGTCATAGGAGAAATATGCCTGAGCATACATATCTGTATGGTCGCCAATAATCTTAATGGAGTTCTTGTTCGCACCAACAGTACCGTCGGCGCCAAGGCCCCAGAACTTGCAGCTTGTTGTGCCTTCGCCGGCAACGTCAACTTCTGGAAGGGCTGGCAGAGAAAGGTTTGTCACATCATCGACAATACCGATGGTAAAACCATTCTTTGGTTCGTCAGCGTCAAGGTTCTGATATACGGAAATAATCTGAGCCGGTGTAACATCCTTAGAACCAAGGCCATAACGTCCGCCAACGATTGTTGCTTTCTTGCCATTTTTGAAGAATGCCGTACATACATCTTCATATAAAGGCTCACCGATAGAACCGGACTCCTTGCAGCGGTCAAGAACAGCGATCTTTGTAGCTGTTGCAGGAATAGCTTCAAGGAATTTATCAATAGCAAATGGTCTGTAAAGATGTACTTTAACAAGACCTACCTTTTCACCCTTAGCTGTCAGATAATCAATAACCTCTTCTGCTGCTTCGCAGACAGAACCCATAGCGATAATTACCTTCTCAGCATCTGGAGCGCCATAATAGTTATATAACTTATAATCGCGGCCTGTCAGCTTGCTGATTTCTGCCATATATTCTTCAACAACAGCAGGAAGCGCATTGTAATAATTGTTTGCAGCTTCTCTTGCCTGGAAGAAAATATCCGGGTTCTGAGCCGTACCTCTGACAACCGGATGTTCAGGATTTAATGCGTTGCGTCTGAACTCTTCAAGAGAATCATAATCAACAAGCTTTGCAAGCTCATCATAATCAAGACATTCAACCTTCTGGATTTCGTGGGAAGTTCTGAAACCATCAAAGAAATGAAGGAATGGAACTTTGCCTTTGATTGCAGAAAGATGTGCTACTGCTGCCATATCCATAGCTTCCTGTACAGAGTTTGAACAAAGCAGCGCAAAGCCTGTCTGACGGCAAGCCATAACATCAGAATGGTCGCCAAAAATAGAAAGTGCATGGGTTGCTAATGCTCTCGCACTTACGTGGAATACGCAAGGAAGCAACTCACCTGCGATCTTGTACATATTAGGAATCATCAGAAGCAGACCCTGGGAAGCTGTATAAGTTGTTGTCAGAGCACCTGCTGCCAGAGAACCGTGAACGGCACCGGAAGCGCCTCCTTCAGACTGTAACTCAACGACCTTTACTGGCTGTCCGAAGATATTCTTCTTGCCATTGGCTGCCCATTCATCTGTAACTTCTGCCATCGGTGAAGATGGTGTAATCGGGAAGATACCGGCAACTTCGGTAAACGCATAGGACGCCCAAGCAACGGCTGTGTTACCGTCCATCGTTTTCATAACTTTTGCCATTTGAAAAATCTCCTTTCATTTGTGTTCATATATGTGTTTCATATAATTCACATTCGTTATCATTGTAATACATTTAAAGCCCCCTCGTCAAGAAAATATCAACCTTTTCTTGTTCTGATTTTGATACAATTAAGCCATGCACAGACGAAGGCGTGCGCAAGCTGAGGTGCTTGCACATCAGCTTGCGTGTGCCTGAGGATGTATAGGGCGCAAGCCCGTCAGCGAGATGTAGCGCAAGCGGAATCGAGCGGGCATGGCGGATGGCCCGCGCTACCTTTACGCAGTGCTTCACAGACTGGGAAGCTTGCTTACCGGATTGGGCATAATCTTATTTATATAGGGGCGTAGCCCCTCAGCGAGATGTAGCACAAGCGGAATCGAGCTGAGCACTGCGTATGGCCCGCGTTACCTCTACGCCATGCTTCGCCACCTGAAAGCTGAGGTGCTTGCACATCAGCTTGCAGGTGCCTGAGGATGTATAGGGCGCAAGCCTTCGCCAAATCACGCGATGGGATACAGCTCCACGTAACATGTATTGTCACCCTCATCACTCACATAAAGCTCCAGTCCGTCAAATTCCACAAAAGCATAACCGTCACTCTCACACTGTTCCTTTGCCATTGCGGCCAATCCGTCCACATCCTCGCAACCGGCTACATCGGTCATAAGCTGCACAATATTGTCCAGATCATCCATCGAAAAACCACTGGCATATATGCCATGAATCCTGTCTGAATACGTATCTGATTCTATGACAAAAAACACATTCATATCTTCGTCAACCCAGGCATACTGATATATAAAAGAATACAGCTCATACTCCAGGCCGCCAAGCTGATGATATATCTGCACATTATTTTCTGTATATTCCTGCCGCTCAACATTCATAACAGTTGTATCTTTAAACCATGTATCAACCTTGGCAATACTCTGAGCAGCGGTCACATCCAGGTGCAGGCTTTCATTACACTCCGTTCCGTTTTCGATGACCTTTTTTTCGCTATACTCTTTCACAGCCGGTTCTTCCAAGTCATCATAAGGACGATTTGTCGCCCGGACGGAAATATCATAAATATCCGAATAGCCGCTTTGATATACAGCAATCTCACAATTTTTACAATAACCTCTCTGACCATCCTCCCCTTCAAAAAGAGCCTCCAGTTCCGAAAACTCAACCGTTTCCACGCCAAACATATCTTTTAAAACAAATTCAAGGTAAGCTGCCGCATTTTGTGCAGATTTCAGAGAAATATCGATCCTGTGAACATCATTTGTTATGGCATCGTAGCTGATACTGAAAAATTCATCATAGCTGTCACCAATATTCAGAGAATATATCCATTCATAGCAGTTCTTTTCAGTCGGCTCTTCAATTTTATAACCATAAAAGTGTGTATCCGCCCCTTGAAAGGAATAGCCCTGTTCTAAAACAAATTTCTCTGTACGTTCGGCCAGCTCCTCGCCATCAATCGCCAAATGGTCATAAACATTACAATTATCTGTATAGCTTGAAAGATCCTCATAGGCCAGTTCCACTTCCTCCGGGTAGTCCTCCTCATAATCACCAAGAGCTTCATCAATAAAGGAAGTGCCGGAGCTTTTTACTACTGAAAAAATAATTCCTGAAAAACAGGCTGCAACAACAATAACAACAGCAACCGCAATAACCGCCCGCCGGGCTCCGCTTTTATGAAAATGGTTCTTGTCCTTTCCGAGCTCTGTCACCAGATGATCGCCTGGAAAAGGCTTCTGTTTTTCGTGTTCTTTGTTTTTAACATCCGTTTCCGGGTAATTGTAATTCTGATAGCCGGAATCCTCATCCCCAGCATTTTCCGTGACTTTATCATAGGCAGTATTGTAGCCATAGCTTTGGTTCTGCTCCGAACTTTCCTGAAAGCTTTGGCTCAAATGAATGTCAACTTTATTTGCTTTCCATACAAAGCTGTTACAGCAATCACAATGATGTTTTTTAGTCATTTTCTGGTCGCAATAAGGACATATGCGAACAACCATAAAATCCCCCCTCACCTTTAAACGCTTTCGCCGGATGTCTTGCGCCAAAATTTACACTCCCGGCTGGCTGAACTGTTACCTTTTATTATACCCTCCGGCCCAAAGGAAAGCAACGGTAATTGACAAACCTGAGGCGATTCGGTAAAATTGTTATTGTTTACAGTCAGCCTGTAAACAGAAATATTATAAGAATATGTATGCGAACGGCAGCAAAATTTTATATAAATATCAGGAGGAAAGGCTCATGCCCTCGTTGGATAAAAAGGATAAAACAAAATACCGCCTTGCCCAGTCGATTAAAGAATGTATGAAAACGACGCCCGTTGACCGCATTACTGTCCGCCAGATCGCAGAGGGCTGCGGCGTTACCCGCCAAACCTTTTACCGGAATTTTCTTGATAAATATGACCTTATCAACTGGTACTTTGATAAGCTGCTGCTGGAATCCTTCGCCCATATGGGAAGTGGAAAAACAGTGGAGGAGGGGTTAGTCCGAAAATTCAAATATATCCAGCAGGAACGGATATTTTTCACAGGCGCCTTCCGTTCTGATGACCATAACTCGCTTAAGGCCCATGATTTTGAACTGATTTTTCAGTTTTATTTGGATCTTATTCACAGTAAAACCGGGCAAAAGCCAGGCCGTGAGCTGTCTTTTCTTCTGGAAATGTACTGTAACAGTTCGATTTATATGACTGTGCGCTGGGTGCTGTCCGGCATGAAAGAAACGCCGGAGGACATGGCCCGTCTCCTTGTGGCTGCCATGCCCCATAAAATTGAAACGCTTTTCCAGGAGCTTAAGCTTTTATAAATATAACGGTTCAATAATTTAATCGTTATTATGAATAGTTACGAAAAGTTACACATTAAAACTTGTGTAACTTTTATTTTTTCGCAATTATTGTTAAAATAATAACGTAAAGGTGTTTAGGAAAATTCCTGCTTCCCATTAAGCAGTATGAGTTTTCCTAAAAAACTACATAAAAATTCCCGGAAGGGATAATATTCTGCCGAAAAGAAGATACGGCAATCAAAGGAGAGATTTCTTATGGCAAACAGAATCATGTTAAACGAAACATCTTATCACGGCGCCGGCGCAATCGCCGAAATTGCCTCTGAGGCCAAGGCTCATGGCTTCAAAAAAGCTTTAATCTGCTCAGACCCGGATCTGATCAAATTTAATGTCACAAAAAAAGTGACCGATATATTAGATAAGGAAGGATTGGCTTATGAGATTTATTCAGACATTAAGCCAAACCCAACCATTGAAAACGTCCAGCACGGCGTTGCCGCTTTTAAAGCTGCCGGCGCTGATTATATTATCGCTATTGGCGGCGGTTCTTCTATGGACACCTCCAAGGCGATCGGCATTATTATTGCCAACCCGGAATTTGAAGATGTGCGCAGCCTTGAAGGCGTCGCTCCGACAACAAAGCCCTGCGTTCCGATTATTGCAGTTCCCACAACTGCCGGAACTGCCGCAGAGGTGACGATTAATTATGTCATTACAGATGTTGAAAGAAAACGTAAATTTGTCTGTGTAGATCCTCACGATATGCCGGTGATCGCTATTGTCGATCCGGATATGATGTCCACAATGCCAAAGGGCCTGACTGCCGCTACCGGTATGGATGCTCTTACCCACGCTATCGAGGGCTACACAACAAAGGCAGCCTGGGAAATGACCGATATGTTCCACTTAAAAGCCATTGAGATTATTTCCAGATCTTTAAGAGGCGCTGTGGACAACACAAAGGAAGGCCGCGAAGGTATGGCGCTGGGCCAGTACATTGCCGGAATGGGCTTCTCCAATGTAGGGCTTGGCATTGCCCATTCCATGGCCCATACTCTGGGCGCTGTCTATGATACACCTCACGGTGTTGCCTGCGCTATGATGCTTCCTATTGTTATGGAATACAATCAGGAATATACAGGCGATAAATACCGCGAAATCGCAAGAGCCATGGGTGTTGCCGGCGTTGATTCCATGAGTCAGGAGGAATACAGAAAAGCTGCCGTTGAAGCAGTACGCAAGCTTTCCTCAGACGTAGGTATCCCGGCCAAGCTTGAAGCGCTTAAAGAAGAAGACCTTCCATTCCTGGCGGAATCTGCTTATGCCGATGCCTGCCGCCCAGGCAATCCAAAAGATACAAATGTTGAGGATTTGAAGGAACTTTTCCGTAAGTTAATGTAATGGCTCGGCCAGTATTTGAGACGGTTTTCACCCGCACAACTATCGCACAAAAACAGGCAGGAGTGCCGCGGCAGTTTTATACAAAGCTGCCGCGGCGCTCCTGCTATTTTTAACGGTTATTTTCCTCCAGCCACCTATTCAACTGTTCCTGATAGGCAGAAACAACTTTATCAATACCAGAAGCATCAAGCTTTTCCAGGAATTGGTTAAAGGCAGCTTCATCAGCTATACCCGAGCCAATTTGTCCGCCAAATTCCCTTATCACCGTACTGATCGCGCTGATTTCATTGTTAAGATTTTCTGTATCCATAGAAAATCCCAGAAATTCACTGATTGGCGCTGATTTTAAATATTCTTCCTGTCCAAGCCAATTTTCCAGCGTTTCGCCTTCCCACGGACTCACTTTAAATTCATTAACCATCGTCCAGGAAACCCCATGATAAGCCGGCTGTTCATTCCCGTCAATATAATGGGCCACGCCCGCATCATCAATCATATAATCTGAATCTTCGATTCCCCAGGCCAAAAGATTGGCAACTCTTTGATCATTAAACATCATTTCCATAAAGGTTATGGCTGCCTCCGGTTCCTTAGCAGTAACAGGTACCCCATAAGTAAATGACGCGCATGCGGTTGTGTCCACAGGCTTTGAAGCCACGAGGACGCATGTCATATCCCTGCCGCATACTAAGCTGGCGGCAGCCTGCGCCCCAACGCCCATATTATTTATCATTGAAAAAGCAACGCCGGATTTTATCAGCTCATTTCCGGTATCTGTCGTTGTCGCCGCATCCTCATAAATGTACCCTTTCTCATACCAGCCCCGCACAAGCTCCCAGTTATTTTTATAAGCTTCGGATGCATACGCATTAAAAACAACCCCATCTTCATCACCGTTTTTTACGCCTACACAATACTGTGTATTGCCCAGGTTATCGATAAAAGTAATGTCTGAAAATTGATCGGAATAGGCATAGGCCTGACTATTTGGAAGAACAGCGCCGCTTGACATCGGAACAATCCCCACCAAATTCCCCCACTTATCGCTGTTTTTTACAGCCTCAAGTATTTCCTCATATTCACTAAATGACGTCATATTTTGTGCTTTTTCCAGAAGGCCTAAATCCTCAAGCACATCTGTGCGCATTTCAATATACGGCCCTGCCGCATAATTTCTGTATGCGGGAAATGCCATAATTTTTCCGTCGACTGCTGTTGCCTCCATTAATTCGCCCAATGCTTCCACAGCTTTCGGCGCATATTCATTCAGTAACTCTGTCACATCCATAAGCTGATTTTGGGAAACCATAGTTGTAAACGATGTAGAGCCGCCAGCCATAGTAACCATCAGATCGACCACTTCCCCGGAAGTAATCATCAGATTAACCTGCTGATCATAATTTCCGGACTCAAGCATTTCCAAATGAACATGTACATTAATTTCTTTTTCCGTGATTTCATTAATCGCGGCTTCAACTTCTGCCAGGCCAGTGGGAATGGCAGACATCCACGGATAGACAAAGGTAATCTCCGCCATGTCTTCCCATGTCACATTGTAATCCGGATTCCATGACGCAACCTGGCCGTCAGGCGTTTCTTTTGAAACGTCTGAAGCTTCTGTAACACCTTCGCTGTTATTTTGCGCGGAAGGAGTTACCCCCCCCCTCAGAATTTCCACAGGCCGTCAGTATGCCTGCTGCCGCGATCCCTGTTGCTGCTGCTAAAGCTATCATCCGTTTTGTTTTCATATTGTAGGCCTCCTCAATATATTAATTATTAAACTTCCTGTTACATATAAATATATCACTATTCTCACTGAACTTCTTCTTTGGATTAAGTTTATTTTTCTAAATTTTAAACTTAATTTAAAATTTTATTTTCACCAAAGTTATACGTCAGCTTTGCATAAAAGTCTTCCATCGTAAACCGGGAATCCAACGTATGGTACACACGGATGGGCCGGTTATTCTGCCCATGGATATAGCTCATCTCCTTAGAAATTTTTGGCGCAGGAATCCAATCGTAATTCATCCGTTCCCGCTCCTCAAGAAGTACAGTAACGGTTCCCTGGTCGCCAAGTCCCCAGCTTTCGCCATGGGGCCAGAAAATCTGCTCCGAGCATTGATCATTAAAAGCTACCATCTGTTCAAACAGATATTTACCGATAGCGCCGCACGGCTTTACGCGTATCGAAAGCTCCGTCAGCGTCACGGCAATCTGTTTATAAACATTTATGGGAATCTGCCACAAAGGCATTTTCGACGCAAATACTACGTTAGCTGCCGCAATATCCTGATACAGATTAAATTCCGGACAGCCCTCGGGGTATTTTCCACCCCCGATCCAGACGGCCGTCATACGTTCGCAAATTTCCGGTTTCATAAGAATTGCAGATGCAAGATCTGTCAGACAGCCCTGGAATACTGCAAAAAGCGGATGCTCATCCTCTCTCATAGCTTCCTCGATAATAAAACGGGCGCCCTGAGAATCTATAGGCATTTTCTCATCTTCCATCGGCCCCTTTGCTCCCACATAAACCTTAGCCTTATATTCCTCCTCAATCCCCATAAGGGAAAGTATTTTTATAATCTCATCTTTACTCGCCTCTACTGTATTCCCTGCGCCGTATTCCTGTGGATTTTTTTCAAAATGTCCGGCAATAATCCCGGGAATAATAAATTTCGGTGTCATCAGATGATGTGCCAGGGCAAACTGATCGTCCGCCTCATTTTTACAATCTGTGTGAACAATCACACGGATTTTCTTTTTTTCCGGTACTTTAAAATCATATTCAAACATTTTTCTTTTCCTCCTGCACCCTTAAGCGCCGCTGTATTTTTATTTAAAATTTTTCTGGCTGCCAAGCCATTCAAAAAGTGTCACAGCCTTTCCTTTCCACAGTACGGGGCCTCCGTCAAAATCATTTTTGCATGCGTCATTGTAGACCCGGACCCATACGCCGTGGTCAAAGGCATGAGGCGTAAGTTTTTCATCTTTCCAGAACTGCCGGCTCTCATTATCCATATTATCAAAATAAGTCAAATGAACATTTCCTGCGCCGGCCGCCTTAAGCTTCTTGTATAAGGGAAGGGCTGTCTGCTTTGGGTCTACAAGACCATCGCCTTTCGCGTGAACAAGCCAGCAGGGCGTATTTTTAAGCCTTTGAATATACTCCGGTGTCAGGTTTTCTTCAAAAAATGCCTCGCATACTGGAAATATAGCCGCAAAAAAGCCAGGATAGCAGATCGCCATACGTACGGTCATAAAACCTCCGTTAGAGCAGCCTCCCAGATAAATTCTGGAAAGATCCACAAATTCTTTGTGCTTTTGGATAAATTCATCAATACAGGCTTTTAAAGACAGAGTATAAATACTCTCGTTGGTACGGCCAAGCTGTTCTATACCGTCATCCATCCACACGGTCGGACACTGGGGAACGAGCACCCAGGCCGCGCCTCCCAGTTTTTCCTGTATTTCCTTTGAGGAAAAATTCACTGCTTTATTTCCAGTATAGGCAATCGTCGGCTCCATTCCTCCCTCGCCTGCTCCATGGAGCCAAATCACCAGAGGCAAAGCCCTGCCCTTGCTGGCCGCCCTTACAGCTCCCGGCGTATAATAGCCATACTTCAAAGCATATTTACCACTGTGGCTCTGTCCATTTTCCCAGCCCTCAAGCTGCGGACAGATGTCGCCGGAATTTTCGCAAAAAGCCTGCCCGCATTTAAAAAGTCCTGAATTTTTAACATAAGTAATTTTATAATCATTTTGAGAAAAGTCTGCCCCGTCAATCGTCTTTCCAAGAGCGTCTGTTCCCATTTCCAAAGCAATCCATTGCCCAGGGTCACAGTAATTTCCTTCACTGTCACAAGGATAAGCACGAAGCACCTTACGTGTTCCCCTTGCTGGCTTTGGTGCCTCGTTCCATTGGAAAAATTCTTTTGTCTTAAGGACTGTGCCGGTATTTTTATTTTTCCGCTCCACATAAACTAAAAAATCTTCTGGGTGTATATCTTTTAGGGATACATCGCCGCCGGTATTTAAAATAAGTGCTGTGACATAAGGCCCGAAATCTGTTATTGTTGTTTTTGTTTTATAAGTTCCCATAACATCCCCCCTCAGAACACCTTTACTCTGCCGCCTCAAGAACAACCAGCTTATCCTTACGGTTTCCAAAGGGCTTTTCCGGAATATAATCTAAAACGCCGTCCTTGGGATATACAAGGCTGTTCTCCTCAGTGCGTTCGCCTGTTTCCGGGTCCATCCACCACATTTTATAGGCCGTAGCCGTAAGCCCTTTGATCGTAAAGCCCTGCATGGACGTTTCGGAAATATACCCCACAACCGTTTTCATTTCCTTATCCCCGGTAAAGAAAATCTGTGTGCGGTTTGTAATCTCCATAAACACCGGCGTTGCGCCAGCCTGGCTCTCGGGCAGGGGTTTTAGTTTAGACCATCCGACAGATTCGTAAAAATCCCTGAAAATCGTTAATTGATCCGCCCCGGGAAGGTTAAGCCCATCCCACCATGCCATATCGCCCCAGCCAATGCCGCCGACGCCTGCTTCCCACTGGAGTTCCCATACTCCATTACAGCCGTAAGTATAGCCGCAGCCGCCGCTTTGCATGATTAAATAGGCCAGCCGCCGCATCATGGCTGCGGAAATGATCCGGGAGGTATATTCCCCGGAGGCCGCCCCTTCGTAGGCGCCTTCACTCTCAAGTATAGGATGGCCTTTATACATTTCCTTAAACTGGGCGTACATCGTCTGGCCCATATCAAAATCCCCATGTCCAGCCTGACTCATGGCAAAGTCAAACCACGGCTCATTTTCATAAATTTTAGGGAACGGCCGCGCGCAGGCCAGATGAACGGACTGAAGATTATTGTATACATTCCATTTTTTACACTCCCTGGCGACCTCGCCCCAGTCACGGATATTTTCTTCCTGCCCCGGGCCATAGCCCGGCAGTTCCCCGGCCAGTGTCCAGGCTACCGGGTAGGCTCCGTAGCGCGCTGCTGTGTATTTGGCCAGCTTTTTATACCGCTCCAGGCTGTTTTTTGCCATATCATAGCCCCAGGCATAACCAACGGCAATCAAAAGCCCGCAGTCCGCCAGATATTTCATTTTAGGGTCAACATTGTTTTGAAATTCCTCAAGATTGGGAATAAAGCCCTCCGGCGTTTCCTGCATAAGGTCAATGCTCCGCCCAAAGCCGCCGACGCCGATACCATCCCTGAAATTGCACTGATAAACTGTAAATTTCTGGGCTACCCGCTTGTCCACGCAGGCCTTAAACTGGCTGTCATATTGCAGGCAGTTAGATTCATTAAATTTTTCTTCGGTCACGAATGTCCAGTGCGTATCCCCAAGCCAGAAAAACGGCGTCTTGTCCGCATGCTCCAGGTAATCCCGGCTCTCACTGACCTGCAAAAAGCCATGGCGGTACATATCAAGCTCTCCGGTATAGGGTACACATTCCACGCTTCCGCTTTGGTTAAAGTCCGGATTTTTGTCCGTGCTTTCCACGGTAAACCGCCACTGGCCGACCACTGTGGGAGCAAAACGTAAAACCCATGTGCCATTACCATTCCAAAAAGCAAGAAGCTTTATTGTCCGGCCATCCGGCCCGCAGAATGTTCCAAAAACATCGACGTCCTCAAAAGGCGAGCGGTAAGCTTTATCTGTTTTCAAAGAAATATCTACGGCACGCCACTGCTGTGCCTTTACGCTTATTGTATTCATTAGCTTCATTACTCCTCCATAAAATAATCGATGACCGTTGCCCTGCAAATAGCTGCTTGTGCAAGCACAGCAGCCGCTTGCAGGGCGTATCGCACAGTATATTGCGGGTGCAAAAAGCGCCCGCAATACAGGTTAAATGATATACTTATTGTTTTACTTCGCTTCCATCCAGGCGTCAAGCTCTGTCTGATAAAAGTCAACAATTTTATCAGCATTGACAGAATCCAGCTTTTCGCGGAAGGCTTCCAGCGTTCCATCGGCAGCTACGCCGGAACCAAGCTGGGGCTTATATTCAGACAGCACGCTGCTGACCGCGCTGATCTCTGAGGATACCTCTGTAGAATCGCAGGAAAAGCCAAAATATGGGCTTACCTGTGGATTTTCCATAAGGCTTGCCTGATATTCGCGGCTGTCTGGAGCATCGCCTTCCCATGGAAGTACAATCAGACGGTTTGCGTTTAAGAAATCCACAGCGTGATACGCCGGTTCTTCATTGCCTTCAATATAATGGGCCACGCCGTCATCGTCCACCTCATAATCTACGCCTTCAATCCCCCAGGCAAATAAATTGGCAATCCGGGTATCATTAAACATCATTTCCAGA
The DNA here is from genome assembly GCA_018369015.1 of Clostridiales bacterium. Taxonomy (GTDB): domain Bacteria; phylum Bacillota; class Clostridia; order Lachnospirales; family Lachnospiraceae; genus Catenibacillus. The sequence continues at coordinate 5,914 of JAGZDD010000035.1, read as the reverse complement.
AAAGTCACCGCAGCCTCTGGCTCTTTCGCAGTTGTGGGAACCGCCCATGTAAATTTTGTGCAGGTTCCTGTAGTAATCGGAACGGTTGTGATTTGCACGCTGGTCATATCCATGCCGCAATTTATATCTGAGCTGGATTCTGAACCAACCTCAATAAAGGAAATGTTTGAAAAGACGGCGTCGGAGCGGATCAATGAGGTTCCGGCTTCTTTTGTCGTCGGTGAATCCTTATAAACATAGCCTTTATCATACCAGCGTTTCACAAGCTCATAATTAAATTTTAACGCATCCGTATCAAATGTAGTGACAACCTCCGGCTCCTCCTGATTCAGCAAAACGCCGACAACAGCCAGTGTATCTCCCAGGTTATCAATGGATGTTATATCCTCGAAATTTTCCGCATAGCTTAACGACGTTACATTTGGAAGCACATTGCCATTAGCGTCATCCGCAGTCACACCGGCCAGGTAATTCCATTTCTCGCTGTTTTTAACAGCCTCAAGAATCGCCTCATAATCGGAAAAGGATTTCATATTCTGCGCGGCTTCCACAAGCCCAAGATCCTCAAGAACATCGGTGCGCATATTAATATAAATGCCGGAAACAAAGCTCTTATAGGTTGTAAATGCCATTGTTTTTCCATTCACCTGGGTGCCGGCCATAAAATCGCCTACAGCAGCCACCGCCCTTGGCGCATATTCATCCAGCAAATCCGTAAGATCCATTAGCTGGTTCTGGCTTGTCATTGTCGTAAAGGAAGCAGCGCCCGTAGGCATTGTAATCATCAGGTCAATCGTTTCACCGGATGAAATCATCAAATTAACCTGCTGCTCATAGCTTCCCATTTCAAGCATTTCAAGCGTCACATGGGTATTAATCTCGGCCTCTGTAATTTCATTGATAGCATCCTCCACTGCCCCCAGGCCGCTGGGGATCGTGGACATTGACGGATAAAGCACGATAATCTCTGCCATATCCTCCCAAGTCACATTGTAGTCTCCGCCTTCTGTTCCCTCTGCACTGCTTTTTTCTCCGGTTTTGTCTGATTCACCGGAGGAAGCTTCATCACCTGCCCCGGACGCTGCCTCAGATTCCGCGGACGTTTCATTTCCGGCAGAGCCTGACCCATCAGAGCTGCTCCCGGCACTGCTCCCCTCGCTTTGGCCGCAGGCTGCCAGCATTGATACTGCAAGGCTTCCCGTCAACATTAAAGCCATTAATTTTTTTCCTTTCATAAGTAAACCCATCCTTTCCTTTTTACAAAATTACCTTTCCGACTGCCATCTTCCAGCCCTTATATTTTTTTTCGCGGATAGCATCCTCCATGGCCGGAGCATACATTTTCCGCTTTTGCTTTTCAAAAATTCTCTCATCATAAATGCCAAGTCCAAAACCGGCAGCATAAGCCGCCCCGGTACCCGAAAGGGCTTCACAGTCAGGCACAAGTACATTGGCATTTAAAATATCGCTCTGGAACTGCATTAAATAATCATTTTTTGTCGGTCCTCCATCAACGCGAAGCTCCCCGATTTTCATCCCGGAATCCTGGCACATGGCAAAAACCACATCTGCAATCTGATAAGCAATGCACTCGACTCCCGCACGGACGATTTCAGCCCTGCCTGTCGTCCGTGTAATGCCCCACAAAATCCCCTTGGCCTCACTGTTCCAGTAAGGCGCTCCAAGACCTGTAAAGGCAGGAACAAGATACAGGCCATCCTGCCGGGCAGACGTTTTGCACAAACCTTCCGTCTGCCCGGGGTCAGAAATCAGCCCCACATCATCTTTAAGCCAGGAAATCACCGCGCCGGTATAATTAATATTTCCTTCTAAAACATAGTTGACCTTTCCTTTAAGCTTCCAGGCCAGGGAGGTGACAACCCCATGCCCGGAGAGCACCGGCTGCTCACCAATATTCATCATAATCGACGAGCCGGTTCCATAAGTCGTTTTAACCATTCCCGGCTCAAGGCAGCCCTGCCCCAAAAGCGCTGCGTGGGAATCCCCCAAAACGCCATGGATTGGCACAGGCCTTTCTAAAAGCCCTTCAAAATCGGTATATCCAAAACAATTGTCAGACCCGCAAACCTCTGGTAAATCTTCCGGTTCAATGCCAAAGGCCCGGCATATTTCCCGATCCCATGTCTGGTCAAAAATATTAAACAGCTGGGTCCTCGAAGCGTTGGAAGCATCTGTTTTATAAGCTTTTCCCGATGTCAGCTTAAATGCAAGCCACGTATCGATTGTGCCAAAGCACAGCTCATGCTTTCTGGCAAGCTCCATTGCTCCCGGCGTATTTTCCATAAGCCACGCAAGCTTTGCCGCCGGAAAATAAGGCGACAGTTTCAGCCCGGTTTTAGAAAAGACCATTTCCCCGATCCCAGGCTTACTTGCTTCAACCCTTTGACAGACGCCCGCCGCACGGCTGCACTGCCACACAACGGCATTCCCTAAAGGTTTTTGGCTTGTTTTATTCCAAATTAAAGACGTTTCCCGCTGATTACTGATCCCCACACCTGCAATATCCATAGGGTTAAGGCCTGCAGCTTCAACGAGCGCCTTCACAGCGTTTATTGTATTTTTGTAAATTTCTTCCCCGTCGTGGGAAACCCAGCCCTGGTCATTGATGATCTGCCGGTGGGGTATATCCCGGCGGCCCACAAGCGTTCCAAAAGAGTCAAAAGCCATGGCCTTTGTTCCCTGGGTGCTTTGGTCAATGCTAATAATATATTTCTCAGACATGCCTTTTCCCTCCTCTTGCGAAATTTCCCAGTATGTTTTCGTAACTATTCAGCTGTGCGGCTGAGAATGACAAAAACTTGGCGCAAGACGTCCGGTGGACGTCTGTCCTGCGCCGCCAGCTTCCGCCTTACATGATAAATTTATCACTGGCCGGCTGTATCTAAAAGCTGGCGGGCAGCGCTGGCAATTCCCTCCGCATTAAGGCCATAATAGTCAAACACCTGGGCGCTCGCGCCTGTAATCACCGGGCTGTCAGGAAGCGCCATATTTTTGACAAGCTTCGGGCAATGCTCGGATACAACCTGGGCAACCATGGAGCCTAAGCCTCCGAAGGGCGAATGTTCTTCCACAGTTAAAACCGCCTTAACATTTTTCGCAACATTGACAACTGTATTTTTATCCAGAGGTTTGACGCAATACATATCCACAACGGTAACGCCAATGCCTTCTTTTTCCAAAAGCTCTGCCGCAGCCTTGGCTGGCTTTACCATTTCTCCGCAGGCAATAATGGCTATGTCCTTTCCTTTATGCACAACATTCGCTTTATCCAGCTCAAAGGGTACGTCGCCTTCGCTGTACACTGGCTCTACGGCATTGCGCCCCACCCGTATATAAGCTGGTTTTTCATCGGAAAGCAATGCATTTATCAATTTTTCAGTCTGGAAATGATCGCTTGGTATATAGACCCGCATATTGGGTATAGCGCTCATAGCGGCAATATCCTGTGCTGAATGATGGCTCATCCCTAAAGCCCCATAGCTGACGCCGCCGCTGATACCAATAAGCTTTACATTCGTATTGGAATAGGCCACATCAATTTTGCATTGTTCATAACTTCTTGTGGATAAAAAGCAAGCCGGTGAAACCGCATAGGACTTTTTCCCGCATTTTGCCAGCCCAGCGGCAATGCTCACAAGATTCTGTTCCGCAATCCCGGTTTCTACAAACTGCCCGGGGTAAGTATCGGCAAAGGCTGTGAAGGAACCGCTTCCCCTGGAATCACTGCATAAAGCAACAATATCCTTATCTGTCCTGGCAGCTTTCATTAAAGCTTCACAAATCATTTGCTTATTTGCTATCTTATTCATCCCATCAGCGCCTCCTCTGCCGCTTTTAAATCCTTCATAATTGCTGCATACTCTTCCCTGGTCGGCACTTTATGGTGCCAGTCTGCTTTATTTTCCATAACAGGCGAGCCTTTTCCTTTCACTGTATTAGCAATCAGCACTGAAGGCTTTCCCTTAATCGTTTTAGCTTCCTCAAAGGCTGCGTCAAGCAGGTCAATATCATTGCCGTCGGCCACATCAATCACATGCCAGCCAAAGCTTCTAAAACGTTCATGGAGATCATCATGGCCCATGACATCCTCTGTATTTCCCGATATTTGAAGCCGGTTGCGGTCAACAACCGCGCAAAGATTGTCAAGGCCATACTGCCTTGCAGCCATGGCGCCTTCCCACACAGAGCCTTCGGCCAGCTCGCCGTCGCCCATAACGACATAAACGCGGTAAGGCCTTTGATTCATTTTTCCGGCCAGCGCCATGCCGACACAAACCGGAAGCCCATGGCCCAGGGAACCGGAATTCATTTCAATCCCCGGAAGCTTATTGTTGGGGTGCCCGATATATGGGGAGCCAAATTGGCTAAAGCGCTCGAGCACATCGTTTTTATCAAGAAAACCTTTCTGCGCCAAAACAGCATAATAGGCTTCCATGGAATGGCCCTTGCTTAAAACAAATAAATCTCTGTTTTCATCCTCCTGCATATCCGGCCCCACATTCATCTGTTTAAAGTAAAGCTCTACGAGAATTTCCATAACGCTCATATCCCCGCCGATATGGCCGCTTTTGCCTGCGCATATAATATCGACAACATCCTGCCTGAGCTTGTAAGATAACGCTTTTAAATTCATCCAAGCACACACCTTTCCTTATTTTTGCCGTGTTTTTCACGGCATCAGGTATCCCTTTATGGGGTTTCCTTATTTTTGCCGTGTTTTTCACGGTACCAGTTTTCCCTTTACGGGATCACTCCCCGCGAAGGTACGCCTTGACCTCTTCCTCAACCGGATCATACAGGTCCGGTTTTACGCCAATGTATTTACATGCCTCATACAGTACCGGAACAACATTTTTATGAATACCTACACAGTGGTGAATATATGGCCCCTCTACAATTTTAGCTTCCAAGCGCTTAATATTATCAACCTCTACCCACAAATAGGTTCCCATTCCTTTTGGGCCGTCCACGCCTTTGGCATTTCCAAGCAGCATTGAGTATTCCCCATTGTCACCGTCAAACCGGCAAAGCGTAACCTCTCCATGCTTCGCCTCCGCTGTAAGGCTTCCCGGATGTTCAAAAGCCAGCGGATAGGTGAGGACCGGCTTTTCTTTGGCCACAGACATTGGCCATGGGCCGCAATGCTGCAGCAATTCACCGTTTTCTATATCCGGGTGCCGGATTGTCCAGTCTGCGAAAAAGCTGCGCGTTTCTCCCATTCCTGCCGCCTCCGCAAGAAGGGCTGTAATAGCGCCGTGAATATCGGTTTCACAGACAACTGGAATCCCCTGCTCATTTAAAATCGCGTTGGCGGCACAGGGCATAATGCCAAGCTCTGTCTGTAAGGCGTTCCAGCACTGAATGGCCGCTGCCTGGCAGCCGTATTTTTCAACGAGATTTTCCATGGCCAGCGCCAGTGCCGCAACCATCTGTGTCTCTTCATCTTTGATTTTAATAATCATTGTATCGCGGATATAGGAAAGCATTTTTTCCATCTTCTCCTGATCCTTACGTACCGTTTTCACTTCTTCCACAAGCTCAGTCATAGGAACGGGCGATAATTGAATATTAAATTTTTCCAAAAGCTCCCCCTCATTGCACATTGTTGTCCAAAAGTCAAAGGGGCGGGTGGAAATCTGAAGAATACGGATATTCCGGAAGGTTTTTACAATGTTGCAGACAGCGAGGAAATCTTTCACGCCTCTTTCAAAAACAGGATCATTTAAACGGCAGTTCGTCAAATAGGTAAACGGCACCTGAAATCTTCTGAGTACTTTACCTGTAGCAAAAAGCCCGCACTGGGTATCCCGAAGACGCACGCCGTTTTCGTCGGGCCGTTCGTCCAAAGGCCCCCACAAAAGGACAGGAACGCCCAGCTTTTTAGCAAGGCGCG
>JAGZDD010000034.1 GCA_018369015.1 Clostridiales bacterium | reverse complement strand
GAAGGAAGTTTCCTCTGATAAGTTCATTTGATTCTGAACCAGAACGACAACTAGCTGTTATCATTCCCGTTCTTTACTTTGGTTTTTGTTCTTAAAAATCCTCTCCTGCCAGCCTTCTGACTGACAGCTTTTGGAATTTTCGGGATTGTTTTATTGTTTAATTATCAATGTCCATGGCCGCACTACTTTTTGTAAGCAACCAAAACGGAGAAGGAGGGATTTGAACCCTCGCGCCGCTATTAACGACCTACTCCCTTTCCAGGGGAGCCCCTTCGGCCTCTTGGGTACTTCTCCAAGTAATCCGACTATCTCTTACGATATTTAATACGCAAACCCTTTGATTTGCTAGCGGAGAAGGTGGGATTCGAACCCACGGCCCCTTTCGGAGTCACTGGTTTTCAAGACCAGCTCCTTAAACCGCTCGGACACCTCTCCGGATGCGTTTTGCTCAGTTATTATATCACAGCGCTTTTCTCTTTGTCAAGCTTTTTTTCAACTTTTTTTGTTGATTTTTTGTGATTCCTGATTGTTTTTCTCGTTTGCCGCACCAGCGACAATAGCTATAATAGCATCACAGCCATTAAATGTCAACACTTATTTTTAATTTTTTCCATTTTTTTGTAACTATTCGTTACGATTCACAGCTTGGCTAACCACCCGCTGATTAGCCAGGACTGACAGCGATTCAGGAGTGAGCAGGCTCCTTTTGCGCGAACCCCTGAATCACGTTCTTACGCCAGGGAGCGCAGAGTGTTTGAGGCTAATTTGAACAGTAATAGAAAAACTTCTCTACAAAATTAATTGAAAATTGCCTGCGGCTATGGACCTTTATATTCCTATGGCACATGTACTTAAGGATGAACATCAAATCCCATTTCTTCCGCAAATAGCTGCGCGACCTTTAAATCCTCCGGAGTCGTTATTTTTATGTTTCTGTAGTCTCCCATCACAAAATATACAGGAACAGACAGAGCGGCTTCTAAAACCATAGCATCGTCTGTTACAGCAATATCCTTTTGTTTCATAATCTCTTGGTAGGCTTTATAAATTAAAGCAGTATCAAATGTCTGGGGCGTTTGAATAATCCACACATTTTGCCGCGGCAGTGTCGCCGCCACCCGCCCACTCTCATCCGACATTTTTACAGTATCTTTTGAAGGAACAGCAGTCACACATGCTTTTTTGTGCTTTACTTCGTTAATATTGTCACGAATAATTTCTGATGTAACAAAAGGCCTGGCTCCATCGTGAATTAATACACAATCACTATCCTTGACATATTGAAGGCCATTGAATACAGAATTGTACCGCTCCGCTCCCCCTTCAACAACAAATTTAACCTTATCTAATCCATATCGGCCGACAATTTGTTCTTTGCAATAAGAAACTTCTCCTTTCCCACAGACAAGAACAATCGTATCAACACAGCTTTCTTGAAAAGCCTTCAGGGAATAAAAAAGAAGAGGCCGGCCATGGATTTCCAAATACTGTTTCGGCCGTTCGCTCTTCATCCGCTTGCCCCGCCCCCCAGCCAGTACAATGGCTGCAATATTTAATTTTTCCCTGTTTTTACATTCTTCATTCATTAAATCCATAAAACCGCTCCTTATATATTGTGGCTATTAGAACAATCCGGCATTTCTGTTATACAACGGCCACATTACTCCCGCATATGATTACGATTACAGTATGCTTTCATGCCGCACTATGCACAGCTTAATTGCACATAGCAAGGCACGAAAAACGATTACCCTGCGCTGCAATACTCGTATAACGTCTGCAAATTAACCGGACTCTGTCACTTGCCTAAATTTCCACCTGCAGTGCTGTCATCCGTTGCGCAGCCCTCTTACGCCTTACAGAGTGGAAATTTATCCTGCGTATAATGGCCCAGTTATTTGGAATACGTTATGCTAACGCTTAACAATACACACAGTGTTCCGCAATCCCCAACGGAATACATACTTCCCGCTGCCCACCGTTTCGCCTGAGCGTTCTAAACTCCAGCGAATATTGACCTGGTACAGCTAACGCTGTCCGATCTTAAGATTAGGCACAGCATTTAAGTCAAGGCCATGGCGCGTACCTGCCAGGTATTCATAATAAGCGGCTGCGCCGATCATCGCGGCATTGTCTGTGCATAAAATCGGTGACGGGTAATAAAACTGAAGCTTATTGTCTTCACAGCACTCCTTCATCCGGTTTCTGAGCGCTGAATTTGCAGCTACCCCGCCCGCCAGGCATACTTTGGAAATACCATATTCCTTCGCAGCCATCATTGTTTTTTCCGCGATCACACTGACTACAGCTTCCTGAAATGAAGCCGCGATATCTGCCGGAACCATTTCTTCTCCCTTCATTTTACAGGAATTAATATAATTCAAAACCGCTGATTTAAGTCCGCTGAAGCTAAAATCCAGAGGCGCCCCGTCCACATGGGCTTTCGGAAATGTTATGGCCCTAGGGTTGCCCTCTTTCGCCAGCTTATCGATTTTCGGCCCTCCGGGATAGCCAAGGCCAATGGCTCTGGCCACTTTGTCAAAGGCTTCCCCGGCAGCATCGTCTCTTGTACGGCCAAGAATTTTATACTTTCCATAATCCTCTACAAGGACAAGATGTGTATGGCCGCCTGAAACAACCATGCACAAAAAAGGAGGCTTGAGATCTTTATTTTCAATATAATTTGCAGAAATATGGCCTTCAATATGGTGAACGCCCACAAGCGGCAAATTTTTGGCAAAGCTGATAGCCTTCGCCTCCGCCACACCTACAAGCAGCGCCCCTACAAGGCCCGGCCCATAAGTAACGCCGACCGCGTCCAAATCGTTAAGCGTTACTCCCGCTGTTTCTAAAGCCTCTTCAATAACCTGGTTAATCTTCTCAATATGCTTACGCGATGCAATTTCCGGCACAACGCCGCCATAAAGCTTATGCAGCTCAATTTGTGAGGAAATAACATTAGAAAGTACTTCCCGTCCATTTTTTACGACCGCGGCGGCAGTTTCATCGCAGGATGATTCAATCGCCAGGATTAAAATATCTTTATCCATATTAATCATCTCCTTCGCGGCTGTTCCCGCCAGTGACAATATCATTCGGAACAGCCAAATTATTACGATCAATCTTCAAATTTCAGTTCCGCAGACATTTTATCCTTTCCGGCAATCGCATTGGGAAATATTTTGCGGACATCTTCAATAAAGTTCTCCGGGTAATTCAAGGCCGGACTATAGTGGGTCAGCCAAAGCCGCCCGACTCCTGCATTTTTTGCAAGTGTTCCAGCTTCTTCAAAGGTCATATGCTTGTATTTTACCGCATTGTTAATATCGCCCTTTTCACCGTACATACCTTCGCATATAAAAATATCTGCGCCAGAAGCATTTTCTACGATAGACGGCGTCGGCCGGGTGTCCGTCGTATAAGTGACCTTAAGCCCTTTGCGTTCGACCCCCAAAACCATATCCGGGGTCAGCGTCCGGCCTTCATATTCCAGCGTTTCTCCTTTTTGCAGCCGGCTCCACAGCTTTTTAGGAATATCATTGGCCTCAGCCTTAGCCACATCAAACATTCCGGCTCTGGGAATGGACAGGCTGTAGCCGTAGCAGGTAATCTTGTGATTGACCTTAAAGGCATCAATGACATAGCCATTGATCCGTATCTGCTCCTGAGGATTATTAAGCTCTATAAATCTAATTTTAAATGGAAGTTCCGGGGCTATAACACGCAGCGCGCTGACAACCTTTTCAAGCCCCTTAGGACCGATCATTGTCAGATCCTGCGTCCTGTCAGAATTGCCCATAGCAAGCAAAATCCCTGGGAGCCCGCTAATGTGGTCGCCATGAAAATGCGTAATGCAGATAACATCAATTGGCTTAAAGCTCCACCCTTTTTCTCTTATGGCTATCTGAGTTCCCTCACCGCAGTCAATCAAAAGACTGCTTCCGTTATACCGCGCCATTAAAGATGTCAGCCACCGGTAAGGCAACGGCATCATTCCTCCTGTTCCAAGCAAACAAATATCTAACATGAGTACCTCTTTCTATTTCATAACAGGTAACAGTTCAGCCAAGCGAACTATTCCTATAACAATTCTTGTTTTGTTTCAATTTCCACAGGTATTTTAAATCCGGCGGCCAGCAGGTCATAGCACTGCTCGCACAGATCAAATTGATGAACCTGCGCATCCTTGTCTGAAAAATATCCCCACTCTTTTCTTACGGACAAAAACTCCTTTTTTACAATATCCCCGTCAGCCCTTACTTCCCCGCCGCACTGGTTGCATACAATTTTTATCAGCTTATGTTCTTTATCAAAAATACGCATGTTCCTATTTCCTCCTATCGGCCTGCCTTTTTGGGGGCCATTGTGTTACCCCTTACGGGTTTTCCTCCTGTCGGTGAGGTACACTATCAATTTGTTTGACTTTTTTATTATAAAACCTTTTTCGTCCAATAAACAGCGGAAATGTGTGGAAAGCGCAGTACGATTTCATTATTATTCAGGGGGGAGGCCAGGAAAAAGCCGGCTATTCTACGATGTCGCGCAAAACTTTCAGCTCCATAAGCCATGCATCCTCTGCGGGGTTCTCGTAAAAATTTTTCTGCACCGCAATTTTTTTAAATCCAGCCTTTTCATAAAGCCGGATCGCTGCAAGGTTTGAAAAACGTACATCTAAAAGAAATCTTGTAACCCCCTGCCCTCTTCCTTTTTCCAAAAGACTGGCAAGCATTTTCGTTCCAATTCCTGCCCTGCAAAAATCCGGCGCCACAGCAATATTTACAATCTCCCCTTCGTCCATAATGTGGTACAGACAGCAGTACCCTGCGACAGTATCCCCAAGCTTTGCCAAAAGCATAGTCGAATAGCTGTATTTTTGCGCAGCTTCAAAGCAGCTAAGGCTCCATGGGTCTGAAAAGCATTGCCGTTCAAGCTTTACAAGCTCCGGCAGATCCATCTTTTGTGCCGGAACAATCTGTACCATTTCCGGGGTAAGGCGAAACTTTGACTGTTCCTTCATCATTCCTTCCCTGCCTTTTTAGCCGCAAGCTCCCGCTCCGCCTGGGAAAGCCTCAGATAGTCAGGCTGATGGTCTCTTCCATCGACAATGCGCTCCTGTTTATCTGGATCATTCATGTATGAAGCAGCCAGGCTCGCTAAAGCCCCGGCTCTCTGTGCAGCCAAATGGGCCGGTGCAAAACTAAAGGGCACCGTACATTTTTCAAAAATCACTTCTTTATAAACAGGCACTCCATCCCCGGTAAAGATTACCGGAAGTTTATGGGCATTAATCTCCTCTAATATTTCATAAATACTGACAGCCTTCTGGGCTGTAAGCACAGTTAATTTTTCCTTGGTAAATGTATAAAGCCCTGTATACACCTGCTGTCTTTTAGCGTCCATCAGCGGGCAGATGAGCCGGTCTGTTCCAAACAAATTATAAGCAATACCGTCCACGGTAGGCACCTCAATAATTGGAAGACCCAGAGCAAGGCTAATGCCTTTAGCCGTGGCGCTGCCAATCCTAAGGCCGGTAAAAGAACCGGGCCCTGCTGAAACAGCAAGCGCATCGCATGTGTCCAATGGCACTCCCAGCGTTTTTATGAGCTGATCCAGCATTGGAAGCAATGTCTGTGAATGTGTCTTTTTGAAATTCGTCGTAAATTCCCCCATAAGGCAGCCATCCGCCCAAAGCGCTACGGAAGCAACAAGCCCAGAGCTTTCAATAGCAACTATTTTCATTATTTAAAATCTCCTTCCCTTACGGTAATCTTACGATAATCAAAGCCCCTATCCAGATCCTTTTCAATAATAACTGTTTTGGCAAAGGGCGGTATCAGCTCCTTAATAAGGTTCGCCCATTCAATAAGACAGACGCCCTTGCCATAAATATAATCTTCAAAACCAATTTCATCCATTTCCTCAGGGTCGGCAATCCGGTAAACATCAAAATGATAAAAAGGCAGGCGCCCTTCTTCATATTCCTGGATAATTGTAAACGTAGGGCTGCTGATCCCTTCCTCAATATTAAGTCCGCTGGCAAAGCCCTGGGTAAAAACCGTTTTTCCAACGCCCAAATCGCCAAGCAGGCAGTACACCTCCCCGGCTACAGCACGGCTCCCTATTTTCCTTCCCACCTCAAAGGTTTCTTTTGCACTGAATGTTTCAATCATGCTTTTTATCCACTCTTTCAAATACGCCAAAGCGCTTATTTGCTTCATTTTCTAACGGTCTGCGCACACATTGAACACTTGGCGAGGTATTTTCGAGCCTAGACAGAAAGCGTACAAAGCAGCAAATGCGCAGGCCTGACCGAACCGCTTCGGTCACTTTACTTTTATTTTTCTTGGTTCCAGATGCATTTTAAGCATGGCCAGCACGGCACTGTACGTACTCCCCAGCTGTTGTTTGGGCCAGATAAAAGCCCGCACGGAAGAAATATACACAACAACAGAGCGGCCTGTATCTACAACCTTGTAAACACTGCGCCACTCAATATCCACATGCTCATCTCCCTGGGTAAGACCAAATCCTGCTTCCGAAAGCTCATACTCAATCGGCTTACTAAAAGATTTGTTGCGCTTTTCCTGGGCTTTTGCCTTACTCATTAAAAGCAGCGGCGTCAGAACAGTAAATACAAGCGCCAGTAAAATAAGTACGGCCATCTGAACATTGTCCAGATAGTTAAAGCGCACAACAAGCAGAATCAGCGCCGCAATGCTTATCAGCAGGCCAATGGCCCCCTGCAAGCTGTGGTAATTATGATAAATCATAAAGTTTGACAAATCCTTTTTTGAAATATGGATTTCAAATTTAATGTTTTCCAAGCCTCCTGCCCTCCAATTCCTGCAAGATTCTACGTCATTTTTGCCGGCATATTTCCAAATTTCTCCGCCGCGCACACCGGCGTATTGGCCTCGCCTGGCAGCGAACCAGGGGCGAGAAAGCCTGACTTTGACTTGCTGCCCGGGGAAATAAAAATCCGGCGTGTTATCTCTAGGTCGAATTATAACACACCGGAAAATAAATGACAACTCAGTCGTCTGTCTTTCCAAAACTCAGTCTTCTTCCCAAATTTGAATACCATCGCAGACAAAGGCGGCCCCCCGTCCAACAGTATAATACACCTTCCGGCCATTAAGCGCTGCTTCAACCTCCTGATCGGCCGCTTTGGCGGTAACAACAACATATTCGGGATTTAACTGCTCAAGCAGCTGCTGTGTTCCTGAATATTCCCGCCCGTGATAGCTCATTTTATATAAATCAACATCCCTGACCGGAAGCTTCAGCAATTCTTCTGTCCGCTTACGCACCGCGTCACCTGCAAAAAACAGTTTTTTTTCGCCATGCTCAACACTGACGGCCAGAGAATAGTTATTATCATTATCATAATAAAACTGTTCCGGAGGATATACCTTTAACTGCATATCGCCAAACACGAGGTTCCGCTCCCGTGTCGGCACCATGCAGGATATTCCTGAGGCCTCAATCCATTGGTTAAGCTCTGTATTTCTGTCATTATCAAGATCATAGTAAGGCTCAATTACCATGGAAACATCATAATTTTTTAACAGCTCAAGGGCATTGCCGATATGGTCCTTATCAGGATGAGTTAAAATAAGGCAGTCAATACGATTGATTTTATATTTTTCTAAAAGACCGGCAATCGTATTGTAATCTCCGGATTCACCGGTATCAATCATTACCGTTTTTCCGCGGTTCATCAAAAGCGTACAATCAGCGTCATTTTCCGTAGGAACAAACACAATATCCATAGGCTGTACGCTTCCATGAGGTGAAGATATGTAATGTACCGCTAAATACAAAATAAGTATTAAGAAGACAATGCCCGCGCCCCGAAGCGCCATGACGGCCGCATTTTTTATATTGCTCACGTTCTGTCCTCCCTGTCCTTAAAATATGAAAACATAAGCTTTCCTCCCTGAGTCAGATCCTCGTCTGTCCAGCCGCTTAATTTATCGCAGTCTTTACGAATTGCCGCATGGATCTCATCAGAATTAGATAAGGCCCAGCCGCACCAGCTAATCTGGTGTTCCTCGAGAAAGTCCAAAAAATCGTAAGCCGGATTCATACATAATTCCATGCCGTCATCATAAGGCGTACGTTCCCCGCTTATATAGCTTTCATCCTTATAAGCAATTCCCCATTCTGTCACAAATACAGGAAAGCTCTCTTCTACAGCTTTTTCCAGCCAGTAAAATTCCGGCTCAGCTTCACTAGAAACATCCACATACTTATGATAAGAATACATAAGATTATCAAAAGGCAGCGGACGTTCCATAGCTTCATAAACAGCCGTCGAATAGGAAGGAGAGCCGACAAGGATCACCGCTTCCGGCGCATTTTCACGAATCACCGGGATAACCTGCATCGCATAATTATAAATATCCTCCCATGTTGTAGCCCCATTAGGTTCATTGCAGATTTCATAAAGAATATTGGGCGTATCTTTATAATACTCCGAAATTTCATCAAAAAACGCAATAGCTTCCTCCTGATGAATCAAAGGATTATTGTCCTCTAATATATGCCAGTCAACAATGACATACATATCATTGGCTATGGCGTTCTCAATTCCTATATAAACAAAATCCAGGTTATAAGGCTCCGTAAGATAGCCGGAATCCGCATCGCTGTACATCGCCAGGCGAATAATATTAGCCCCTTCAGCTTTCAGCGTATTAAGCGAGGACGAATTAATATATCTGGGATACCAGCCTAAACCATGGGTACTCATCCCTCTAAGAACAACTATATTATCCGCTTCATCGCGCAGCATACCGTCAGATACATGAATACGGCAAACTTCCCCATTTTCTTCATGCGTATCTTCTTGTTTTGGCGCGCAGGCACCTAAAAGTCCTGCGACCGCCGTTGCAATACACAAATATTTATACATTTTACTCATAATCAACATCCTCAAATAACTGAAGGTTGCTTAAAGACAAATTTTCCGGGTATACGCACATAATCACATAATCGTAATGATTATCTTCAATTAACTGTAATATATTATCCCTATCCTCCCCCAGCATATAAATCATATCCAGCTGCCCGCAGTTTTGCGCCAGAAAGCAGCCCAGCGGGGAAGCATAGGAATCTCTGAGCATTAAAACCTTAATGCCGTCCGGATTTTCTTCATTTGTCACAGACAAATAGTCACTCAGGCCATGGAGAAACATCAGATCATAGCAGCTATCCTTGTAAATATCCTCAACTGCCATTTCGATGTGTTCTCTAAGTATCACGTTACTAAAAGTTCCCTCCCGGACAACATAATCCTCCATGTTCCCGGCTTTCACCTGATAATGCCCGTCATTTTCCGGAAAATAGACTTCAAAATCCTCCTTGCCCTGCGTATAGACTACTCCTGTTTCTCTCCCCTGTGAACCAAACATCAAATCCTCATAAATTTCCGTTCGATAAGCCTGCTTATTGCCTGTCGTCTGACTGTTGTAAAGAAAAGGCTCCCCATTTTCTTTCAGCCAGTCCAGAAGCGTCAGGTATCCCTCAAAAGCCGCTGCCGTTTTCCAGTGGTGGTCTGTCTTATAAAAACATTCCTCATAACTAAGCCCAGACTGTTTTAAAGACTCCCGAAGATCGATATTTTCTACATTATAGTATCTTAAATAACGCAGCAAATCGTCTGCCAGAGAATTATAATCATTATATGGTATACCTTTATATTGATTTTCCGGCAGGGCAGTTTTCATTGGCGTCATCGCAAAAACAAAACGGCTTCCGTTTTCTTCCGCGTTATCCGACAGCCGGCGTATATTAATCGCAATCTTTTTCTGGTCATCTCCAAATCCCGAATAAAAATTTCCGCTGTGAAGATATCCACCCTTATCTGATACTTTATCAAAAGCATTAAATTCATGCTTAAGCAAAGCTTTTTGTAAGGCCCCATACGCTTCTACATAAGCATATTCTCCATAAATATTATCCTGAATATACTGATCCAGATCTTCTATCACGCCAGCCAGACTATTTTCATTGCTTAAATCATCAAGCAGCTGGTTTTGTCCTTTATAAAAGCTTTGCCAGTTCCCCGCGGCAGCCACGGTAAGGATCAATACAAACAGAAACGCTGTTATCCGATATTTCATTGAATCTCCCCTTAAAAATTAAAATAAATGAATGGATTATAGCCGCTTCGGACGACATAAATGATACATATAACAAAAAGTCCGGACATAAAAACCGGAAAAATAATATTCCCAGCTCGCCTGATGGCTTCCGACGGCTTTTCCCCAAAAATCCGCACGGCCTTCTTCTTATATATCTCCAGCGGCAGGCAGGCTGCAATGCCGACCAGTATAAACAGCCAGCTTTCCCGGCAAAACATCACTGCTAAATCGCTGAAAAATCCATTGCCATTCAGCCCAAACATGTTGCGGATATATTCCATTGCCATCGTTAGATTTTCCGACCGAAACAGTACCCAGCCGATGCAAATTACCAAAAGGGTATAAATATGCCTGAAAACACTTGAAATTTTTCGTTTCTCCAGCATAAGAAAACGTTCGGCAGCAATAAAGATCAAATTCCATATCCCCCATAAGATAAACGTCCAATTTGCCCCGTGCCATATCCCGGTTAAAAGCCAGACGATCATAAGGTTTCGCAGCAGGCCATCCCAGTTTTTAGTCCTGGAGCCTCCAAGCGGAAAATAAACATACTCTCTGAACCACGATGTCAGAGATATATGCCAGCGTTTCCAAAAATCATTCATTGATCTGGCAATATACGGATAATTAAAGTTTTCTTCAAATTTAAAACCAAACATACGCCCAAGGCCAATAGCCATGTCAGAATATGCCGAAAAATCAAAGAAAATCTGAAGCGCATACGCAATTGCCCCTACCCATGCCAGGGTTACAGGCACCAAATATTGAGTGTGCCCTATTTCTGTGACATTATATACATTGTCCGCAATCACCGCGAAGGTATTGGCTAAAATCAATTTTTTCGCCAACCCCTCAATAAAGCGGCAAACGCCCGATGAAAATAGTTCAAAATTTTCCCGGCGCTCAAGCATCTGCTCCTGAACCGTATGGTAACGAACGATGGGTCCGGCGACAAGTTGGGGAAACAAAGATATATACAAGGCCACCAACAGGAAATTTTTCTGAACCGGCGTATCTTCTCTATAAACGTCAATAACATAGGACATTGCCTGGAATGTGTAAAAGGAAATTCCGATCGGCAGTATAAGCGAAGAAAACTGCGGCAGCTGGGTTCCCAAAATCATATTAACATTTCCAATCGTAAAGTTTAGATACTTAAATATAAACAGAATGCCTATATTCATAATGACCGCAAGAATAAGCGCCGCCTTTTTAGCCTTTTTGTTTTTCTTAAAAGCTCCTACAAGCAAGCCGAAAACATAGTTCATCAAACACGAAAAAGCAAATAAAATAACATTAACCGGTTCTCCCCATGCGTAAAAAACAAAGCTTGCAATCAACAAAATAATATTTCTGATCCAAATATTGAGCCTTCCCACAGTAAAGTATAAAATCAATACGGCAGGAAGAAAATAAAATAAAAATACAACACTTGAAAAAACCATATTTCTATATCTTTGCTCCCTTTTTCAGCGCCTTTTGATTCCAACAGGCAATTTTATCCAGATAATCCTGTTCTTTAATCAGTTCCTCATAATTTTCAATTTCATACAGCCCCGACCGTACCGGGCTGCTTTTACACTGTAAATAAAGGCCGTTCCCCAAAAGGATCCTCACATGATCTAAAGAGGTGCCGCTAAGTTTAACATAACGATAATTAATATCTTCAAGCATGACGCTGCTGCCTTCCGAAGTTTTAAAGGCCTCTCCCACAACTACTCTGGGGTATTTGCGTACAGACTCCTGATTGCCATTCAACCGCCGATGGATATTGATAAAAATATCATCAAAAGTACCTACTGAAAAAACCATTTCATCTTTCATACTATGATGCCGGTTAAAAACAATCTGGAAGTATTCTCCCTTCTGTTCGTCTTCAATATTACTAATGCTAAGGCCATATTTCCACTTTCCGTCTTTCTCCTGTACATGGGCAACCCGGCACTCCATCTTCGCCGCATAGCAGCCTGCTTCAACCGCCAATTCCACAGTTTCATTTTCCTTAATAAAAACAGGCATATCAAAGCACACTGCAAGGCCATTATCTGAAATGTCCACGGTTTGTCCGATATACTCGTTATCCTTGTATTTTATTTTTACCGGCAGCTCTGCTTTAAAGCGGTCGTTATTCCTCAGGTTTTTTCTTCCCGCCACAAAAAATAAAGCCATCGCGAGATTCAGTGCATTAACAATAAGCCAGTAGATAATAATAATACCACCGATATTTTTATACAAAATCAACGACATGAAGGCCATGATCAGCGCTATCACATCAGCGGCAAGTAAAACCATATGGGGCAGACCAAGCATTATATCTGAATCATTATCATTGGCTCTGTTTTTATTGGTGACATGAAATTTCGTCTGCTTAATCAGCAAAAATTCAGCAAGTATCGGCAAAATCAGATAAGGAAAAATTACCGTGTCAATAATATTTGACCAGCGGTGCGTCCGTATATTCCCAGATGACACTTTCAGAGCATGATTATAAAGCAGATAGGACGGAAGCCATATAAACAGCAGACCTTTCCAGCCGCAAATAACGACCGGTATATTAAATAGCACAAACAAAATAGGAGAAATAATATAAATCAATCTTCTCAAAAAGGTAAACCAATACAAAAAGGCAGATAAATAGCTTAACTTTCCCCGAATCGGCAGCCCTTTATTAAAAAATAAATTGACATGGCGAATCGACGCTATACAGCCCCGCCCCCAGCGTTCCCTCTGTTTAATAAGATTTTTAAAATCTGTCGGCGCTAAACCGTGAGCCAATACTTTAGGTATCGCGTAGCAGGTATAACCTTTACTTTGTATACGTATTCCCGTTTCAAAATCTTCTGTAATCGTCTTTGTGGCAATACCGCCAACAGCTTCCAGAGCTTCCCTTGAAATCAGCGTATTGCTTCCGGCATAAATCGGCGCATTCGCCCGGTTCCTCCCCACATTAATTTCTTTGAAGAAATAATCCTGCTCATTGGGAATACGGTCTTCACTGTAAAAATAAAACTGAAACAGATCCGGATTATAAAAACTCTGGGGCGTCTGTATAAAGCCCATTTTAAATTTAGGGTCAATCTCTTCCTCGCTGCATTTAGCCCACGTTCCATCATCCTCCTGTTTCATCACTGGAAGGAACATGTAGGGTACTGTCTCCATTAAAAAATCTGAAAACGGAATCATATCCGCATCAAATGTGGCAATCAGCGGGGAATGGGTTTGCCACAGGGCATTGTTCAAATTTCCGGCCTTGGCATCTTTATTTTCTGTCAGCGTCATATATCCGACATTCATCCGTCTGGCCAGCTGAGCGATATGAGGACGGTTCATGTCATCACAAACATAAATATGAACCTTGGACGGGTCAGGATATTTCATATGCCTACAGCCATTAATCGTTTTATAAAGAAGCTCTTCCTCTTCATTATGGGTAGCAATAAATACATCAACATCCGGATACATATCTTCAGGAATTTCCGGTTTTCTCGGAATAATCATATTGTTCATATTCACATAATGATCTAACGCTTCCACCGCGGATATAGTTTCAGAAGCAACGAGCAGGACACCGCAGATAAAAGCCAGAAGCCCATATTCATTCATATCCGGAATCGTAAAAATAATCCGCCAGCAAATATAGATCGTCATAAAAATCAGGGCCATCCATATCCAAAAACGGTTTTTCTTCGCCGTCAGTTTTACTTTTTTGACTTTGGACCGCTTATTTATTTTTTGTTTCATATATGCTCCCTTCCAGTTACATATTGTTTCGGTATCGCTGGGCGACAACAATGACTACTATGATAAGTACAATAAAGCCGCACCCGGCCACGGTATTATAAATGGTTGTTTTTCTGGCATCCTCAGCGAACTGCTTCAGTCCGCTAATATGTTCATCCATATATTCACCGTGTTCATGCAGAAAATCTTTAATTCTGAGAACTTCGTCCTCCGTGGTATAACGCCTGCGGTCGATACTTAAGCCGGTAACTTCCTCGTCCACGATATCCAGATCATAATAATACTCCGAATACATACTCCGGTCCCTGAGCCTTGCGTTTCCCAGATAGGCTATTGTTTCATCGATAAAAGAATCGATATACTCTTCATTCAGGAGTGTTTTTCTTAATTCTTTGTAGCGTTTTTCCAGCTTATCTGTAAATTTCTCCAGCTTAACCAGGCAGTCAAACCAGGGCCTATAAGGCAAAACCATATAATTGGTATTTGTCAATGACATTCTTGAATTATCCATAGCCCCGTCAAAATCCCAGTAAGGCCCCATCGTCAATTTTCCTTCGGCACTTTTATACATATAGGTCGAGTGCTGCCCAGCATCATAGCTGGCAAAAAATTCATTAATAATAAAAAAGTCCACAAAAGAGTCCATATCCAGCTTTTGTTCAAGCAAATTGTAACTCCTCAAATCAGTATTATATAAAATCCGTTCAATCTCAGATATTTCATTTGTGATATTTTCTACAACTTCCTTAGTAGCATCTTCGTTCGCTGGATATTCCAGCATAAAGTAAGAACCGACAGATTTTCCTCCATCCTCTGAAATATAATATGTTTCCTGGGTAGCCCATGTATCCAAAGTCACAGCGGTTTTATCAAAACGATCTTTTTTCAGCAAATATCCCTGGCCTAAATTATATCTGGAAACATCTTTTTTTATATCGACCCGGTTTTCTGAAACCTCTACCGGCTCATAGAGCATATATAAACCAATATATTCATACTGTTTGCCATTTTTAAATAAAACCTCACAGTACCGCACATCCGACTGATACGGCTCAATCTGTCCGGCAATATTATAAGCCAGATAATTCCGGATATAAGAAAGATCCCGCACCGTCGGGTTTAAAATCCAGCGGTTCTCCGCTCCCATGCCAAGCAAAGAAATATCGGCATTATCTCCATTCTCATCGAACAATTTTACTGTATATTGATATTTAGGAAGGGATTTTGATGAAGAACTATTTCCCCGGACTTTAATTTCCCCCTGTGTTTCAATAGTTCTTACATCCGCCAGAGAATTAACATGGTTATCGTTATCAATAACCGATAATGTCATATTAAAATAAGGATCAATATCCTCCGGCTCTTCAAAAGCATCCGTATCGCTGTTATAGGTTTTATAATTTATGATTTCTTTTCCACCAGTATCAATAATAATCAAAGGTAAATGGCTTGTAAAAGATTCATCTACAATGCCGTCCGCCGGGATCTCCTTAAGGCCAATGGAAGAATCCGCGCCGCGGTTGGCTACATGGTCAATATAACGCTCCTGTTTCGGTGCAAAAGCGAACTCAATACTTTCTAAACTAATACAGCAGACCAGTGTCACAAGCACAATGGCGCATACAATAAAAAAATTTCTTTTCTTCATATGGCACTACCGCTTATTCTCTGATCTCATCATTCTGGCAAACAATATTTACATTACAAACATCTTCTATTTTATACAGCTTTTCGCTGACAGAATGTCCCCCCCTGCCGTAAAATGGCGTTCTCCGACTTCATAAATGACTTCTATAGCTTCCCGTGAAGAATTTTTTACCCTAAGTTTAAACTTTCTCCTGAAGGTTTCGCGCATCACGCCTTCTACCTGTTCATCATCTTTTTCCCTGCGCACAATAATTAAATACCTATCGTTCGATTTGATATTTCCTATAATCAACATAAGGCAGAAAATAACAACGGAACCAATTCCGGCAATCATAAAGTCAGATATACCACAGCATACGCCGACAGCGATTGTCCAGAAAATATAAGCAGTATCTCTCGGATCTTTTACGGCAGTCCTGAAACGCACAATCGACAGGGCGCCGACCATACCAAGTGACAGGGCAATATTATTACCGATCACACACATAACTAATGTTGTCACCACAGTCAGCATCCATAAAGAAGCGTTAAACTTCCCGCTGTATACAGCTCCTGAATGTGAAAATCGGTATGAAACAAAAATAACAAATCCAATGATAACCGCCGCCAGAAAATTCATTAAAATTTCCGGAACAGACAGACTCCCGGAATTATTCGTTAAATAGTAAATTAAATCATTATTCATACATTTCTCCTCCCAATCCAAACATACGGCACTGACAATATTTGCTGCTTGACACATGTAATTTGTCAGCCTCATCAATCATATTTTTTATGTAGCTTAGTAAAAAATGATTATACTTCACTTCCATAATAGTATTTTCAGAAAGCCACACCGGATATAACTGCAAGCACCTGTCAAATATGTTAAAGTTTCCTTCATTTGCCGACAATCTGCGGTCAAAAGTAATACGTATGTCATTTGTATCACTAACATAAGCCTGCCTGACATATTGAACGACGCATGACGGCCGGTAACATTCTGTATTCATTAAAGCATATATATAACTGCCAAACTCGCCCTTTTCTCTCAGACATTCATACTGCCCTGAAATAAGCGCCTCGGCTTCCGCCCTGGTAACAATCAGGCTTCTTTTTCGCTGAAAAATATTTTGCTTTTCCTTTAGCTCCAGTTTGGCATTATCAGCATTAGCGTTATAAATACGCAAACGTATTTTTTTTCTATAATCGACACCCGCGGCTTTATCATAATAATCAACGTTTGCCGGAGTATCAAAATACAATGAACGCACTATATAGCCTTCATTTGTATTATGAACATCACCTGACAAAACATTGGACAGTCTGCATTTTATACGGCTCGCCGCTTCCGCCGAAACTTTATACTTTATTTCCCGCCGTAAAACATCTATCATATTTTTTCCACCTTCCTTCCCATTACGAATTTTAAGCTTTATTTTTATAGCTGTCATTTATACTCACTTACAAACAGCCATGATATAACATAGCACTCAGCAGTCACACAACTGTCACATAATTTTATATTTTTTACATATTATTTACAATTTTACTTTTCAGTACTTACCGCAATCGGATAGGGCTGCCGCACAAAAAAAGGGCAGGAAAGAAATATAAAAATACTTCTTTCCTGCCCAAAAACAAACAATATATACATTTCACCAGCCGCGCCGCCAAATAGTTACTCCGTATATCCCGAACCTGTCAATGTCCCTTAATAATCGGGCTGATATGCTTATAAAGCAGCATTGTCAAAATTGTAAGCAGAGCTCCTTTTAAGATATTAAACGGAACAACCGCAAAAAGTACAAGGGTCGCCACGCTATTAATGCTGCTGTTGATCGCGCTGCCCATCTCGATAATGGCATCCAAAGGCATCCCATAAAGCTGCGCAAATGCTGGCAGTAGATAAAATGCATTAAACAGGCTGCCAAAAACCGTCATCACTGCCGTTCCTGTAACAAGACTTACAACAGCCGACTTTTTAGACTTAAATTTATGGTATATCACCGCCGCCGGAACAATCATGCTGCAACCAATAATAAAGTTGGCAAAATCACCGACAAATGCCGTTGTTGTTCCTTTAATCACAAGTTTTAAAAGAATTTTGCAAAGCTCAATAGTAACACCCGCCACAGGACCAAGGGCAAAGGAACCAATCAGCACCGGAAGCTCGCTAAAATCCAGCTCATAAAAGCTCGGCGCAAAGGGCAGGGGAATTTCAAATAAGAATAAAACAACAGCGATGGCTGACAGCATGCCTACAACGGCAATATTGCGTGTCTTTAACCGTTTTCTTTGCACGCCTTTAAATAAAAGCTTTTCAGAGATAATAGCGATTGCTAAAATCGCAGCAATGATGACAATAACCACAAGTATAAATTCTACGTGGTCTTTAGCATCGGTCCACAGTTTTCCAAAATCCATAATCTTTCTCTCCTTCTTGCCGTTCCCGAAAGCTGACCTGTGAATTACAACAAAGAATCCTGCTTTGCAGGGTTCTCCGCCTGCGGCGGGTCGCGCAAGCGACATCTTCTATTCCGCCGCAGCGCGAGAGTTCCGCTTGCGAAACTCTCGCGCTGCCTCGCGGGTGCCTTAGCTCCCACCTGCCTTTACGCGGTATGCGCATCCCGCGGATGCGTTTTTATTTAATAGGAAACGAAATTTCCTATTAAATAAAAACCCCGGTATTAAAAATACCGGGGTACTATACTCTATACGCATCCTGTGGAATATAACATTCATCGAAATATCACATGCGTCGTCTTCTCTCATCCAGACTTTACTGTCGGTTTTGGAATTTCACCAAATCAGCCGTACTGCTATGCTGCCGGCTCGCGGACTTTACCGCCGGTCGGGAATTTCACCCTGCCCCGAAAACGTATTTATTATTTTTTGCAGCAGTTCAGACGCCACCCAAACTGCTGCGTTCTTTATCATCATACCACCGTAAGGCAAAATTTTCAAGAAAATTTTTGCGGTAGTTCCTAATGAAAATTTTTATAGCTATTCCCAAGGACAGCAGCATAGCAACAATTCAGCCATGCTGCAATGAGCAGCGTTAGCTGTGCGAATACGGGAGGCATAGCAAAATCACTGTACAGCGTAAGATTACTTACAATTTCATGGTAAGCTGAATCCGCTTGCGGGCCACATCCACACTCATCACCTTGACTTCAACAATATCGCCGACGCTGACGACTTCAAGAGGATGCTTGACAAATTTCTTGTCTGTGAGCTGTGAAATATGCACAAGCCCGTCCTGATGGACGCCAATGTCTACAAAAGCGCCAAAGTCAATCACATTGCGCACCGTTCCTTTTAAAATCATACCTTCCTTGAGATCCTTCATTTCCAGCACATCGGTGCGTAAAATAGGCTTTGGCATTTCATCCCGCGGGTCACGCCCGGGCTTTTCTAATTCCCGGACAATATCGTGAAGGGTAATCTCGCCGATCCCAAGTTCTCCTGAAAGCTTCTTATAATCCTTAATTTTTTTTCCAAGGCCGGCAAGCCCGGCGCTGCCAATAGCATCGGAGGCATAGCCCATTTTCTCAAGAAGTGAGAGTGCCGCGGCGTAGGATTCCGGGTGGACGCTTGTCGCATCTAACGGCTCGCTTCCTCCGAGAATACGCATAAATCCTGCTCACTGCTCATAGGCTTTAGGTCCAAGCTTTGCCACCTTCAAAAGCTCTTTTCGGCTGTGAAAACGGCCATTTTCTTCCCGGTAGGCCACAATATTTTTGGCAATGGACTTTGTAATCCCGGAAATATATTCCAGCAGCGAGGCCGACGCAGTATTTAAGTCAACGCCAACCTTATTCACGCAATCCTCCACAACTCCGGTCAAGGCCTCTCCCAGCTTTTTCTGGTTCATATCATGCTGGTACTGGCCCACGCCAATTGCCTTTGGGTCAATTTTAACAAGCTCTGCCAATGGATCCTGAAGCCGTCTTGCGATGGACGCCGCACTTCTTTGGCCCACATCAAAATTAGGGAACTCCTCCGTTGCCAGCTTGCTTGCCGAATAGACGCTCGCCCCGGCTTCATTGACAATGACATATTCCACATGGGAATCCAGCTCCTTAAGCAAATCTACAATAACCATTTCAGACTCCCGGGAGGCCGTTCCGTTCCCCACGGAAATCAGGGTAATTCCATATTTTTTAATGAGCTTTTTCAGTATTTCCTTAGCTTCCTTGATTTTCTTCTGAGGCTCCGTCGGATAAATGACAACCGTATCTAACACCTTCCCCGTGGGGTCCACGACGGCCAGCTTGCAGCCGGTCCGAAATGCAGGGTCCCAGCCAAGCACGGTGCGGCCGGCAATCGGCGGCTGCATCAAAAGCTGGGTCAGATTTTTGCCAAATACCTTAATGGCGCCTTCCTCTGCCTTTTCCGTAAGATCGCTGCGGATCTCCCGCTCAATCGCCGGAGCAATCAGTCGTTTATAGCTGTCCTCCACAGACGCCTTAAGAAATGGTGATGTATACCCATTATCCTTCGTGATAATCTGCCGGCAAAGCCAGGATAAAATTTTCTCCTCCGGCGCTTCTATGCGGACAGTCAGCAGCTTTTGGGCCTCTCCCCGGTTAATAGCCAGAACCCTGTGTCCGGCCATTTTGGCGACAGGCTCAAAAAAATCATAATACATTTCATAGACAGACTCAGCCTTTTCATCCTTTGCCTTAGATACAACTTTCCCCTCAGATACCGTTGCCTTCCGTATCCATGTACGGTATTTCGCCTCATCAGAAATAAATTCGGCAATAATATCCGAAGCCCCCTCAAGCGCCTCCTTGGCCGACGAGACGCCCTTTTCTTCGGAAACAAAATCCTGGGCCAAAATTTCCAGAGACTTATCTGCCATCTGAAGCATGATGAGATTTGCCAGAGGCTCCAGCCCCTTTTCCTTGGCAATCGTTGCCCGGGTGCGCCGCTTCGGGCGGTAGGGCCTGTATAAATCCTCCACGGCAACCAGCGTCGGAGCTTCAATGATCTTGGCTTTTAATTCCTCAGTAAGCTTTCCCTGCTCCTCAATGCTTCCCAAAACCTGGCTCTTTTTTTCTTCAAGATTTCTCAAATAGGTTAGCCGCTCAAAAAGATTTCTTAAAACCTCGTCATTTAAAGAACCAGTAACCTCCTTGCGGTAACGGGCAATAAACGGGATTGTATTTCCTTCATCAATAAGCTTTACTGCCGCCTCAGCCTGAGCCTTGCGAATGGAAAGCTCCTTAGCTAATACTTCAATAATATCCATCAACGATTCCTCCAATTTCTAACATTTCTCCCCTCAGCTAAAAAGGGCCACACGTTCCTGCCAACTGAGGGCAACATCCGTTAAGTGCTTTCACAAACGAATATCTGTTAAACATTTTAACAAATCTAACGGCCATTAAGCAACTTAACAAATATATTTTTTTCAGGACGGACAGCCAGAACATAAATACCCACAGGAAGCAGGACCAGACTAATCCATTGAGAAGTCGATACATTTAAGAAAGCTCCACGGGCAATATCTCCCCGGAAAAATTCAAAAATAAAACGTTCAATACTGTAAATGACAAGATAAAGTCCAAAATTTTGTAATGGCTTTTTTAATTTTTTTCTAAAGATCAGTAAAATGCCGAAGGTAATAACATTGGCTCCGGCCTCAATGAGCTGAATCGGCAAAAGAGAAACGCCATTAGGTGCAACAATCGATTTTGTAAATGTCACGCCCAAAGGGCCTTCCACAGGAATCCCATAGCAGCAGCCGGCCAGAAAGCAGCCGATACGGCCAAAGCAATGAAACAGCGGTATGCCGGGAACAAAGGCTTCTGCCAAACCAACTGTATTTTCTTTAAAAAATCTGGCATAGACAATAACGCCGATACAGCCGCCAATAAGTCCGCCGTAAAAAACAAAGCCTGCTCCCAGATAATCCATAAAAGCCTCGGGGCTGGCAAAAATCACATCGCTGCGCGTCCATAGCTCCGAAAGATTTCCAAGAACATAAAGCAGCTTTGCGCCGATGACTGTAAAAATAACAACAAAAGCAATAAGGTATAGCTCATTGAGCCTGGATGCTTTATATTTAGGGCAAATACACAATATAAAAGCGAAAGTCACAAGACACCCAAGAACTACCATCATTCCATAGCTGGCATAACTTTTACCAAATAATTCAATGTAAGGGCACATATTTTTATCTCCTATATAACTATGAAAGCTCGGCAAGCGGACGCACAGACGGACAAGCTCGCTTGGCCGGATGCGCGGACATTTGCCGACAAGACGGTATGAGCGAGGGGTGCTAAGCGCCAGTGTTGCTGCGTGCCGGTGGCACGCGTCCAGCAACGACCGGAGCGGAACGTAGACCGCTTGTTAAGCACCGACCGGAGCGGAGTGTAGACCACGCGTCCAGCAACGACCGGAGCGGCAGCGGAGACCGCAAAGCACGGAGCAATCCAGGCTTTCATCCGTGGCGGAGCCGCGCCCGGCGCGGCATGACCGTTTAGTAACGATTCAGCCATGCGGCTGAGGAAGGCAAAACCTCTGCGCAAATCCAAGCTGCATGGCTGAATGGTTACATTTTAAAGCGTCTTCGGAACAAACTGTTGATTTAAAAAAGGTGCAAACGTGTAAACATTTGCACCTTTTCCCCACTCATACTCAATTAGCAGCCATTCAGACACTCAAACGGCCGCGTCAATTATCCTACCTGTATACAGCAATGGTATGTATGAATTACAGAGCCATGCAGCTTGCACATGCCGCTGCACCGCCGCAGGCTGCGCATGAAACAAATACAATACCACAGAATACAATGGCGATAATGCTAAGTACTAAACCTGCTGTTGCCATACCATTTGGTCCGATGTTCTTTTTAGACATAGCAGACATAACACAGCCTACAATACCTAATACAAGGCCAATGATGGAAAACATTCCAAATAAGCCAAATACAACACCAATAATACCAAGTACGAGAGACGCAACACCTGCACCATTTGAAGGTTTCTGATTCATGGTCTATTCCTCCTATGTTTTTATATACTAAAACCCCCATTACCAATACGCGGCAATATCATTCGCCTTTAATGCGAGAGCCACAATATTACCAGGAAGTTCGAGTAACATATATGATATTCGCAAAGTGTTATACTTTACGAAATTTTTGACATTATCAGACATAGGGCGATTAGCCTGAAGCGAGGATTGGGCTTTATTGGCGGCGCTTAGCAGCGTTAGCTGCGCAAATCTGAAGCGCATGGCTGAATAGCTATACATTTTCAGCCGATATTTTTTTGAATTGTCGGAAAAATAGGGGGGGGTATGGGATAATATCTTTCAAAAGCTGATTAAATAGATATAGTTTCAAAAACTTGACAATGAGAAAGATAGTGAGTATAATGAATAAAAATATAAAATTTTTATAAATTATTATATTTTTTATCACAAAGTATAACACTTTACGAAAAAGAGCGGCATTTCTGACAAACAAACTCAGAAATACCGCTGTTATTTAACGTGTTTTTATTCGCCTAGTTCAAACTTATCATGGACAGCAAGCATTGCCTTTTCGGCATACCGCTCATCGACAAGCACGGATATTTTAATTTCCGAGGTGGAAATCATACGTATATTAATCCCCGCATCATATAGAGCCTCAAACATGCGGCTGGCCATGCCGGAATTAGACATAATGCCGCTCCCCACAAGAGAAATTTTAGCAACGTCCGAGCTGACATCTACGGAAGAAAAGCTGAGCCGGCTGCTGTTTTCTTCAAGCAATGCCATTACATCGTCAACATTGTCTGACGCTACAGTAAAGGAAATATCCTTTGTGCCGGAACGGCCAATCGACTGCAAAATTAAGTCCACATTAATCTTTTTCTGAGAAATCAGATTAAATAATTTGAATGCGGTTCCGGGCACATCCTTAAGCCCCATAACTGCAATTCTCGATACATTTTTATCAACAGCGACACCGCTGACAAGCATTTTCTCCATTTTTACAACCTCCTTGACAACTGTTCCGGGCGCCCGTGTAAGGCTGGAACATACAACAAGCTGTACGCCGTATTTCTTTGCCAGCTCGACCGAACGGTTATGCAAAACCTTTGCCCCCAGGGAAGCCATCTCAAGCATTTCATCATATGTAATTTCCGCAAGCTTCCGGGCATTAGGCACAATGCGGGGATCTGCCGTATAAACGCCCTCAACATCCGTATAAATTTCGCAGGCATCCGCATGAAGCGCCGCAGCAAGCGCCACAGCCGTAGTGTCAGAGCCGCCGCGGCCAAGCGTCGTATAATCGTCATATTTATTGATCCCCTGGAAGCCTGTAATAACGACGACCTTTCCCGACTCTAACTCAGCCCGGATGCGCTCCGTATCAATCTTTTTCAGCCTTGCATTGCCATAAGCGCTGCTTGTATGCATAGCAACCTGCCAGGCATTCAAAGACACCGCAGGCACGCCCATACTTTGCAGGGCCATAGCCATCAGAGAAACCGAAATCTGTTCTCCGCATGTCAAAAGCATATCCAGCTCTCTTCTGGATGCCTTCGGGTTAATATCCTTTGCCTGGTCAATCAGATGATTTGTTGTCTTTCCCATGGCTGACAGGACAACGACGACTTCGTTCCCAGCCCGGTAATCCTCGCTGACCCTCTCGGCCACATTGAAAATTCTTTCTTTATCGGCCACAGAGCTGCCGCCGAACTTTTTAACAATTAACATGTCAGCCTCCATTATATGAATTTCCCGAATAATCGATCAATAAGCGTATGGCCCTGCGCGATATAAATACCGCTCTCTTTCGCCTGCTTCTCATTGTAGAGACCTGAATTATGGACAGGCAGACTGCTGTCATACAGCAAATAAGGCACCGGCTCGCTGCTATGAGTGCGAATACGCAGCGGTGTCGGGTGATCCGGCAGAATCAGCAGGCGGTAAGCCTCCCCGGCCGCTTCAAATGCCCTGACAACAGTATCTACAACATAATGGTCAATGGATTCTATCGCTTCTATTTTATGCGCCAGATTCCCCTGGTGTCCCATCTCGTCGGGAGCCTCAATATGGATATATGCAAAATCCTTCCCATCCTCAAGGAGAGCTTTTACTGCGGCCTGTGCCTTTCCTATATAATTGGTATGCAGTCCGCCATTGGCTCCCTCGACAATAATATTTTCCATAGACGCACCCACCGCAATGCCCTTGAGCAGATCCACCGCTGAAATCATCACGCCGTTTCTCCCGGTCTTTTCCTTAAAAGATTTCAATGCCGGGCGGGTTCCCGCTCCCCAGAACCATATGGAATTGGCCGGATTTAAGCCTTGGCGCTTTCTGTCGATATTTATCGGGTGGTTAACGAGAATATCATAACTCTTTTTCATCATTTCGTAAAGCACTTTATCTTCCGGCAGCCATGCGCCAATGGTCTGACCCAGATGATCGTGGGGAGGCGCCAATTCGACAGCCTGGCCATTTTTCCAGATCGTTAAATGCCGGTAGCTTGTTCCTACATAGAACTTATACATATCATTTTCCAGCGCTTCACGAACAGCTTCTAAAAGCAGCGCGGCATCCTCTGTAGAAATTTCACCAGAGCTGTGGTCAATAATGCTGCGTTCCTCATAGTATTCTTCCGCCTCGGTCAGCGTAACCAAATTACATCGGAGCGCGATATCCGAGGCCTCCATATCTACCCCTATGCTTAGCGCCTCCAGAGGCGAACGTCCAGTATAATAAATTTTCGGATCATATCCCAGCACGGAAAGATTTGCCGTATCGCTTCCGGGGCTCATCCCCTCAGGAATCGTGTGAACCATACCAACCTCTGACATTTTTGCCAGCCGGTCCATCGCCGGGGTTCTTGCATACTCCAAAGGCGTCTTTCCGTGCAGCTTGTCAATGGGTTCATCCGCCATGCCATCGCCCAGAATAATTATATATTTCATTAAAATTTCCTCCTGTTCTATCATAATCAGATAGGAGAAAATTTTCTTCCCCTACCCGCTGCGATACTCCGATCATCCCGCGGCTTTGCCGGTCTTCGCTTCGTTCCGGTCAGATGCCCGCCCGTGCAAGCACGGAGAGCGCCTGAGCGGCTTATCGCGCAAAAAGCCTGCGCAAACCATATTTCGCGCAGGCTATCCGTCCTATTTCCAATATCATTAAAAATTTCCGCGGATACGTGTCAGTATTCCGTCAAGCTGCGCTGCCTTTTCATCAAAGATTCTTTCTTCCATTGCACTGGTAACAAAACCAAATTCACCGTAAACAGCCTGGATAAATTCTACAGGTCCAAAAAGAGCCGTAACAGCGCCTTCTTTTTCCGAAAGGCTTCCGCTCACACGGACAAAGAAACGGTGAGAGGCTTCCTTCATATCAGCTAAATGAATTTTTTCGCAGCTCCAATTCATTTTTACGTTCGTATTCAGATGTTTAACTTCCTCTACAACATCGGCAACAACTGCGCTGGCTGTCGGGAGCTTGCCCGCGCCCCGGCCATAAAACATGGCATCGCCAAGCATATTCCCTTTCACAAAGATTGCGTTAAAAACATTGCTGACATTGTACAACGGATGATCCTGGCCAATCATCATTGGCGACACCATGGAAAAAATCTTATCCCCCTGGTGTTCGCAAGTTGCCAGAAGTTTGATTGCAACGCCAAGCTTTTTTGCGTATTCAAAATCCTTTTCAGTGATTTTTGTAATACCTTCGGTATATATATCTTCATAATCAACCTGACGCCCATAAGCCAAAGACGCAAGAATAGCAATTTTACGGCAGGCGTCATAGCCCTCCACATCGGCGGCGGGGTTGCGCTCCGCATATCCTTTTTCCTGGGCATTTTTAAGGACATCTTCATAATCCAGTCCATCCTCACTCATCTTTGTGAGCATATAATTTGTTGTGCCATTTAAAATGCCTGTAATTTCCACAATTTCATCCGCCGTCAACGACTGAATCAGCGGGCGTATAATAGGAATACCACCGCCAACACTCGCTTCAAACATAAAATTCACGCTGTGCTCCCTGGCAATGGCAATAAGCTTGGCGCCGTGCTTTGCCACAAGCTCCTTATTGGAAGTTGCCACATTTTTTCCGGCCATGAGCGCCTGTTTTACAAAGGTAAACGCCGGCTCTACGCCGCCCATA
Source organism: Clostridiales bacterium (assembly GCA_018369015.1). Classification (GTDB taxonomy): domain Bacteria; phylum Bacillota; class Clostridia; order Lachnospirales; family Lachnospiraceae; genus Catenibacillus. The sequence goes on along the minus strand of JAGZDD010000034.1, from coordinate 854 downwards.
ACCTCCACAACAATCTTAATCTCTTCGTCCTTAAGAATGACATCATAATCATGGACAATCTTTTCCTGTACAGGATTTCCTGGGAAATCTCTTAAATCCAAAACGTATTTAACGTCAATAACATCTCCGGCCCGCTTTGTAATACTTTCACGGTTTGTTTCCAGAACTTCCACGACGCCGCTGCCGACCGTACCATAGCCTAAAACTGCAATTTTTATCATTGTCTCACTCCCTAGATAATATTTTGATGTAATGTATCCCTGAAAGCCCCTCAATATCTTCCACAAGTGCCGATATATTCCCGGTTGTAGGGAGCACATCAATACTCAGTGTCAGGGAAGCGATTCCATTGACAGGGATGGCCTGATGAATCGTCAAAATGTTTGCCTTGCACTGTGCGATATGGTTAAGCACAGTGGACAAAAGACCTGGCTGGTCATCTAACTGAAGCATCAAAGTTACCGTCCGCCCACGCACATTGTCATGGAATGGGAAAATGTCATCTTTATATTTATAAAAAGAACTGCGGCTGATTCCGGTCATCTCTGTCGCCTCCTGGACAGTCATTACCTTTTCTGAATCTAGCAGGCGCTTTGCCTCCACAACCTTTAAAAGCACTTCCGGCACCGCTTTCTTTTTAACAACGTAATATTTAATGTCCTCTTTCATTGTTTACCGCCTTTGTTCGTGCAACAAATACAACTGTTCTCGCAAGGAAGATAGTACCACATTTAAACGATAATTGCAACCCTTTTATTTACTATGAAAGCTATCAAGTGGGCAGGCGCAGGGGCAAGTTTACTTGACCCTGTGTCTGCACATTTGATAACCCCAAGGTATGAGGACGGTTGCTG
>JAGZDD010000033.1 GCA_018369015.1 Clostridiales bacterium | reverse complement strand
AATAAAATAATGTGTGTTATTCTCATTTTCACACACCCTTCAGTTTAATTAGACAAAAGTCAAAAAATCTCGAGCTTTTGTGACTTTATAATTCCAGTTTAGGGAAAAAAGTCGAAATAAGTTTTCCTGTCGGAACAGATTTGTGTATTTGCGGCAGAAAAGCAGCGGATTATGGGCGAGCAATGACAAAAGGATTTCAAGGCACCGGGAGGCCATATCCTCCATGGGAAGGTACACGGTACTTAAGGCCGGAGTGGAGTACATGGCATAGTCCTTTTCTCCATTGCCGATACTGATGACGGAGATTTCCCCGGGAATAGAAATCTGGCGGCGGTTTAATGTATGAAGGCACCCAAAGGCAATAGCATCGGATAGGCAGTATATGCTGTCGCACGGATGTCCTTTATCAAGAAGGATTTCCGCCATGGCGGCGCCCGACTGCACCGTACCTGTGCCGGAGAGGATATGGCTTTCGGGAACAGAAATGCCGTGGACTGCCATTTCATTAATAAAGCCAGTAATGCGCAGCTCCATTCCCGGGAAGGTATTGTCTGAGGTAAACATCCACGGCATTGTCTTTTGCCTGCTTAAAAGCGCCCGGGCCGCCAGGGCGCCCATCTGTGCATTGTCCACAGTAATGCTGTAAATATCCTCAAGCTGCCGATTGTAGAGGACAACGGGAACAGGAAAAACATTCTTTTTGATAAAGTCCATGTCATCCTTTGAAGCGTTGGCGATAATTGCCGCGTGGAAACGCCTGCCGGATAAAAGCGGCGCCTGGTTTTTTAAATGATCATTTTCATAAGGATAAATGGCAATTTCATAAGGAATCTGCGTCTTTTGCCGGGCCTGCTCTAAGCCCTTTAGGAAGCGGGACAGCATGGTTGTTCTGAAATCGTTGGCCCAGTAGAGGGCAATGGTGTATCTATCATTAACGCTTTGTTCCCGCAGCGTTCTGGCTGCGATATTGGGCTGGTAGCCCAGCCTGCGGACGGTTTCCCATACTTTTTCGCATGTCTTTTTTGATATTTTCCGCTCCTGGCTTTTGCCATTGAGAATAATGGATACAGTACTGGCTGAAACGCCGGAGGCTTTTGCAATGTCCTTGACAGTAACCATAGAGGGTCGTTCCTTTCGTTTTTTTGTGGTGTAAATGTAACTATTAAGCTTGCGGTCTACGCTGTGCTTCGGTCGGCACAGGGCAGACGTCTGCTGGACGTCTTGCGTCGAATTTTTGCTATCATCAGACGTACGGCTGAATAGTTACATGTAAATTAATGATAAGATATTTTTTAGCATAATTCAAGGCGAACATCTGGCATTTTGGCTGTTATGCGCGGCGGAGCAATCAGCCATTATGCGGGGTCAAGCCGCGCTCAGCGCAAAGCGGGGCAATCAGCTATCAGCAGGGCCAGGCCGCGCCCCGTACGGAGCAGAGTGATCAGCCATTATGCGCGGCATAAAAGTTTATTGATTAGGAGGAATACGATTATGGCAGTTAAAGTTGGCGTACAATTATATTCTGTAAGAGATGAAATGATGAAAGATCCGATCAAGACCATTGAACGGGTAGCAGAGGCCGGATATAAATATTTGGAAGCTGCAAACCACAATGCCCTGGAGGATTTTGGCGTAGGCTTTGGCGTGGATGCCAAAACACTTAAGCGTGTGCTTGACGAGTATGGTTCGGGCATTGTCAGCGCCCATATTTTTCCGTTTACTTCAGATAACACAAAGGAGCTTATCGAGTATAACCATATTCTTGGCAATCACTACATTGTTTATCCTATGGACTTTTATTCGGATTATGACACGGTTCAGAGAAAAATTGAAATGATGAACCAGGTAGGAAAGACATTCAAGGCAGAGGGGATTTCCCTTCTGTATCATAATCATTTTCACGAATTTCAGAAATTTAACGGAAAAACGGTTTTCCAGATGATTTACGAGAATACAGACCCGGACTATGTCGGGTTTGAGCTGGATACATTTTGGTCCATGAGAGGCGGCCAGAAGCCTTTGGAAGTGATGGATTACCTTGGCAGCCGGTTAAAGCTCGTTCATCAGAAGGATTATGTGCCGGTAGAGGGCTTTGCAACAAATATTTTTGAACGCCTCGGATACAATGCAAAAATCGATATGGACGTATTTAATACTGGCTACGACCCGAAGGAATTTACAGAGATTGGCACAGGAACAATGGATATTCAGGCGATTATTAATAAGGCCAATGCTATGGGCAGTGTGGATTATATTATTCTTGAGCAGGATTACTCCTGCTACCCCCAGCTTGAGAGCATCCGTATGAGCATGGACAGCTTTAAGAAATTTGAAGGGATTTCCTGGGAATAGTAACGAATAGTTACAATTTTTTATGGCTTTTTTCATTTCTTTTGACAGCGGAAACAATGGACAGACAGGTTCGTCCATTGCTCCTGCTGTCACAAACATTTCACATTTCTATCAAAAAATTTTCACAATGTTTCCAATAAATAAACACACCTCCTTTTTAAAATAAAAAAGAATCATTATAAAGGAGGCACATACGGCATGATAGAGGTTAAAAATCTCGTTAAAAAGTACGGTGATCATACGGCAGTGGATCATTTAACCTTTACTGTGGAAAAAGGCCAGATTTATGGCTTCCTGGGGCCTAACGGCGCCGGAAAATCCACGACAATGAATATTATGACCGGTTACATTGGGGCAACGGAAGGCGAGGTTATTATTGACGGCCATGATATTTTAAAGGATGCGCAGGAAGCCAAAAGGTGTATCGGGTACCTGCCTGAGATTCCGCCTGTTTATCCCGACATGACAGTGGCAGAATATTTGAAATTTTCTGCGGAGCTTAAAGGAATCAAAAAGGATTTACGAAATGCCCAGATCGAAAAGGCTATGAAAATGACTCAGGTGGAAGGGGTTTCCGACCGGCTGATCCGCAACCTGTCTAAGGGCTACCGTCAGCGTGTAGGGCTGGCCCATGCAATTTTAGGCTTTCCGCCGATTATTATTCTTGATGAGCCTACGGTAGGCCTGGACCCAAAGCAGATTATTGAGATCCGAGCCCTGATTAAAGAGCTGAGCAAGGAGCATACAATTATTTTAAGCTCCCATATTTTATCGGAAATCAGCGAGGTATGCGACTATATTATGATTATCGCCCACGGAAAGCTGATTGCCAGTGATACGACAGAAAATCTCACAAAGATGATGCAGGGGCAGAATGTTTACAATTTCCTTGTTAAAGGCGGCGAGGCCCAGGTGCGCGGTGCCCTTGAAGCTGTTGATGAAATTGAAAATGTATCTGTAAAGCCGTCCTCCGAGAATGGGGTATTGGATGTTACGGTAGAGTGCCGCGGCAATAGTCCGGCGACGGGGCTGCCAAAGGAGAGTGACGGGCTTGACTCTGACAGCAAAGAATACAGAGATTGCAGGGAGGCAATCTTTTATGCTCTGGCCCAAAGCGAGTGTCCGATGATGGCTCCGGCACAGCATGTTTCTCTTGAGGATATTTTCCTTGAACTGACTCAGGAACACCCGGAAGTCAAAAATAAGAAAGAAAAACGGCGCTTCCTCGTAAGCGGCCGAAAACTTAAGGAGGCAGGAAACAATGGCGGCGATTTATAAAAAGGAAGTGCGCTCCTATTTTACGTCAATGATCGGCTGCGTATTTGTGGCTTTTGCGCTGGTCATTATAGGACTTTATTTTTTTGCAAATAATCTTTACGGCGGTTATCCTTATTTTGGCTATTCGCTTTCTGCGACAATCGTTGTATTTTTAATTTTAATTCCAATTTTGACGATGAAAAGCGTGGCTGACGACCGGCGGCAGAAAACAGATCAAATGCTTTTGACAGCGCCTGTAAGCACATGGAAAATTATTGCCAGCAAATATTTGGCAATGCTGACCGTATTTATGGTGCCTGTGTGCGTTATTTTAGTATATCCGCTGATTATGGCTTCTTATGGAACGATTTCCTATGCAATGGCCTACACATCCATTTTAGGCTTTGCCCTTATGGGCTTTTTGGGAATTGCTGTGGGAATGTTTATTTCCTCGATTACAGAGAGCCAGGTCATTGCTGCGGTGCTTACATTTCTTGTACTGTTTGTCGCTTATATGGCTGAAGCAATTGCGGACCTTATTCCGTCCACATCATGGGTATCTTTGGCGGCCTTTATTATTCTTGTCCTTGCAGTTGCCTTGATTGTCTATTCTATGACCAAAAGCTTTGGACTTGGTGCGATTATTGGCATTGCGGGAGCCGCCCTTTTGTTTGTTATGTATTTTGTTGATTCCACAACCTTTCAGGGGGCCTTTGGGAGCTTTATCAGCGCTTTATCGCTGACCGGACATTTTTATGAATTTGCCTCCGGGCTGATTGATATTCCGGGAATCGTTTTTTATATCTCCGGAAGCGTTTTGTTTTTGTTCCTGGCGGACCAGGCTGTGGAAAAACGTCGTTGGTGTTAAGGAGGATGCGGTAAAATGAAAGAACAGTTTAAAGGAAAACAATTTAAGCAGGGTTCGTATAGCAGCGTCCTCATTGTGATTGTTATAGCGATTATCGTTGTTATTAATATGGCAGCTTCACAGCTTCCGTCTCAGTATGCTAAGCTTGATATTACTGATAATAAGCTGTACAGCATTGGCGAACAAACGAAAACGCTCCTTGGAAGCCTTAATAAGGATGTAGAAATTTATTTTATATGCCAGGATGGCAAAGAGGATGAAAATATTACCCGGATGCTGGATCTCTATAAAGATACGTCCTCTCATGTATCTGTTACCCAGATTGATCCAGTTGTAAATCCTCAGTTCGCAGCGCAGTATACGGAGGAAGATGTGCCGGACAACAGCATTATTGTGACAAGCGGCGATACCTACAAATATATATCCTATGCAGATATGTACACGACTGAGGTGGACTACTCTACCTATTCTTACCAGACGACTGGCTATGACGGCGAAGGGCGCGTCACAAGCGCTATTGATTATGTCACAAGCGACAGCCTGCCGAAGATGTATATTCTTGAAGGACATAATGAAATCGAAATCAGCAGTACGTTGAAGGACCGTATTTCCAGAGAAAATATTACGACAGAAGCCTTAAGTCTTCTCACAAAAGAAAGCGTACCCGACGACTGCGATCTATTGTTGATTAATTCTCCTCAGAGCGATTTATCTGAGAGCGAGGCTCAGATGATTATTGATTATCTGGATCAGGGGGGAAAAGTATTTGTAACATCAAATTATACGGAAAACGATATGACAAATTTTGATTCTATCTTGAATCACTATGGCTTATCCCGCACGGAAGGAATCGTTGTGGAGGGCAATGCCAATTATTATTATCCAAGGTATCCGTCCTATTTGGTTCCTGATTTGAACAGCCATGATACAACATCATCATTAAAGAGTGATAACCGTTATGTTCTTTTGCCGTTCGCCCAGGGGATTTCCATAGGCGACGCCCCGCGGGAGGGGATTACAGTGGATGAGCTGTTTAGCACAAGTGACTCAGCCTATTCTAAGGTGAATGTTACGACCAACACAACGATTGAAAAAGAGGATGGCGATATTGACGGGCCGTTTGCCGTAGGCGTAGCTGTGAGCGAGCCTGTCGAAGAGAATCCTGACGCAGACAGCGCGGATGATACTGCCGGCGCGGAGGACTCCTCGAGTACGGATGATACTGCCGGCGCGGAGGACACTTCAAATACGGATGATACTGCCAGTGCGGAAAGTGGTTCGGAAACGACCGGTGAAACAGGAGATGGCAGTACAGACAGTGAAACCGAAGAAGATAAAGAAGCCCAGCTTGTTTATGTTTCGACGGCAGGCCTTCTCGATGATACGATGAATACCGTAGTTTCCGGCGGCAATTATGATTTCTTTATGAACTCCATAAGCTGGATGAGCAAAGAAGCATCGAGTGTTTCCATTGCTGAAAAATCACTCACATACAGCGCTCTTATGGTCAGCGCGGGAAGTGCAAATATGTGGGGAATTTTACTCATTGCGGTAATTCCTCTGGCAGTTCTTATTATTGGCATTGTTGTTTGGGTTCGGAGGAGAAAGCGATGAAAAACAAGCAGACTATGAAAATGACAGCGGCTGTCATTGTACTTGTTGTGGTGGTTGCGGCTTACTTTGGGATAACGATGTGGAATAAGGCCGAAGCCGACAAAGAGGATGAAGACAATACGTCTATTCAATTACTGGATGTGGGTGCGGACGCTATTGCTAAATTTTCTTATAAATACAATGGAGAAACCGTAACCTTTGTCAAGGAGGACGGCACCTGGTATTTAGATTCGGACAGAGAATTTCCGGTAAAGCAGACAAGTATTGAAGGGAAGCTAAGTTCCGTAGCCAGCACAACAGCAAGCCGGAAAATTGAAATTTCAGAGGATAACCTGGCCGACTATGGACTGGATGAGCCTGTAAATACCATTTCTATAACGGACAGTGAAGGAAATGAAACAACCTTTGAAATTGGCGACCAGAACGGCACAAGCAGCGAGTATTATTGCCGGCTTAACGGAACGAATCAGGTGTATATGATTTCATCGTCACTGGATAGTATGATGTCCTTTGATATTTATACAGTGGCAGATATGAGTACCTTCCCGGAGATTTCCAGCGATTCCATAAAGGAGCTGACTGTGGAGGACGCAGAAGGCACAAAAACTCTGGATAAGGAGGAAAATGCTTCGGCCTTTTCCGCGATCGGCAGCTTATACTATACATCCCAGGTCGACTATAATTGTGAGGATATGTCTAAATACGGCCTGGATGAGCCGGCATATACAGTGACGATAAAATATCTTGAAGAAGCTGAGGAAGAAAGCTCCGAAAGCGCGGAAAGCGCAGAGACGTCCACACAAGCCCCGGACGCAGCGGCAGAAAGCGGCGGGGCCTCGGATGAAACCGGAGAAAGCGGGGAAGCTTTGGAAGAAACAGAAGAAACCTACGACGAGGCAGACCTTACAACGGTGGTACTCTATATTGGATCTGCTTCGGATAGCGGCTACTATGTCCGGTTAGACGGCTCCAACGAGGTTCATATGATCAGCAGCGATGCTGTAGCCGGTCTGACAGAGTGATATGGAAAGTTTGCCTGTATAAAGAGAGGAACTTAATTAAAGATAAGTATCTGCAAGAAAATAGTTTCATGCGGCAGGACAGTCTGGCAAATTGCCGTGCTGTCCTGCTTTTGCGGTGTGCCCGGTCAGATGCCCGCCATAGACAGTTAGAAGCCGTTTTCGGCGGTAAGATGGACATAGAGCAGTGATTGTTTTCGGTGGGGAAAAGTGCTATACTTGACCTGACAAACGAACCAGCAAACCGGGAAATTTATAAATCCGTATTTAGACTAGGTGGAATACTTATGAATTGGCTAAGAGTTATATTGGATGGACTCGCTGTTTCCTTGATTTTCAATGTTGCAACAGCGCTGTTCTTTTTTATTATGCCGCATGCGTATGCGCACATGATGCCTAAGGAAATAAAAAAGGCGGCAGAGCCATATACCAAAAAAGAACTGCGAAGTCTTGAACTGGTAATTTATTCCCTCTTCTTTGGCGTTGTCCTATGGATGATTATCAGTGCGCACAATGCCGGAATACGGGGACTTTGGAATCTTTTCTGGACAGCCTACATAGAAATGCTATTTGTTAATTTTGGGGATTTTCTCATTCTGGATTGCTGGCTTATGGCTGTCATAAGGAGCAATGGCAGGATTGCAGGCACAGAGAGCTGCAAGGCATGGGAAGTGAAGGAATACATGAAGCAGGCTGTGCCGGAGCACTTTCTCGCGTGGCCGCTGGGTATCTGTACGGCGGTGGGTTTTGTCTGCGCAGGAATTGGCGTTTGGCTTGCGTAAATGTGGGCTATATAAAGTGGCTTTCGTGTATTCGCGCAAGGTATTACGATTTATCGAGGTCCTAGATGAAAGGTGTCCTTAGTTTGGCTGAGCCGGCCTGAATGTTTACTGAGAAAGGAAGCTTCAACATGGCGAAGAGAAAGTAACCTCCAGTTTGTCGGTCAAACCGCTGGGCTATGGGCTTCAACTTGTTCAGCATTTTGCCGCGTCCTTTAGATTAGATGGACAGCAATCAGCTTCGGTTTTTCCCATCCAGAAACAAACGGAAAATAAGGCGGACTACCTTCGCGGCTTCTTTGTCGATTATTGTCAAATCCTTATCGTCTGGAGATTTGACATAGCCATAAGGGGCTGTTTGAAATAATATGCACCTATATAGAACAATGTAATAAAAGTCACCAACCTCTCCGACTGGATTTTTGTCTGCGGAGGGATGTGAATAGTGTAGTGATTTTGAATCATATAAATTGTCTTTTTTATAGATTTATGATAAAATAAAAATGGCAAAGAAAGGAGGAGTTATTATACAAATTGTAATAGATCATGTAAGTAAATCGTTTAAAGATGAATTGGTTTTAGATGATATAAATTTACTTCTCACAGATAACAAAATTTATGGGTTTGCAGGACGTAACGGTTCAGGAAAATCCGTTCTTTTTAAAATAATTTGTGGCTATATCTTGCCTGAACGCGGGAAAGTGGTGGTTAATGATAAAATTATTGGTAAAGATATAGATTTTCCGGAAAATTTAGGGGCATTAATAGAATCACCAGGTTTTTTATGGTATCAGAGTGGTTATAAAAATCTGCTATATTTAGCTAAAATAAAAAATAGTATTTCAAAAGATAAAATTAAAGCTGCCATGACATTAGTTGGTTTAGATGCTAAGAGTAAAAAATGGGTAGGAAAGTATTCTCTTGGAATGAAGCAACGACTTGGTATTGCTCAGGCAATTATGGAGGAACCCGATTTACTTATCCTGGATGAGCCGATGAATGGTTTAGATGAGCATGGAGTGAAAGCCATACGTTCTTTGCTGGCTAATTATAAAAAGCAAGGTAGAATTATTTTGATTACAAGTCATAATAAGGAGGATATTATAACTTTATGCGATGAGTGGTTTTATTTGAAAGAGGGAAAAATACTCAATCCAGATGAATAAGAGAAGAACATGGTAAATTTGCACGTTTATCAGATACGAGGAGGTAGACTTAAATGAAAAAATCTATATTTAAATTGACTGTTGTTTTTGCACTTATTTTAGTTTTGTCTTTTGTGCCAGCAATGGCAGGAAATTCAAACTATAATTTTAATCTATCATTAAGCGGAAGGACATTTATTCCAGATCGTAATAGTGGCAATAATAAAATTAATGCATGGCAACCTTGGATTGTTAGAGTAGATTATATGTCATATAGTGATCCTTCACAGCTTACCGGAACTTTGGGAACAGCTTTTGCTCCTGCATATTATGAGTCTTATGACTATGTAATATGTGGAGGTGTACAGTGGGCAAAGACTGCTGGACGTTATAATCAGGGAAGTTGGAATAATGGAAGTACAGGAAAAAGGTACTTAACTGCTCGTCAGGATGATTTATTAAGTTGTACCAGTAGCACTTATGGAGTGTGGAATGCAGATTCTACATATTAAAATTTTAATAAGTATTTGGGAAAATGAGTAGTTACAGATGTGCAAATTTACTTCAAGTAATGAATTAGATTAAATTTTATTTCAAAAAGCCAGATACAAATTTAAAATTGTATCTGGCTTAAATTTTAACAGGAGTAGTTATGGTAAAAAACAAATATTTTATTATATTTTGCTGTTTATTCATGTTTTTTTGTTCATGTGCCCAGGAGCCTGAGGTATTATATAAGAATGGAGTTAAAACCGTTGAGGAAAGCAGGCAGATAACGTCATCTTTTAGTAATGCAGAATTTCCGCAACATGTAGTATTTTCGTGTGTTAGTGAGGATGAGAACAATACCTTGGCCATGGATGCTGATCTTGTTTTGAGTGAGCAAGAGATTTTTTCAGGAACAGTAGAGGGAATTAAAGCTGAAAAGTCTAAAATTAAAGATGTTTTTTTTGAAGACGGGGAAATTAATGAAACATATATTGATTCTGAGAAAGTATATTTTCTGAAAAAAAATGAGAACAGTAAAGAGGAAATATTTAAAGATAAGACGCTTTCTGTAGACGAAATGGGTATGTTCCAAAGATATTATTATAATAATCCTCAATTAGATTATTATAATTCTTTGAACGCAGAGTTTATAGAGTATAAAGATTTATCTGTAGTAGAGAAAGAGGAAATTGATAAAATTGTAGATACTGTAATTACCAGTATGAAAAGTTTTAATCCTACTATGGTTGTGGATCATGTAGACATAGGAAAAACATTTAATGGATTTTCTTTAAATATTCAATTTGTAGATGAAATTCTTGGACTAAAATGTGTTGATATCAGTTCTTCATTTTCTTTATACGATTCGGGATGGGCAATATGTTCTAAAGAAGGCATTAACTCTTTAAATATAACTGCAGGCTTTAAAGTGACAGAAAAATCAGAAATATATTTGGCAAATTGGGATATGATTCTTGATCATATTGTACAGTATATTAATGACAGGACTATTTTACGGCCTGAGGGAAGTGAAGCCATAACTCGGATAGAATTAAGATATATGCTTAAAAATGAGAATAATGCTATTAAATTTTTTCCAGTATGGTGTTTTTATAGCACAGGAATTGGCAGTACAACCTTAGCTGATCCGCCACTGCAAATAATATTTTGTATAAATGCTCAAAATGGAGAACTTGAATATTACAATGGCTTTTAGGCTGGGATAAAGGAGGCATTTATATGGGTAAAAGTTTTTTTAGATATGATATTCGATGTTCAATATTTAATGGTGGAATGTTGCTTTCGATTATATTGAGTCTTCTTATTTTGTTGCAGTCATTGAGCAGTGCTCATATTTTCTCAACTGATAGTAATATGGATTATTTAAGTATTACTCTGATTCCGCTGGCAACTTCTGGGTATGTACCATTTGCTTGTTTTTTTGCAGTATTTCCCTATGCTTTTTCATTTCTTGAAGAGTATAATAGTGGATATATAAAATATATATTATTAAGAATGGATAGAAAAAGGTATTTAAGGCAAAAGATTATAGCAGTATCAATTTCTGGAGGAGTAGCCATGGTTATTCCGTTTTTCTTTATTTTTTTCTTGGCACTTGTTTATGGTGAACCGGTAACATCAGAGTGTTATCCTCAAATATATGAAACGATTATGTGGGGAAAGTATATGTTTATAGCTCAGGGGATTTTTGTATTGGCCTTACGTTTGGTTCTTATATTTTTATTTGGAGTTGTATGGGCGGAAATAGCATTACTTATTTCGATGTTTTTTTCTAATCGTTATGTAGTATTTGTGGTGCCTTTTGTACTTTATCAAATTTTGTGGTTTGTATTACCCGGCTCTTACTTTAATCCGGCGTTACTGTTTAGATCTGACTTTGATTATACATGCCCTTTATGGGTTCCCTATGTTATACAAGTTGGCATTAGTATTTTATTAGTATTTTTAATAAGCACTATATTTGATAGAAAGAGAGTTGTATGATGGACCTTAAGCATATTATATATTTTGGAAAACGGCAGTTTCTTTCTGAATTACATTCTCCCAAAGTGATTCTTGGTTACTTGATCGCATTGACTGGTATCTTTCAGGTGATTCGGCCTTATATGGGATATGTTGGCGAAATGAATAAAATCCAACTGGGAGAAGTATTTATTTTGCTTTTTAATACTAAATTTTCAATTTCTTATCTGCTGTTAGGACTTTTTTTAGTTTTGTCAGATGCTCCTTTTATGAATGCGGTTAATTTTACTGCAATATATCGAAGTCGGAGAAATAATTGGTTGTTTGGAATGTTTACATATATTTTATTACAAACAATGACATACTATGGATTTATTTTAGCGGGATCTTTTTTATTGTCAATGAGTAAGGCATTCATAGTAAATGCGTGGAGTCGCCCTTTTTATAATCTTGTTTTCTATAAGCCTGCGGCTGCAATGGAACAATGGGGGTTATGGTATCCTTCTGAATATTTGCTGGAAAGATTTACTCCATGGGAGGCCGTATTTCATAGTTTTATGCTGATTTTTTTGTATAGTATGATTTTAGCAATAATTTTATTTATTTTTAATTTGAATTATCACTGGATTGTAGGAAGTGTACTTACTTTTGGTATTCATTTTATTGGTTACATCATTGCTAACAATTCAATGTTTATTCAAGCTAGATTTTCTTTGTTTGCCAATTCTATTTTAGAATGGCATGATGGCCTGACTGATTATATGATGACTGTATCATTTTCTTATATTCTTTATGGCATTATTCTTTTTGTATTAATTATTGTAGCAAGTTGGATGATAAAATATACGGATTTTCGAGCATCTGTAAGCGGTAAATTATGATGAACATATATGGTATTCCTAGGCCACATGTATTGGGCAGTATTGATTATATACAATTATTTCAATGGCTATGGCTGACTTTTGGTTTATTAATTTTAGCAGGATTTATTAGTAGTGGGTACTTTAAAATGTATTATTATACAGTTCTGCGCTATAGAAGTTATAGAAACTGGTATTTCCATTATTATATAAAAATTATGCTATTGTGGTTAGTTTATTGCCTGGCATTATTCCTTCTGGGGAATACAAAAGAAAAAAATTTTTGGGGGGCATGGGGACTTTTAAGTATTCATTTGTTTTTTATTCTATCTATTTTTGTTTTAGTGGTACTTTTGAGTCAATCAATAGTATTTACCACTGTTTTTTTGTTTTTATTTCAAGGAATAGGATATATTGTGACCCAAAAAATGGGCGTATCTGATGAAAGAAACCCATTGGTTTGGGGAATGATTTGTAGAAGTACTATATATGAAAATAGTAGTAGTTTTGATTATATTTTTGTTATTATTGTACAATGTTTTTTTATATTATTTTTAGGGGGACTCGGTTATTTTAAGGTTAAAGATATTTTAAGAAACAATTATAAGATGTTTCTAGGATAAAATTGTTTACGTGATTGATGGCAGGTACTCCTATTTCATTATATGAAAAATTATGTTATAATTGATAGGGTCGGATGGTTTAATACTAAAGTCACAATTCATATTTGTATATGTGCTAAGTTTAAATAAAAAATTAAAAGACAAGGAGAAACTGAATGACTTTAAATTTCAAAGAAATTACCGCGCAGGATATGCCAATCCTTGCCCCTTATTATACAATGCGGCCGAACCGCACCTGTGACAGTGTCTTTCTCGAAAGCTTTATATGGAAGGATTTTTATAATGTCCGTTATGCTTTATGGGAAAACCGGGCGGTGCTCTGGCTTATGGAAAATAATGGAAAGTATTTTTCCGCAATGCCTCTGTGCAGGGAAGAAGATTTGCCGGAGGCCTTTAAGGCCATTGAAGATTATTTCAATGAGGAGCTTAAGTACCCCTTAGTCATTAATCTTGCGGACGAGGCAGCAGTTTCCTGTTTAAATCTGCCTGAAGACAAGTATTTAGTAGAGGAGCAGGAGGATTCTAAAGATTATATTTATTCCGGGGATTCCCTGAGGACTTTGTCAGGCAGAAAGCTTCACAAGAAGAAAAACCGTGTCAATGCATTTTTACGCCAATATGAGGGCCGGTTTGAATACCGAAGGCTGGCCTGCGATTCCAGGGATGAGGTGTGGAAGTTTTTAGATCACTGGCGCCTGCAAAAAGGCGAATCGGTTGAAGAACATTTAGACTTTGAGATCCGGGGGATCCATGATATTCTTAAAAACTGCTGCGCTTTAGACGTCCGTATGGGCGGCATTTTTATTGACGGGCATTTGGAAGCCTTTTCTATCGGAAGCTATAATCCCCTTGAAAAAATGGCTGTTATCCATATTGAGAAAGCAAACCCGGAAATTAATGGCCTCTACCAGGTCATTAACCAGCAGTTTTTAGTGAATGAATTTCCCGAGGCTCAGTGGGTGAACCGGGAGGACGATATGGGGCTTGAAGGGCTGCGCAAAGCAAAAATGTCCTATAATCCGGCTGATTTTGCAAAAAAATATCTTGTAGAGCAGCTTCAGGGCCAAAGCGTTGGTTATCGCTGGGCCGAAAATATTGAAAATACAGCGGGTCGGACAGGAGATGAAGCGTCTGTATGAGCAGTGCCGGGAAAAAGAAGGAAGACTTTGACAAAGTCTGTGGCTCTCAAACATTTCTTAATGTATATGAGCTTAAAGCAAAACGGGCCGGCGAAACACGCGGCTTGTGGGAGAGCTGCTTTCCAGAGGACGGCCCATCCTTTCTTGACTATTACTATTCAGAAAAAACAAAGGATAACCGGATTTTGGCCGGGGAAATTTCAGGAAAGATAGTTTCTATGCTCCATCGCAATGCTTATGATGTATGCGTAAAAGGGCAAAGGATGGCACTGGATTATATTGTGGCTGTAGCGACCCAGAAGGAATACCGGGGCAACGGCTATATGCGGGAGATTTTGACCGCCGCGCTGCGGGATATGAACCGGGAAGGCAGGGCCTTCACTTTCCTTATGCCTGCCGCTGAGGCGATTTATAGCCCTTATGATTTCCGTTACATTAGCGATAGCTTTAACATGAGCATTTCGCCGGCTGGGAAGGACGCCCTTGTACCTGTGCCGGTAAAGGCAGAGGGGGATGACTGCGCCAGGGCTGCCGCACTGATGAATGAGTGGCTGTCGCCTTTTGATGTGCATACATGGAGGGATGCCTCTTATGTATACCGTCTGATTCAGGAACTGGCTTCTGAGAATGGCACGCTCTGTTATCTTATGGATGGGGAACATGCCGCGGGCTTGTGGGCGCAGTGGGGGATTGAAAAGAAGGAACAAAGGCTTTTGTATATCGGCGGCCCGTACCTTGAAAAGACCTGCCAGGGGCCCTTGATGATGGGGCGTATCACAAATATTGAAGCATTTTTACCGCTTTTTGGGCTGTTGCCTTTGGCGCCTGCGTCCGAAGCTGAGGTTATTTTAAATATTGAAGATCCGTGGATTGATGAAAATAACGGGCAGTTTTTGTGGACGCTTCATGGCAAAGGCAGCAGGCTTGTCCGTCTTACAGATATATCAGGAAATGTGTATGTACCCGGGAATGATAGCACAGGAGCGGCAACGGCTGGAACGCTGACAAAGCTTCGGGCTGCGCAGCTAAAGGATAGCGCCGGAAAAGAGATTTTTACGCTCCATACAAACATCAGTGAGCTGACACTGTGGCTGTTTGGAAGAAAGCGGCCAAAAGAACTGTGGAGGGAACAGCCTGCCGCGCTTCTGGAGGTTTTAAACAGTGTGGACACGATTCATAGTGTTTATTTGGATGAAATCGTATAAATGAGAACAGTTCAGACGGGCTGAAGGTTTTGAAGCATGGAAAATGGCTGCTATTTACCGCAGGATCGGCAGATAGCAGCCAAAACAGTCTGTGACGGTACAGCAGGATTTTTAAGCAAAGGTATAGTCGTATACAAAAAAGTCCATTTTTACATTGTAGTTTTTTATGATAAAAGAATGGCTTTTTGCACAGCGGCGCTCCATTCCCTGGTGTTCATAAAAGCCGTAGTTGCAGCTTGTGTCTGTGAATAAATAAAATTCTTCAATATGTTGGGATTTCATATAATCAAGGGCGGATTGAAATAAAAGCTTCCCTATCCCCTTTTTGCGGGCGGCTGCTGAAACGGCAAAAAAAGCAATTTCTCCGGGATAGTTTTTTGAGCAGCTTTGAAGAAGCTGGCGGTCAATATCATCGACACCACTAAACATTTTTGCAACGCGGCGCCCTTCTTTAGAGCAGTAGAGGGCTAAGGCCGATTTTACCAGGGCGAGGCGAGAGCCTGGGGAACATTTATGTGTCCGGCAGTTTTTTGCCATAATAATTCCTACAGGCCGGCCGCCGGAAAGTGCGACCTGGGTATAGGTCTGGTTAGCCAGACAACTGTCCAGAAAGACACGGGCCATTTTCCGGGCAGTTTTGGGGCTGCAAAATTCATCATAGTGCCAGGCTTCTCTTATAATATCCCAAATCGCAGGCGCGTCCTCCTTAAAAAATTCTCGTAACATGATTTTGTTTTCCATGATTTCTCTCCTTATTTCTGTGGGCAATGAGCCAAAGCCAAGCTTGCCTGACCTTGACGGCTGCTTTGACGATATATACAGCGGTGGGAACGCTGTAGCTTCAGCATAGGCTATCTAGTAACTGTAAAGTCAATAGGTGTGTTTATAAATTAATGATATTCGGAGGAACTTTTATGGAGTCGAGAAAGATAAAAATGACCCCGGCGCAGTTTGCAAAGCTGCACCATATTAACCGGAGAACACTGCATTATTATGACAATATCGGTTTATTTTCTCCTAAATATAAAGGAGAAAATAATTATAGGTATTATGATTATTCCCAGAGCTTAGAATTTGAGTTTATACGGATGCTTAAGGAGCTGAACATGAGCATTGCTGAAATAAAGGACTATCTCCATAGCTTTAGCGAAGAGAAGCTTCTTGACATTATTGATTTAAAGCAGAAGGAAATCGATGAAAATATCCGGCAACTGGAACAGACAAAAAGGATTTTGGACAAAAAACAGGAGCAAATTTTACTATGCTCCCAGGTAGAGGATATGGAAATCCGTGAGGAATTTTTTGAAGAGGAATATTTGCTGACAATTCCCTATCGCTTTGAAGGCAATGATTTTACAGAAGCCTTCCGCTATATTCAAAGCACATGGGCGCCGGAGCAGTACCGCATGGGGGTGGGAAGCTTTATTCCGGTCAGCCGGCTTTTGCGCGGGAATTTTGATGATTATGAGGGAATGTTTACGATATGTGAAAATCGAAGAAGTGAGGAAAATATAATGATCAAGCCCGGAGGCAGGTATCTGTGCGGCTATATCCGGGGGCCATGGGAAAAGCTTCCAAAGCTGTATGAAAAGCTGATAGATTTTGCTAAAAACAAGGGTCTGGTTCTTTCCGGCTATTCCTATGAAATGTGCCTGAATGACTTTGCCGCTGAAGCTGTGGACAAAATAGTTACGCAAGCTGCGGTGAAAATTGAGGAAAAATAGAACAGTTCAGATAGACAGGAAAAACGAAGGCTGGCGCACCGGTTGCGCCGTCCTTCGTTTTTCCTGTCTATATCCGCGCAGTTGTTTTATAAATACTGCTCCCCATAACCATAGTTTTCAACAACATAGTCAATATCTTTGTCGCCCCGTCCGCTCAAAGTAACGAGCAGGGCGCCTTTTTTGCGCTCCTTAGCCAGCTTCATGGCATAGGCCACCGCATGGGAGCTTTCGATGGCCGGGATGATTCCCTCAAGGCGGGAGAGCTTGAAAAAGGCTTCCATAGCTTCATCATCATTGACAGAAACATATTTAATGCGGCCCATATCGTGGAGCATGGCATGTTCCGGGCCGACAGAAGGATAATCTAAGCCGCTGGCAATGGAGTAGACCGGGGCGGCCTCGCCGTTCTCATCCTGAAGAAGGTAGCTTTCAAAGCCGTGAAGGATACCTTTCTTGCCATAGCTCATAGAGGCTGCGTGGTTGCCAAGCTCAGGGCCGCGTCCTAAAGGCTCGACGCCGTAAATATCTACCGGATCACCGACAAATGGAACAAAGGTTCCGATAGAATTGGAGCCGCCGCCGACACAGGCAATGACCGCATCGGGAAGCAGGCCCGTCATTTCAAGAAACTGCTCTTTTGCCTCCTCGCCAATGCACATCTGGAAGTCGCGGACCATCATCGGAAACGGATGGGGGCCGACTGCGGAGCCGATACAGTAAATTGCATCTTTGTAATCTCTTGCGTAAGCCTCAAAGGCGGAGTCTACGGCTTCCTTTAACGTTTTATTCCCATGAGTGACAGGAACAACCTTGGCGCCTAATATTTTCATGCGGGTGACATTGGGCGCCTGCTTGGCAATGTCCACCTCACCCATATGGATCTCACATTCCAGGCCAAAATAAGCGGCTGCCGTGGCCAGGGCAACGCCATGCTGCCCGGCGCCGGTTTCGGCAATAAGCTTTTTCTTCCCCATGTATTTGGCTAAAAGCCCTTCGCCCATGCAGTGGTTCAGCTTATGCGCTCCTGTGTGGTTGAGATCCTCGCGTTTTAAGTAAATCTGGCATGTACCGTCGCCAACGCTGGCCGACAGCTTTTCACAGTGATAAACCGGTGTAGGGCGGCCCTGAAATTCCTTGCGGATACGGCGCAGCTCTGAGATAAACTGGGAGGAATGGCAGATCGCCTGGTAGGCTCTTGTGATTTCCTCAAAAGCCGGGATAAGCTTGTCCTCTAAAAAGCTTCCGCCGTATTCTTTAAAATAGCCGTTTTCATCGGGGTACTGACGTAAATAATTGTATAAATCCATTATATATTCTCCTCCGTAAACAATAATTAATGTCATGTGGCTGTCCAGGACATTATTAATATTTATTTTAGCAGATTTACCATAGATTCTCAATCTCTTCTTTGATTATGTCTACGTAGCGGCGGGCCTTTGCCAGATCATGGTTAATTGTATAAACATCTCTTTGGGTAATTTCCATGGAACAGCCCCGGGCAAGCTTTAAACTTTTTCGTATATGGGCGCGGACGCCTTCTTCATCAAGAATATTTCCTACTCCGAGAAAGTTTGGGCTGGGCTTTCTGTGATAAATGACGGGAAGCCCTTTTAATCTTTCGCTCATAAATTCCTCATTACACCAGGGCGAAATCGATACCTTCCGCAAATTTTTCAGCTTTGAAATACAGGAATCCCATACAGGATCGACAGGCTCGCAGCAGCCATAGGAAAGAAGTCCGTATCTCTCAGAAATTTTTTGATAACAGGGGAAAATAAATTCTTTAAACATGTCCGGCGAAAGCCCAACGGTTTCCTGGGCGTCCATAAAGCCCCAGACATCGGTTGTTTTTAAAGCCTGGCCTGGCCGTCCTTTTGGTAATGTATGATTAAAGCACCAGGTTCCCTGGCCGAGGTTTTCCCCAGAAATAGTGGGGAGTATGTAATGATGTTCTTCGAGATAGTCAAAGTATTTGAGTGTATCTTTCGCAATACGTTCCATCATTTCCTTAAAAAGACTGGGATGATCATAGAGAGAATACATCATTGTTTCCATGCTCATTATATGGACAAGCATTTGTGTGGGAACGCTGTAAAGCGCGTCCATTTTCAGACGGACAGGAAGCAGGTCGCCGAATATTTCTTCAAGCCGTTCCTTTTGGCGGATCGCTGCTTCCATGTTTGCTCCGAAGGTTGATTCTTTTAGTTTAAAGTAGTCATCTTCAAGATCCTGGATTACAGGTTCAAAATGCTGGCCGAGCGTCTGATGGCCCGCGCCGTCCGTTCCGAAGGTCTGTAAAACAGGGATGTCAAACAGACAAAACCAAGTATCGTAAGAAATATCATAGGTTGGCAGCGTGACTTTATCATCATCAAAAAGTTCCTGATTAAGAAAATTAAGATAGAGTTGATATTCAATGGCTCTGGCCCACGGATCTGTGCAGGTTTGCAGCGGCGGGATAATTTCCTGGGCGAAAGTCCAAAGCTCAAGATGGAGCATTGGGCGCTCCCCCTGCAAATCGTTATGTTTATACCAGAGTTTTATTTTTTTCTGATTCGATTCTTTCATAGCGTTTTCCATCTGGCGGCGGGCAAGCTCGCGCAGCCTGTTTCTATCTTTCTTTGAAATCATAGATCCTTTTGTCATTTTTATGTTCCTCCTTCATGCTTCGTGAAACAGGAAGCCGTGTTTGTATGGCTCCTCCATTCTTTTATTATACGAAAAATAAAGAAACATACGATGGACAGGATTCTTATTTATTGAAAAATATTATTCAGAAACTTACCCTTAGTTGGCAAGATAGCGTATGCCTTTGCCAACTAAGGGTAACGGAATATTCTACAAAAAATAAGAATATTGTGAATGTCAAAAAAAACGGGGGAGTGCTATACTGGCAAAAAATGAACGTAACTGTTTATAGCCAGACCAACTGTATAAACTAAGAGAGGTAGGAAAATGATTCATAGAGAAGATTTTGATAAAACAAGAGAACGATTTAAAGCTCTTTGGAACAGGGAAATTATTGACCGATGCTGTGTCAGTGTTTCCTATACAGATCAAAGTAAGCTTAAGAATATCCATGCCTTTCCTGAAAATAAAAGGGATCAGGAGCGTTACTGGACCGATGGGGAATGGATTCTTATGAGGAATTTAGATACTTTTGAAAATACATATTATGGCGGCGACGCTTTCCCTTTGGCCTGGGTTAATCTGGGGCCGAGCGGCCACGGGGCATTTTTAAAAAATGTCGGCCATCAATATATGCCGGATACGATTTGGTTCAATGCCATGCTGGAGGATGAGCTTGAGCCGGAAAAGATCATTTTTGACTGCCATGCCTTTCTTTATGAAAAAACTTTAGAAATTTCACGATTTCTCTGCAAGGAAGCCAGAGGCAGATTTTATGTATCTATGCCGGATCTGGCAGGTAATCTGGATGCCCTGGCTCATGTGCGGGGGTCGGACAATCTTCTTATGGATTTCCTTACCGAGGATGAGGACGTTATAGCGGAATGTTCCCGTAAGCTGGAACAAATATGGGAAAGCACAATGAAACAATGCTACGATATTGTTGGTCATTGCAATGACGGGGGGAGCTGCATTGGCTGGCTGAATACGTGGGCTCCGGGCTTCCATGGACAGATGCAATGCGATATTTCGGTCATGTTTTCTAATGAGATTTATGAACGCTTTGCAAAGCCAGAACTTTTAAGACAGTGCGACGTACTGGAATATCCGCTGTATCACCTGGACGGGATGGAGCAGATCAGGCACCTGGATACTTTGCTGAGTATTGATAAACTGAAGATGATCCAATGGACCAATGTTGTAGGCCAGCCTTCACCTTTAAAATTTTTGCCCGAGCTTAAGCGCATACAGGAACAAGGGAAATGCCTTCTGCTTCAGATACGGCCCTGGGAAGTAGAGCAGGCTTTGGAGGCTTTGTCGTCAAAAGGGTTATATTTGCAAGTATCTGCCGCGTCCAAAGAAGAGGCCATTGCGGTTGTAAGGACTGTTGAACGTATGACACATGAATAAATCCGGAAAAGATATTTATGAGAAGGTGGTATGCCAAAAATGAGAAGAAATTATTCCAAAAAAGAAGTTAAAGAAGTTATTGAGGGAAAAAATATTCAGAGGGTTCCGCTTGTTTTTCATAAATGGTGGGGGATCGGACTTGAACAAAAGTATGGAGACGCCTTAAATTCCATGGCGTTAAAATACCCGGACGATGTGTTGGCATGTTTTTATACACCGCCCGGAGAAGACTGTTCATACACGGACAATCCAAATTACCGGTGGGGCTATAAGGATTACTCTCATATGGCCGGACACAGTATCGGAGAGCGAAAGGTTCTTTTGGACGATTGGAATGAACTCGATGAGTTGCTGGAAAATTTTCCTAGTCCATGGGAACCGGAAGTTTTTGATGAAGTCAAGCGGCAGTCAGATGAGGCCGGGGCTGATGTTTATAAACTGGGGTGCTGGTGGCATTTCCTCCATGAACGTTTTTGGAATATAAGGGGAATGGAAAACCTTATGTTTGATTATTATGATGCTATGGATGAACTGAAGCTTCTAGGAAAAAAGCTGCTGGAATATTACAAGGTGATCGTTGACCGCTTTTGTGAGCTGGGTTTTGATGGTATTTTTACATCGGATGATTTAGGCCACCAGACTGGGCCGATGATGTCACCGGAAATTTTCCACGAGCTTTACTATCCTTTATACAAAGAATTTATTGCCTATGTGCATGGGAGAGGAATGCATTTTTTTCTTCACTCCTGTGGTGACAATACGCTGCTTATGGATGATCTGTGCAAGGCGGGAGTGGATGTATTTCATCCGGTTCAGAAAGGCTGCATGGACATGGAGGCGGTTGTTCAGAAATATGGAAATCGAATGGCTTTTTTGGCTGGCTTTGACGTACAGCATATGATTGTCGAGGGAGAACCCTGGCAAGTTCGTGAGGAGGTACAGCGTATGAAAAAAATTTTTCGCAAATATGGCGGCCGCCTGCTTATGGCAGCAGGCAATGGAATTATGCCAGATACACCTATGGACAATATCGAAGCTATGCTGAGTGAGATGTGCAGGGAGGACGATTATGGAAACTTTTAAGTGGAAGCATCCAACAGAAATTATTTTTGGAAACGGAAGTATCGAACAATTAGGACAGATAACGGCTAAATATGGTGAAAGGGCACTGCTCGTGACAACAAGCCAGAAAGGAAGAACCTCCTGGGTCTATGAGCGGGCAAAGGAGATACTTGAAGCTGCCGGAGTAACCTGGGGACATTTTGACAAGGTAATGCCGAATCCGGTGACGGATATTGTGACCGAAGGGGCAGAACTGGCAAGGGCAATGGATGCGAAAGTGATTATTGGTATTGGCGGAGGCTCAAGCATGGATACAGCAAAGGCGATTGCAGTGGAGGTTGCCCACGAGGGGTGTGCATGGGATTATCTCCACTACAAAAAGCAGCCGACAAAAGCGACACTTCCTATTATTGCCGTAAGCACAACAAGCGGAACGGGTTCTCAGGTAACGCAGTGTGCGGTAATTACACATACACAAACAAAGGATAAATCCGCAATCTGGCATGAAAATATATTTCCAAGGACAGCCATTGTTGACCCTGAGCTTATGGTCAGTGTTCCAAAAGATGTGACGGCGGCAACAGGCTTTGACGCTTTTGCCCATAATTTTGAGGCGCTGATTTCTATCGGTACGAATCCTTATGTCCGGGCGCTGGCGCTTTCAGGAATTGAATTGATTATTAATAATCTTCCGAAAGCGCTGGAAGACCCTCTTAATCTATCTTGTAGAGGCGCAATGGCCTGGGCGGATACTCTTGGCGGGCTGGCTATATCCTCCGGGGGCGTTACATTGCCCCACGGCGTCGGTATGCAGATCAGCGGCCACTGTCCTCATGTTTCCCACGGCTTATCCTTATCCGTGTTATATCCAGAATTTACAAGATTTACATGGAGCAGCAAGGTTCCGGAATTTGCCCGGGTCGGGCGTTTGTTTAATAAGGAGCTATATCATGTATCTGAGGAGGAGGCTGCAAGACGCTGCTGTGAGGAGATTGACCGGTTTATACAAGAAATTGGTATGTGGACAACCTTTGAAGAGCTTGGCGTAAGCCCGGAAGAAGTCCGGGAAATTGCGGATTGCGCACATATTCTTAATGATTATAAAAATAACCCTAAGATTGCTGATATTCATACGATTTATGAGATGATGATGAAGCGCATGTCAAATGGAGGGATATAAAAATATGTATGAGAAGAGCTGGAATTCGCTGAGAAATCACCAGACCCCGCAATGGCTTATGAAAGCTAAATTTGGGATTTATACTCATTGGGGAATTTATTCTGTGCCCGCCTGCAAGCCCAATGGAAGCTGGTACGGCTTTTATATGTATCAAAAAGGCTCTCCACAGTATGAATATCATATAAAAACATATGGACCGCCTGAAAAATTTGGATATAAAGATTTTATCCCTATGTTTACGGGGGAAAAATTTGATCCACAGGAGTGGGCGGCGCTGTTTAAAGCGGCAGGGGCTAAGTTTGCCGGGCCGGTGGGAGAACATCACGATGGATTTTCTATGTGGGATACGACGTTAAATCCCTGGAACTCAAAACGTATGGGGCCGGGCCGGGATGTGGTCGGGGAGCTTGCCCGGGCAATCCGGGCGGAAGGAATGAAATATATGGTGGCACTTCACCATGCAGAGAATTGGCGATTTTTTCCTCATTGGATAAAGGAGAGTGATCTTTTAGATCCAAAGTATTACGGTTTATATGGCAGTCCCCACAATCTGGAATGGGAAAATGGAATCCCGGAAAATGGGGAGTGGCCAATTTGGAATACCCAGGCACCGCCGGACCGGTTATTTTGTGACCAATGGCTGGCAAAGTGCAAGGAAATTATTGATAAATTTCATCCAGATTTACTTTGGTTTGATTTTGGCCTTGGGTTTATGCCGGAAGCCTATAAAAAGGAGATGGTTGCCTATTATTATAATGAAGCAAAAAAGCGGGAACAAGAGGTTGCATTAACTTACAAATTTCACGATATTCCTGTAGGTACGGGGCTTATCGATTTGGAGCAGGGCAGGTTTAATACGCAAACTTACCATGATTGGATTACAGATACCACCATAGATGACGGCGAAGGCTGGTGCTATCTAAAGGAAGGCGGCTATAAAAGTGTGCAGGAGCTGATACATTATCTTGTAGATAATGTAAGTAAAAACGGGTACTTCCTTTTAAATGTCGGGCCAAAACCCGATGGGGAAATCCCACAGGAGGCAAAAGAACGTTTATTGGGAATAGGCCGGTGGCTTGAAATTAATGGAGAGGCTATTTATGATACGGTTCCGTGGGTACACTTTGGAGAAGGCCCGACAAAGATGAAAAATTCAGGGATGTTTTCCGAAAGTGAAAAAATGACCTATTGTTCGGAGGACATACGATTTACATGCAGGGATAATACGTTATTTGCCATATTGCTTGATTGGCCTAAAGACTGCCTGGCTATTGTAAAACGTTTGGCCAAGGCTTATCCGGGAACGATCCGGGATGTTACGCTCCTTGGAAGTGCGGACGTTTTGGAATGGGAGCATACGCCGTCGGGATTATTTGTGAAGCTTCCAAGTGAACGGCCATGCCAATACGCCTATGTTTTGAAAATTATTTTTAACGATCATATTTAGAACGCATCAGGCTGTTTTGCACCAGGCAAAACGGCCTGGTGCTGTTTGTTATGGCAAAGTTTGGGCTGATTATGATACAATAATAAGCGTCTGCTATAATGCGCATATTTATGGGCTTTGCGTTTGAAAAAGCTGCTGCGCATGGACGCAGGTATTATATTTGCCGGGGAACGGCAAAATAATCTTAGGGGGATTTTATGTATAAAGTAATCATTGCAGAGGACGAAATGTTTGTCAGACTTGGAATAAAAATGTCTGTAGACTGGGAAGCACTTGGGATGGAGGTCGTGGCAGACTGCGCCAACGGCAGGCTTGCATTGGAAGCTTTTGAACAATACCACCCAGAGATTGTTATAACAGATATTAAAATGCCGATTATGGATGGCATGGAGCTGATCCAAAAAATCCGGGAAAAAAATAAAAAGACGCGGATTATTATTCTGACAGTTATGGAGGAATTTTCTATAGCAAAAAAGGCGATTACTTATGGAGTATCGGATTATATTTTAAAATTGACAATGACTCCGGAAGAAATGGAGAATGTTCTTAGCCGTGTGAAAATGGAATTAGAAAAGATGAAGGGAACAGGAAATGAGGTACGGCAAAACGCTGCGTGGCAGGAAAAAATTATTAAAAATTATATATTTTATCATGTTTATGACGGTCAGCAGTTTGCCCGCTTACCTTTGAAACATAAAAATCTGATCATGGCTGTGATGGAAATTGATAATTATGAGGCTGTGTGTGAGTATCTTATTGACGGTCATGGAAGCCTTGTCCTTTCTGCTGTACAAAATATATTATGTGAAATGATACAAAAAGATGGAGAAGGCTTATGTATTTATTTGAACGGACCAAAATTTCTGGTGTTAATGTCCAGGTCACAGCAAAAATATTCCTATATTGCCAGACAGCAATTTTTAGATCAGCTTGAAAGAGTGCGCAGGTATCTTAAAAATTATTATAAGGCCCTGGTAACTTTTGGTATTAGTGATGTTTATGATGGCTTTGTATATTTGCCTGAAATGTATCATCAGTGCTGCGAGGCTTTAAAAATGAAATTTTTTGTGGGTAATGGTCATAATCTTTGTTATACGGAGGATAATGAAGACTTAGTACAGACAATAACGGAAAAAATAATAGAAGCTCTCGAAGCCGAAAATGAGGACATTTCCCAACATGCAGGCTCTTTAAAGACGGAGATACTTTCGATTTTAGAGGATCGGAATAAAAATGAGATGATTCGTTTTTTTACAAATCGTTTATCATCCAAAATACAGCAATTTGAACCAGATCATAATAAATGCCTTCAAAGGATGAATGAAGCCGGTATATTTCTTAGCAGCGCAAAAACACTGGAGGAATTGATACAAAAATATCAGGAATGTTGCCAGCCCCAATATTTTGCCAGGAACAGGTCGGATGTAAAACTTAGTAAAACAATAACGGATATTATTTCTTATATTAGCAGCCATTATGCCCAGGCGATGACATTAGATGCCATAGCGGACTACGTAGAAATGAGCCCAAATTATATTTGTGGATTATTTAAGCGTGAAATGGGAACCAATTTAATGGCGTACATTATGCAGTACCGTATACAAAAGGCTAAAGAGCTTATGCTAACGACTCATTTGAAATCTTATGAGATTGCTGAATTGGTTGGCTTTTCCGATGAAAGTTATTTTAGCCGCTGCTTTAAGAAAATCACAGGGATGTCTCCCAACGAATATCGAAGAAATAAATAGAGTAAGGAATGATAAGAATGAGAACCTTTGGAGCCCGGCTGCGCAATCAACTTATTTTAATTTTTGTTGTTACAATTTCTTTTGTGCTTGCCTTTGTATTTATAACGACATACCAACAGGCTAAAAATTTGCTAAAGGAGCAATCAGCAAGTATTACCAGCCAGTATTTTACTCAAAATAAATATAATATACAAACCTTTATGGGTGAAATCGATAAGGACGCAAAGCTTCTTATTATGGATTCAGATGTTTCGGATTATCTCGATAGAGGTTGGGAGAATGAATTTTCCGCAATTATGACAACACGGTCCGTTTTTGATAAAACCGCATCGATGATGAGTAATAATGATGCTATTGTTTCAATTTTTTATTTTGGAAGTGATGGGGAGGCTTTAGGAATTACAGACCGGGGAAATTATGTCCGTCCAAAAAGTGATGAACCATTGGACTATATCCATATGGGGATTGAAGAAATTGTTCGCTCAGATCTTACAAAAACGCACTGGATTGGCGGATTTTCATCATCGGATTTTTATGTAGAAGAGCCTTGGGACCCGCAGGGCCTTTATACACTGCCATGTATTACAGCAGCAAGAAGCCTGAATTATAACGGTATACATAAAGGAACGCTTATTATTAATGTCAAAGAAAGCGCTTTTGCAGATTTGATTACAAAATCGGACAGCAGCGGAAGAAGAGAAAGCTATATTACAGACAGCTACGGGGAAATTGTTGTTCATCAGGACCCTTTGCAAATTGGCAAAATATCTGAGATACTTCCAGATGATATGGATGCTTCAGGGAATGTTTATTTGATTAAGGATGGGATACAGGTAAATTACAGCCAGCTTAAAATTCCCGGATGGTTTATGATTTCAGAGGTGCCTCTGGAAAATGTTTATCAGGATATAAATACTCTCAGAGATTGGTTTATTATTATTTTTGTCATTGCTATTATTGCTTCGATCAGTATTTCATTTTATTGGCTTTATCGCCTGATGCAGCCGCTGGATAAGTTAAGGCTTGCCATGTACCGCATGGAGAAGGGAGAAATG
>JAGZDD010000032.1 GCA_018369015.1 Clostridiales bacterium | reverse complement strand
ACTTTTTAAAACAATATTTTCACCGCGGATGACATTTCTCAGAAAATCGGCCTGGACGCGGCCATCATCCACAGACATTCCCGGACCGAAGGTATGGGCCAGGCGGGCGATTTTAACATTAAGGCCATATTGCTGCTTAAAACACATGCACATCGTTTCAGCCGCCTTTTTCCCTTCCGGATAGCAGGAGCGGGGGTTTAAGGGATCCACAAAGCCATAAGTGTCCTCTTTAAAAAGCTCCTGGTACTCATAAGGCTGGCCGTAAATTTCACGGGAGGAAATAAACAGATAGCCCTTTGCATGGCTGTTTTTAGCGGCCTCCAGTGTATAGAAGGTTCCCAGTGTATTTGCCGCCACAGTGCCTACAGGGTCATCGCGCATAATCAGCGGGCTGGCCGGGCTGGCAGTATGGATGATATAGTCAAATTTTGTATCGCTTATAACCGGCTGGGTGACGCTCTGGCAAAGGACATCTACCTTGCCGCGGATTTGGGCGGGAAGCTTATCCGGATGGCGTACGAGCGCCGTAAGCTTTATATTGTAGCCGCGCTGCTCATTGAGGGCAAGAAGAACATGGGCCATGTAGCTGCCTAACATTCCGCTGGCGCCGGTAATTAAAACATGGGAATCTTTAAAGCTTTCCCATGCCAGGTTTTCATTGATGATATTAAGAATATCCTCCTGCAAAATTGGATTCATTGCTGTTCCTCCTCATTGTGTAACAGTTCAAGTTCAGAAATGCTGAACTTGAACTGCAAAAATCTAGAACAAAGAGTTCCGCTTGCGGAACTCTCGCGCCGAGCGCGGTCGCTTTAGCGACAAATTTCCATGTTGCGCGAGTGCGCATCCCCGCGGAGCGTTTTTGTTTGATAGGAAACGAAGTTTCCTATCAAATTAAAAATCGCCTGCGGCGATGGGATTTTTTCACTCCTGTTTCATCTTCTGACGGTCTGCGCACATATTGAACACTTGGCGAGGTATTTTCGAGCCTGGTGAGAAAGCGTACAAAGTAGCAAGTGCGCGGACCTGGACGGATTGTTTCCTTATTGTTTCCTTAACTTATCGGCAATTTCTTTGTTGCTTAGCCCGAAGGCGTCGCGGGTTTCCTGATATTGAATCATGGCCCGGAAAATATATAAATCCTCCGGGGTAGTAACCTTGATATTTCCCCGGGGGCCGGGAACGATGGATACCTCCCTGCCAAGGCTTTTCATCAGTGTACAGCTATCAATAATACCTTCATAATCCGGGTTTGTTTCACGCACAATTTTGTGAGCCTTGAGAATGTCTCCAAGATGAAACGCCTGAGGGGCCTGGGCCGTATAGACATCCTGGCGGTTAAGCACCTCTCCGACATAGGCGCCGCCATTGCTTAAAACAGGGGTCTCAAGCATGGGCGTACATGTAATAGCCGAGCCATTGGCGCTGACACAGGCAATCACATCGTCGATCAGTCCGGCGGTAATACATGGGCGCACACCGTCGTGAATCAGGACAATAGTATCCTCGTCATTATTTTCCGCTGCTGCGCATAACGCATTAAAAATAGAATCCTGGCCGCTTGTTCCTCCAGGAACAATTTTTCTGACCTTTTTGATCCAGTATTTATTGAGCATACGTTTGAGCTTCCGTATATATTCTTCCTTACAGGCAATATAAATCTCGTCGATCTGGGAATGCTCTTCAAAATTTTCAAGGGTATGAATAATAATCGGCATACCGTTGACCTCGAGAAATTGCTTTGGCAGTCCGGCGCCCATGCGCGCGCCGCTGCCTCCGGCAAAAATAACAGCAATATTTTTACTCATTGGTTTCACCTTCATTTAATAAAATTTTGTTAATGATCCGATCCGAAGCGTGTCCGTCATAGGCTGCAAAATTTTCATTGACAAATTGGCAGGTCTTTTCAAGCTGGTAGTCCTTATTTGTCAGCGCCGACATAAGGTCGTCAAAGCTATCACATACCCGGCCCGGGGCATGTAGAAGGACTGAGCGGTGGACGCCGCGGGTAAGCTCGTAAAATTCCCTGTCATAAGTGTAAAACACGATGGGCTTTTTTAAAAGAGCAAATTCATAATAATTTGATGAATAATCTGTGACCAAAATATCGGTAATATAAAAAAGCTCGTTAATATCCGGGTAACTGGAAAAATCGTAAATACGGTCTTTATAAGCTTTAGGAATTGGCATGGGCGTTTGTATAAACGGATGCATTTTTACTACAAATAGTGTGTCATTGCCGCAAAAATCGTAAATGCGTTTTAAATCCAGACGGCTGTAGTCATACCAGGCTTCCTTTTGCCCGGCGCCGCGGAATGTGGGGGCAAAAAGGATGATTTGTTTATTTTTCAGAGCCGGCCATTTTTCAAAAAAGCGGTTTTTAAAATCTAGGATATGTTCCTGGTCAAGAAAATGGTCAAGGCGGGCCATTCCTAACGGCAGGAAGGCCTCTTTTTCGATACCGAAAACTTCTTCATAAACCTTTACAAGGCTGGGCGCGCCCGTAAGCGCCCATGTATAGGCTTTGTGGCAGGAGCCTGATGGAAATGGGGAGCCCTCCTTCCCGAAACGGCTGTAGCCAACAGACTTAAAGCCCTCACCGGCGTGCCACACCTGGATAAGCTGAGTTTTTTTATAAAGCTTGAAAAATCCAAACAGCGGTGCATAATCATCGATAAAAATATAATCGCTTTGGGCAATATAAAAGATTGTTTTTATCCAGCTTACCGCGCTTTTCCTGACGCCTACGGACTTCCGGCAGGAGCAGCGCAGACGGAACCGTTTGGAAAGCTCCCGTTCTAAAATCCGGTCGTAAATAAATTTAAGGTTCCCCCAAAGATAATCCTTTGTTTCAGTCATAAAAAGTACCCGGGTGCCGCGCTTTGGAAGCAGGCGGGAAAAGCAAAAATAAAAACTGCGGATGAGCAGGATCACGAGCCAGAGGTAAAAACGCCGGAATTTTCCTTTAACCGTAAGCGCTTCCTGGACATATTTCCTTTTTTTCCACTGGCGGTTAATGCGCATAAAATAGCTGGAAAGTATAAGCTCAATTTGGGTGCGGGAAATTTCTCTCACACTAAAAGACACATTATAGGCATATTGGTTTTTTCCATATTTAAAAATCCGTGACCATTGGTCGGCTTCATATGCCAGGGAGCAGTCAATCCCCACCGGGAACAGGTCATTTCCTGCAACTGCGCAGATACGCCAGTCGCCGTTGTCAAGAAAGGAACGTCTGGAAACAGCAGTCATATTTATAGAAAAAGTAAAACTGCTGCTGCCATCGGCGGCGTCATTGTGCCGGCTGTCAAAGCTGATGGGAATGAGCTTTTTGCACAGCTCTTGTGGGGAACAGACCTGTGCGCCTGGACAGACGTTTGGCGCAGCCTCGGTGATTTCCATAAAAGCAAAAGACAGTTCTTCCGGGCAAGGCGCCGGTATAGTATCCTTTGCCGGGCTGACCTTAATACTAAATTCCAGGAAAATCCTTTCCCAATGGATATTATTGATCGTTAATAGGTATTTGTCACACCATTGCATAATGCTTATCCTCGTTTATCATTGTCGATCATTGTCTGAAATTTCATAATTTCATTGTAAATCCGCTCACAGTTATGATGATCGTCATAGGCGAAAAAGTCATCCGCGCGTTTCCTGTACATATCCTTCATTGTGCAGTTATCGGCCATATATTGGCACAGCAAATCGACGAGCTGTTCCGATTTCGTACATATTTCCCCAAAACCCATGGTGTCATAAAAGAAACACCCTTCCTCATAATGCGGCGGCAGTTCTTCCGGATGGAAATAGACAACGGGCTTGCGCATATAAGCAAAATCGAACTGGACGCCGGAATAATCCGTCACCATAAGGCTTGATTCTGTCAATATTTTTTCATAGCTTAAATCACCCACCGATGGGATGACCTCAAGCTCCGGGTTTGGCGTAAAATCTTCCACCTGTGAGCTAATGATCGGGTGAAGAAGATATTTAATTTTATAGCCGTATTTTTTTGCCGCGGCAATGAGCCGTGTATTATTAATTAATGTATTATATATATTAAAGTAAGTCGTTGCTTTAAATTCTGGATTATATCCCCGCTGTTCGCCTTCGCTTGTTGTTACGGGCAGGGCATTGTACATGCGCCAGGTCGGGGAAATTAAAATCTGTTTTTTATCATTATTGATAAGGCCGTCGTACCGGCCGATCCCTGTGAGCTTTAAAATGTCAAAGCCCTGATAGCCATAGGCGTGTCTGGAAAGATTTTCGTATTCGTATTTACTCCCGAGAAAATACATAGTTGTATTATCAATGATCCGACGCTGGGCGATGGCACATTTCTGCACAGAAAGCCCATGCTGAAGGCACATGGAGCTGAAATTGCACAGTCCGCGTATATACTTGGAGGTTTCCTTTGTATACCCATTAAATGGGAACAAATGGGAATTAGTGATTAAAAGGATGTCGCTGTTGACAAAAACAAGCTTATGCCAGAGCGTACCGTTAATCAGGGGACGGAACCCGTCGGCCTTAAGCTTCCTGTAATCACTTGTATTTTTGTTGATGAGATAATATTTTGTAATACCATCCTTAAGCCTTGCGCTGTAACGGTACAAATATTCCGCGCTGTCTCCGCCTTTATAAAGTTTATCCAGCATAAGCCATATCCGTTTGCGCTTAAAATAGGGCCTTGTCAGCCAATAAAGCATACGGAATTTCCAGGGGCCTTTGTCTTTTTTCCTGAAAAGCTGGAGCTGAAGCTGCATTTCCCGTTTGAATACATTAAAAAAGGTTGCTTTTTTTATTGAAATGCCATTTTGCGCGTGATGGCACAAATATTGATTAAAACGCCAGTAGGAATATCGCGGCGATTTGCTCAGCTTCGCCCAATGGTTGGCAAACGTCATTTTCATCGGATAATTGACGCCCTGGAAGCGGGCATAAAAAGTAATCCTTTGAAGCTTTTTGCCGGGATCAAGCTTAAATTTCAGGAAAAATGGCAGCCTGCGGTAGCCTGGCTGGCCAAAATATTTTGTCTGGGCGTAAGCCGTCGTATCTGTGACCGGGTAATCCTGTCCGTTAAAACGGGCAAAAAATTCGATGCTCCCATATTGGAATATGCTGATTAATGATCCGTCAATCCACAGCTCGCCATTGAAATAGTTCATTATATTAATGGAAAAGCGGTGGTCGCTTAACCGGGAAATGACATAGTCCTTAAAGCGCATTTCTAAATCAGTATCGCCAAGCTCGGCCTTGTCGGATTCGCGGTTTTCTGTGGGAACATAATCATAATGTACCTGATCCCTTCCATATTTAATACGAAGATACATACAGCGGATTTCAGGATTTGTTGTTATGTAGGGCAGCCGTTTCTGGTTCAGGAGGCAGGCGTCGTCAATCTGGCTAAAAAGCTTTGCGATAAGCTTTAAATATTCATCGAACCGGCCGCCGAGCAGAATTTTTTTGTCTCGGTTATCCTGGTTTGCCATAAAGCGGCAATTGATATAAAGCATACAATAGTTTTGAATAAATTCCGGAAGCTGGCCCGATGGTTTTCTTGCTGTATCAAGCAAAGGAAACAGAAAATTGTCCATGGACTGCTCGTACCATGCCTCATAGTGGGCGTTCACATGGTAGAGAAATTCGTTGGCCCGCGGCTCAAAATAGTAATATTTAGAGCCTGTAACAGCATGGTATTTTGGATATTTAAGCAGAAAGCGGAGAATAAAGTCCACATCCTCCTCCATTGCCAGGGTATCGTTAAAGCCGACAGCTTTAACAGCGCTGGTTTTAAAGATAGCGGCGTCCATAGCCATTAAAATCGCTTCCGGCTGTGACAGGACATCCCGGATCCATGGCCTAAGCGCTATGGATGGCTCCTGGCTCTCAGAAGCCTGTGCTTCCGGGGAAGAAAAAACAGAATCTGAGGCTATGCTTGCCGCCGCAGCTTCGGAAACAATATCCTCCCCGACCGTATCAGCGTCAACCAGGTCTTCGGACATGGGAACGCTTTCTTCTAAAATGCCGCCCGGTTCAAGGCTGTCTGCTTTATGCTCCGGCAAGCTGAGTTTTTTTATATATTTTTTGCTGAGAATATGCTCCAGGCTTTTGCTGGAAACAATCGGATTGCGGCAATAAGATTTTCCAACGGCCAGAAAAATATCGTTTTTATTGTCACTGGAATCATATTCCTCATAGCGTTCCATACATTTTAAAATAAAGGAAGGCCCGATCGTATCATATTCCTTCATAAACATGACAAAAGGCGTGTCAATCTGCGCAAGGGCAAAATTGTACAGGCCTCCGGTTGTCATGTTTATGTTTGGAGTTAAAGATATAAATTCCGGGATTTCTTTGTCACTGTCTGGATAAAACTGGCTGTTAGAATTTCCATCAGGGTTAGCCAGATAATAGATTTTATAATCTGTAAAATAGGAGGCGGCAATACTTTCGAGGGTTTTATCAAGCCCCCGGCCGCCTGCGGTTTCTAATACAATAATTGAAAGCTTTACTGTTTCTTCCATAGTATACCTCGTGTGTACCCTTGTATCCATTCCTGAGTGACCAGCACAGCATGCGCGCTGTACTGGCAAAAATGCTGCTGCTTACATAAATGAAAGGATATAGCGGGCAATATCCTTTCCGGCATGGCCGCTGTATTTTATATATTTTTCTGAAAATGCCTTTAACTGTTCCATATCGTATTTCTGTGAATGGACGGCGTTCATCAAAACATCAGGGTCAGCGCTTGCAGGGCCTGGGATTTCTTTATAATAATCAATGGCAAGCCCACGCTCTTTAAGATATTTGTCCATATCAAAATTATAAAAATAAACTGGAATCCCCATAAAAGCCGCTTCGTAAACAATACATGAATAGTCGCTGATCACAATGTCGGCGGCAAAAAGCATATCAAATGTGGAAAACTTTGTTCCGCATAAAACATGAGGACTGTCAATGGAAATTTTGGACAGAGGGTGGGGCTTAATCACAAGCACCTCCTCCTGCCTGTTCAGCGCATTAGCTAACTGATTTACAGCTGTCCGCATATCATCCTCGCATTTTCGGAATGTCGGGCAATAAAGAATGACTTTTTTTCCCCGGAGAAAAGGATATGCTTCGAGAATTTCAGTACGTTTTTTCTTCCTATAATTATTGCTACGCAGCAGATCTGTCCTTGGTAGGGGCATAATCCTTACAATCTTTTCATCACAGTTAAAGCCAGCGGCCAAATCCCTGCTGTATGCGGGAGAGCTGGCTAAGACACATGTATAATTTTCATGCATGTGAAGAAGCCGGGCAGTGCGGGCCGGAACCCCCTCCTGCGTATCAAGGGCCGTATAGCCGAATTTTTTCATGCTTCCCATGGAATGCCAAATCTGGATAATCTGAAGGTCCTTACGGTGCTTCAGCAGGGAAATGACAATACAATAGGTATCAAGGATAACGACCTTGCTTGTGGCAATGTGATACATTTGTTTAAGCATATGAAAGCCATACTTGATAAGATCAATAATACGCGCATTGAGCCGCTTCTCCAGCGTATGGCAGAGCGTTACGACTCTGATTTTAGGATTTTGCCGCAAAATATGGGTTTTAATGAGCAAAAAATCCAAAGATGGCCGATTCGCCTGGCGGGAAATCATAACAACCTTATTCTCCACCGGGCAAAGCTTCATAAAAAAATACAGGATGCCGAGAAATATCCGGGCACATGATACAATAATTTTCATAATTATTCCTATGTAACAGCAGCGGCGGCCACAATGAAAAAAACACTGCGGGGAACTGCCTGTTTTGTGCGTTGCTGCTTACAGCGGTGACAGTAAACGGACATGCCGCGCTGCGCGCGGTTGTAGTACCATGGAAGGCAATTGCTGTGTGCAGCTTTTGTTATCATTAAAAAAAGTAGCAGGAATTGTTGTCAAAACGTAAAGAAAACGTAAGACAAATATAAAGATTCCACAAGCCCCTACTACTATGAGGCTTATTTTAACACGTAATTGAAAACTATACAATCCTATATCTTAAAAAATATTTACAAAAAACATATGTAAATTTTGGATTATATTTACGGTCAGCCGCAAACACCTGATGTTTGCGGCGTAAGAACATGATATAGGTGTGGGCGGTCTTTCAATAGGCTAGAAAATACCTCGGCAAGTGTCGATGTATGCGCTGACCGTCAGAAAATGAAGCAGGAGTGCAAAAATCCCATCGCCGCAGGCGATTTTTAATGGATTTTTGCAGGTAACAGTTCAGCCCGCGCCATTCGCAAAGCCGCGCTAACGCGCTTTTCGCCGCTTCACGGCTGTCTTTGCTCATAACCTGGCGCTCCCTCAGCCGGGAGTAATGGCCTAAAAATCATGTAAACACGATTTTTAGGCCATTACTCCCGGCTGGCTGAACTGTTACAATAAACTTTGGTGAATATTATTATGGTAATTTACAAAAAATCAGTTATAATAGTATTGTGTGTAATTTTGCCAATCCGGCACATGCCTCTGTTTGGCTGCGGAACGCTTAACGCCGGAGAGAGGATTGCGTGATAGTGCCGGAAAGTCATTTGGAAAGGGGAAAGAAATGTTAGGCTCAGATATCGGAATTGATTTAGGAACCGCCAGCATTCTTGTATATATACGCGGAAAGGGTGTCGTGTTAAGCGAACCGTCCGTAGTTGCTTATGATAAAGATACAAACCAGATAAAAGCCATTGGCGAGGAGGCCCGGCTGATGATCGGAAGGACGCCGGGCAATATTGCCGCAGTACGCCCTTTGCGCCAGGGGGTGATTTCTGATTATACGGTCACTGAAAAGATGCTGAAATATTTTATACACAAGGCCATGGGCCGTAAAACGCTGCGCCGTCCGCGAGTGAGCGTGTGTATACCCAGTGGGGCCACAGAGGTTGAAAAGAGAGCGGTCATTGACGCTACAATGGAGGCAGGGGCCAGAGATGTGATTATTATCGAAGAACCGATCGCGGCGGCTCTTGGCGCCGGAATTGATATTTCCAAGCCCAGCGGCAATATGATTATTGATATTGGCGGAGGAACAACAGATATTGCGGTGATTTCCCTGGGCGATACTGTGGTAAGTACATCCATCAAGGTAGCAGGGGATGATTTTGACGATGCCCTCATCCGCTATATGCGCCGCAAACATAATATGCTCATTGGAGAGCGCACGGCCGAGGATATAAAAATGTCTATCGGGTCTGTTTATGAGCGGCCGGAGCCGGTGATGGCAGAGGTGCGGGGAAGAAACCTTCTTACAGGGATGCCTAAGGTCATACAGTTATCCTCCGAAGAAACTCAGGAAGCTTTTTCAGAAGCGGTCCAGGCGATTATCGGAGGCGTACATCAGGTATTAGAAGAAACGCCGCCGGAGCTGGCTGCGGATATTGCCCAGAGAGGGATTTTGCTGACCGGAGGGGGCAGCCAGATTTACGGGCTTGAGGAGCTGCTCGAGGAGTCCACAGGAATACGGACGACAACTGTAGATGACCCTCTGTCGGTCGTTGCTATTGGCACTGGACGGTACGCGGAATTTATTGAAGGTATGGGCGATCTGGCCGCCGCGCACAGCGCAGGGCGGATGTGAAAGTGCTGCTTAGAGTGGATGTAAAAGCATTGCTCAGGACAGATGTAAAAGTATTGTAATAATTATGCTTAGGCAGTGGAGGGAACCGCTGTAAAAATCTTAAAAACGGAGGTGACGGGCATGGAGCAGCTTCAGGGGCTGGTTGAGCATATCGTTTATCATAACGATGACAATGGATATACTGTTTTAAATTTGATGTGCCAGGGCAGCGAAGTCGTTTGCGTCGGAACTATGCCCGTGATCAGCGAGGGCGAGTATATTAAGGCTGAGGGCGATTATGTAGAGCACGCAACCTATGGACAGCAATTTAAAATTTCTGAATTTTCTGTAGAAGTGCCGGAGGATGTCTATTCTCTGGAACGATACCTTGCCTCAGGCGCAATCAAGGGGATTGGCCCTAAAATGGCGCACAAAATTGTGTCTAAGTTTAAGGAGGACACCTTCCGGGTGATCGAGGAGGAGCCTGAGCGTCTGGCGGAAATTAAAGGAATCAGTGAGCGCAAGGCCCAGGAAATCTACGAACAGTTCCACGATAAGCAGGATATGCGCCAGGCCACTATGTTTTTAGCGAAGTTTGGCATTTCCTCCACTTACGCGATTAAAATATATAATCAATATGGCAGCCGGCTCTACGATATTATCCGGGAGAATCCTTATCAGCTTGCTGATGATATTACAGGGATCGGCTTTAAGCTTGCCGATGACATTGCCCATAAAGCGGGAATTGGACAAAATTCAGATTATCGTATCCGCAGCGGGATTATTTATATGCTGCTTCAGGGATCATTATCAGGCCATACTTACATTCCCCAAAAGCTGCTTGTCGAAAAAACGGCCCAGTTGTTGGAAATCGACCCGGCATATATCCATAAGCATTTAGAGGATTTAAGCATTGACAAGAAAATTATGCTCCGGGAGCTTGATAAAGAGCCGGTTGTCTATGCCTCTTCCTATTATTATATGGAGCTTAATGTGGCAAGGATGCTCAAAGGACTGAACATGACCTATGATACGCTGGATTTGCCGTTGGACCATATCATACGTAAAATTGAAAAGGATGAAGGGCTGGAGCTGGATGAAATGCAGAGAACTGCAGTCATGGAGGCGATCCGCAACGGAGTAATGGTCATAACCGGAGGGCCGGGAACCGGGAAAACGACAACCATTAATACATTAATCAAATATTTTGAATACGAAAATCTTGATATCCGGCTGGCTGCTCCAACAGGACGGGCGGCAAAGCGAATGACGGAGGCCACCGGCTATGAGGCCCAGACGATCCACCGGCTTTTGGAGCTTTCAGGAGCACCGGAGTCTCAAGCGCCGGCACGATTTGAGCGCAATGAGCAAAATCCGCTGGAAACGGACGTTATTATTATTGATGAGATGTCTATGGTTGACATAAATCTTATGAGCTCTTTATTAAAAGCTGTCATGCCCGGTACCCGGCTTATTTTAGTAGGGGACGTCAACCAGCTTCCATCTGTCGGGCCGGGCAATGTTTTAAAGGATATTATTAATTCCCATTGCTTTAACGTAGTAATGCTGACAAAAATTTTCCGCCAGGCATTGGAGAGCGCGATTGTTACCAACGCTCATAAAATAAATGACGGCATTTCCATAGATTTAAGCCATAAGACGCCCGACTTTTTTTGTATGAAGCGCTACGACGCCCCGTCAATCGTGGGCGTTATGGTTGCCTTGATCCGGGATAAGCTGCCGCCTAATGTAGGAGCAGAGCCTTACGAAATCCAGGTGCTTACGCCGATGCGCAAGGGTGAGCTTGGCGTAGAACGGCTCAATGTGATTTTGCAGCAATATCTCAATCCGCCTTCGCCGGATAAGCGGGAGAGAGAGCATCGCCAGGGAATTTTCCGCGAGGGCGATAAGGTTATGCAGATTAAAAATAATTACCAGATTGAATGGGAAATCACGAGCAAATACGGGATTCCTATTGACAAAGGAGTTGGCGTTTTCAACGGAGATACAGGGATTATTAAAGAAATCAATTCATTTGCTGAGCTTCTTACCGTAGAATTTGACGAGGGCCGCAAGGTCAATTACCCTTTTGGGCAGCTCGATGAGCTGGAGCTTGCTTACGCAGTGACGATACATAAATCTCAGGGAAGCGAATACCCGGCGGTTATCCTGCCGCTGCTTTCCGGCCCGCGGATGCTATTTAACCGCAATCTTTTATATACCGCCGTGACCCGGGCGAAAAAATGCGTTGTCATCGTCGGCAGCGACCGGACGGTCAGCCAGATGATTGAAAATGTGAACGAGCAGCGCAGGTATACGGGGCTTAG
Source organism: Clostridiales bacterium (assembly GCA_018369015.1). Classification (GTDB taxonomy): domain Bacteria; phylum Bacillota; class Clostridia; order Lachnospirales; family Lachnospiraceae; genus Catenibacillus. The sequence continues at coordinate 15,718 of JAGZDD010000032.1, read as the reverse complement.
GCAGAGGATTGTGGAAGTGATGGGGTGTGGGGATACAAATTAGATACGTTAGTAGGGTATATAGAACCATGAATTAGTGCTGTATACACAATTGTGAAAATGTAAGTGTTATTTTTGAGAAAAGGAGTTATTATGTCAGGTACGAAAACTACGAGAAAATTATTTAAGTCACTTGTAATCGCCGGATGTATCGCAGGGATGCTTGGTCAGCCGGTATCTGCATTAGCTTCCAATGTGGATGGAGGCTTGAATGAACAAAATGAGGTACAGACAGAACAAACAGAAATTGGCACTGAACAGGCTGATACAGAGCAGGAAAGTACCGGCGGACTATCTGGAAATGCTGATGGGCAAACGACAGAGAGCGAAGATGAACAAACTGAGTCAGATGAAACAGAAAACACTACAGCTGCTGAAACAGAAACAACGGCTGTGAATGAAAGTGAAACTATATCTGGAGAAGAAGGGGAAGCTCAGAGTGAATCAGCAGGAGAAAGTAATGCTGAGAGCGAATCTATAGAAGAGACTACTGCCCAAAGTGAATCTGATACGGGCGATGAAAATGGAATAAAGGTGGAAAACAGCTGGCGCTTTGACAACGGTGTATGGTCCGGAAACTATGGGATAACGCCATTTTCGGAAAATGGCTTTGAACCGTGGACAAAGGTAGACGGCTCGTATATTAATTCTGAGGAAGATGTGATTGTAGGCGCTATTGCAAGGGGCATTGATGTCAGTGAGTGGCAGGGAAAGATTGACTGGGAAAAGGTTATTAACGATGACGTTTCGTTTGCGATTATACGCTGCGGCGCCAGTTTGACCTATGATGACCAATATTGGGAATATAATACCTCCGAATGTGAGCGGCTGGGGCTGCCGTACGGCGTTTATTTCTATTCTTACGCGAATGATGTAGAGGAAGCAAAACAGGAGGCTGAGCATTGCCTGAGGCTTCTTAGAGGACATGATATTAGCTATCCGGTTTATCTGGATTTGGAAGATGATTGGGTTCGTTATGTCAATGGTGGAAATGACAGTGATGAGAATGGAAATAAGATACCCAGAAGTGCTGATGAAATCTCAGAGGTGGCTAAGGTATTTATTGATACCGTATCAGCAGCTGGCTATGAGGTATCTGTTTATGCCAATACGGACTGGTGGAATAATGTGTTGACAGATCCTTATTTTAACCAATTTTCATCGACACGCTGGGTTGCTCAATATAATAGCACATGTACATACAAGGGAAATTATATGATGTGGCAGTGTACGAGCAACGGGAAAATTGATGGAATTACAGCAAATTCGGTGGATATTAATATGATCTACACAGACAGATATGGTTTGGGAACTCAGAAAAAAATGGTTACAGATTTTGTGACCCGGCTATATACACTGGTTCTGGAGAGAAATCCTGACCCGACGGGCTTAAATGAGTGGGTGCAGGTCCTGATGGATAAAGAAACGACGGGTGCAGAGGTTGTCCGTGATTTTATATTAAGTCCGGAATTTGTGGATAAAAATGTCAGTGATGAAGCATACATTGAAATTTTGTATAATACATGTATGAACCGTCCGTCGGATAATAATGGGAAAAGTGCCTGGCTTAAGCGGTTTGAAGACGGCTTTTCGAGAACTTATGTGCTTAGGGGCTTTATTGAATCCGATGAATTTTCAAAAATTTGCAAATCTTATGGAATTGAACGGGGAAATATAAAATTAACGGAATATCGGGATCAAAATGACGGTGTGACTCGATATGTCACCCGGTGCTACAGTCTGTTTCTTGAAAGAAGCCCCGATGTTGAAGGCCTTAATGATTGGGCGCGCCTTATTCTGGAAGATAAAGATAATGCAAAAGATTTACCGGAAGGGTTTATCGGCTCCCGGGAATTTATCGAGAAGAATGTTTCTGATGAGGAATTTGTAAAAATTTGCTATAGAGCAGTTTTAGATCGTGAGGCAGATCAAGTTGGATTAGACGCATGGATTAAGCGGTTGGAAAAGGGAGATTCAAGGAAAAAAGTGTGCGAAGGTTTTACAGATTCCATTGAATTTAAAAAATTATTAGCGAATTATGGGCTATAAAGTGCATATTAAAAGTAATTTATATGTGTAGGGTTGGAGATGCAGTGTGAAAAAAGTTATATTAACGTTCCGAAGAACGATTATATTTTTGATTAAAATTACCTTATATATCAGCTTGCTAGGCAGCTTTTTCCTTATTATGGGTATTGAAAATTGGCAGCTTCTCCGCCTTTCAAGAACTGCGGGAATTACATTAAGTACATTCTGTGTTGTTGGGCTAGGGCTGACGGCGGCTTATGGAACCTTTGATATAGGATTAAGAAAAAGTAAACCGATCATTGCATCATTAGGTTTGGCTACCGTATTGACAGATCTGATTACTTATGTGCAATTGGCAATTATGAATACGAATGATGCGAACAATCGCCAGTTTAAATTTGAAAATATCGGCTTGTTATTGATTGTTATAGTTGTTCAAATTTGGTTGATTGTTATATTTACCTATGCGGGTAATTATATCTATTTTCGTATGCATGCTCCGGAACGCTGCTGTGTCGTTACGGAGTCTGCGGAGAGTCTGTCGGAGATTGTAAATGCAATATTATCTTTCAAAAAACAGTACAAAATTTGCTTTGCCAGGGATTACCGTTCAGATCAATTATATGATACGATATTAAAATGTGATACAGTCTTTATTTATAATGTACCAGTTCAGCCGCGGACAGAGATCATGGAATTTTGCTATCGCAATTTGCGCAATGTTTATATTAGCCCTGAAATTGCGGATGTCGTAGAAATAAATGCTAAGCATGTGATCTTAGATGACATATCGCTGATTAGTGCGCCTGTGAAGGAATTATCATTTGAACAAAAAATAATGAAAAGGTTAATGGACATTATCCTTTCTCTAATTGCGCTTATTATTTCCAGCCCGGTTTTGCTGCTATGTGCAGTAAGCATAAAATTGTGTGACGGCGGAAAAATAATTTTTAAACAGAAACGTGCAACTAAAAACGGCAAAGTATTTCAGGTTTACAAATTTCGTACAATGAAAGAAAATGTTGAAAACTTTTCTGCAATATCCGATGACAAGCGGATTACTTCGGTTGGCCGTATTATGAGAAAGTACCGATTGGATGAATTGCCGCAATTTATCAATATTCTTAAAGGCGAAATGAGTATGGTTGGCCCGCGGCCGGAAATGCTGGAAAATGTGTATTTATATACAAAAGAATATCCGGAATTTGCTTATCGCCTTAGAGTAAAGGCTGGACTTACAGGATATGCGCAGATCGCAGGCAAGTATAATACCTCACCTAAATATAAATTAGTCCTTGATTTAATGTATATTGAAAAATATAGTTTGATTAAAGATATAAAGTTATTACTGCAAACATTGATTGTATTATTTAAACCGGATAGTACAGAAGCTTTTAATAAGGAAAAAAGAGTTGTTTTAGCGCAGCTGGATAAAGCGTCCAATGATTGGTGGGAGGAATGATGGAAGCAAAGATTACAGGTGGAATTGTTACTTATAATAATGAAAAAACGATTAAAGAATGTGTACAATCCATTCTTGACCATACTAAGGGCTGTCAGTTTCAATTATATATTTATGATAATTGTTCCACCGATGATACAGTTCGCATTTTAAAAAATAACTTTCCAGAAGTTATTCTTATTAAAGGGAAGAAAAATATTGGTTTTGGCCAGGGCCATAACCAGATTATTAAACGCATAAAATCAGATTATCACACAATAATAAATCCGGATATTTTTTTGAATTATGATGTTATTAGTTATATTTCAAAGTATATGGAGGAAAATCCTGGGGTTATCCAATTAACCCCAGAGATTCGTAATATGGATGGAACTGTCCAATATTTGCCTAAAGTAGACCCGAACATAAAGTTTGTCATATTAAGTAAGTTGGCGCCATTTAAATATTATAGAAAAATATATACAATGGAAAATGTTTTAATGGATAAACCGACAGAAATAATGTCTTGTACGGGATGCTTTTCTATGATACAAACATCTGTTTTAAAAAAAATTCATGGTTATGACCGTCGATTTTTTATGTACTTTGAGGACGCCGATTTATCCAGGAGATTAAGGGTGTATGGCCAGCTTATTTATCATCCGAAGATATTTGTATATCATGCCTGGAAGCGGGATAATACCCATAGCTTAAAAGGTATATGTATTTTTCTTATGTCAATGATAAAATACTATAAAAAATGGAGATGAGCTTATGATTGATATACTTTTAGCCTCCTATAATGGCAGCAAGTATATAGGAGAACAGATTGAATCGATTATTGCCCAGACAAATAAAGAATGGAAGCTTATGATCCATGATGACGGCTCTGTGGATGACACCGTTTGTATAGTTCAGGAAATAGCGGATGCCTTTAATTCAAAAATGCTGTCACAAGGTGACGCAAGGCGGATTACTGTCAGCGCGAACCCGGTGCCCTGCGGGGGAGCAGCTGCTAATTTTATAGGGCTCTTAAAAGCGTCTGAATCGGATTATGTTATGTTTTGTGATCAGGACGACGCATGGGATCACGATAAAGTGGAAAAATCTATGAGATTAATGGAGAAATTAGAAAATAAGTATGGGATGTCGGTTCCATTGCTGATATATACGGATTTAGCGGTGACAGATGAACATTTACAGATGATCGCCCCGTCTTTTATTAAATATATGAAAATACCGCCATCGATACATTTACCCAGGCTGCTCATGCAAAACAGTGTCACTGGTTGTACGATTTTAATGAATAAAGTTCTTTGCAAGTGCTTGTGTAAAGTAAATGAACCAGATCACATTGTTATGCATGATCATTTTGCTGCACTGACTGCTACAGTATTAGGAGAAGTAGCTTTTTTACCGGAAGCGACAATAAAATACCGTCAACATGGAAATAATTCTGTAGGGGCTTCAGATGCAAGAAGTTTTTCTTATTTATGGAAAAGATATAAAAGAGGGAAAAAGCAATTCCGTAAGGATTTATATCATTCGATGGTACAGGCGGGATATTTTTATAAATTATATAGAAATGAAATCCGTAATCCTCACTGGAAAAAACTTATATACGCTTATTCGCAGCTATATCAGAAACCCAAAATATATCGCATAAGATTTTATTTTATGAATCATGTAATAAAGTTCGGGGCTGTACGGGCGCTCATGCAATTTGTATGGGGATAGTGCCTTTTATAAACAAATAGAAAACTGGAGACCAAAGATGAATAGTCTTACATCAATTATTTTTAATGGAGCTGACCGATTAAAGCCTGTTTTAAAAAAGCTTTTACCACAACGTTTTGTGACAGGTGTCAAAATAAAAATGTTGAACCACGGGTATAAGAGCCTTGCCAAAAAGGGAAAACAGCCATTTGCGCCTGACAGAAAACCAGACGGAATCAATATTATTGGTTTGGTTAAGGCACAGATGGGATTAGGACAGAGCTGCCGTTTATTAGCAAATACTCTGGAACACAGTTCTATTCCTTATATGTTGTATAACTTTGAATTGCCGTCTGCTTTAATGCGTTCGGAAGATCATTCTTATGACCATAAAATCAGTAAAACACTAAAATATAATATAAATCTTATACACATCAATCCTGACGAAATGTTATTGATGTACCATCGTATGTCAAAGGATTGCTGGGATTATTGCTATAATATTGCATTTTGGTTATGGGAATTAGAAGAAATACCTGAGAGCTGGCATAAATATTTTTCAATGCTGGACGAAATATGGACGCCTTCGGAATTTATTAGCAGAAATTTACGGAAAGTAACTAATTTGCCGGTGAAAACAATACCTTATTGGGTAACGGCTCAGACAAGCCCGGTTTTTGACAGAGGTTTTTTTAAGCTTCCGGAAAATCAATTTCTCTTTTTGACTATGTATGATTCAAATAGTACAATGGAAAGAAAAAATCCTATGGGAGCTGTCAATGCCTTTAAAAATGCATTTTCTCCCTTAGATACTCATGTAGGGCTTGTATTGAAAATAAACAATGCACGCAGTGAAGATCTTGAGATTTTACATGAATCATTGAAAGAATACTCCAATGTTTATTATATAACCGAAACGCTTGAAAAAATTGCCGTAAATTCTTTGATTAAATGCTGTGATGTTTTTGTGTCACTTCATCGGGCGGAAGGCTTTGGACTTGTTATGGCAGAAGCAATGCTTGTAGGAACACCTTGCATTGCGACAAATTGGTCCTCAAATACAGAATTTATGGATAAAAATGTTGCCTGTATGATTGACTATACATTTACCCGCCTAAAAAAAGACTGTCCGCCTTATAAGAAAGGCGCTGTGTGGGCGGAACCGGATATTTTGCAGGCATCAGAATACATGAAGCAGCTGGCTGATGATAAAGAATTTTATAAACAAATTTCTGATAAGGCATATTGTTATATTTCAAATAAACTGGGAATGAAACAAGCTGTGGAAAAAATTGAAGAACGACTTGTTCAAATTTATAAAAAGGACTGAAGCTATGAAACATTTAAAAGAACTTTTTGATTACCGGGAAATGGTATATAGTTTAGTAAGACAGGATTTAAGAGGTCGGTATAAAGGCTCTGTATTAGGTTTTCTATGGACATTTATTAATCCTTTGCTTCAATTAGGTGTTTATACTCTTGTTTTTTCTGTAATTATGCCCAATAACATTGATAAATATTATCTCCATTTATTTGTCGGACTTGTTCCATGGTTATTTTTTAGTGGTTCTATGACTGGCGGGGCAGCATGTATTATGTCCAATAAAGATATGGTTAAAAAGATTTATTTCCCTCGAGAGGTTATGCCATTATCTTATGTTACAAGTGGCTTTGTAAACATGCTATTTTGTTTTATTGTAATCTTTGCCGTTGTGTTTTTTTCCGGAGTAGGTTTTAACCCCGCAGCGTTGTTATGCTTGCCAATCATTATGCTTGTCGAATATATTATGGCATTAGGAGGTGCAATGGTAACATCTGCGCTGACAGTTTATTTTAGAGATCTTGAATATATTTTAGGAATTGTTACAATGGCCTGGATGTATTTGACTCCTGTTCTCTATCCAATTGACTGGGTTCCTGAAAAATTACGGCCGATTCTTAATATTAACCCTATGACTCCTGTGATTACAGCATATAGAGAAATACTTTATTACAAACGGATTCCAGAATTTGGAAATTTGTTGTGGGCATTGCTTCTTGGACTTATTGTTCTTGGTATTGGGGTCTTGGTTTTTAATAAGCTTCAGAAAGGTTTTGCGGAGGAATTATAATGATGGATAAGGACAATGCAATTGAGGTAAAAAATGTCAGAAAAAAGTTCAGGGTATATTACGATAAAGGAAACCAATTAAAAGAGAGGCTGTTGTTTCGTAAGCGTAATCGGTATGAGGACCGCTGGGTACTGAATGGTATAAGTTTCAATATAAAGAAGGGTGAAGCTGTAGGCCTGATTGGACATAACGGGTGCGGTAAAAGTACAACGCTTAAGCTCTTAACCAGGATTATGTACCCAAACGAAGGAACAATAGAGTTAAAAGGAAGAGTTTCAAGTCTTATTGAATTAGGCGCCGGTTTTCATCCGGATATGAGCGGACGGGAAAATATTTATACAAATGCATCCATTTTTGGCCTGTCTAAAAAAGAAATTGATGAGCGCATGGATGATATTGTAGAGTTTTCGGAAATGGAGCAATTTTTGGATAATCCGGTGAGAACGTATTCATCAGGAATGTATATGCGCCTGGCTTTTTCTGTGGCGATCAATGTCAATGCCGATATTTTGCTGATTGATGAAATTTTGGCTGTTGGAGATATTAATTTTCAGTCTAAATGTTTTAATAAACTTAAAGAGATAAAAGCACAGGGAACAACAATTGTCATTGTTTCTCATTCTCTTGGACAAATTGAGCAGATTTGCGATAGAACGATATGGTTAGATGCAGGAAAAATTAAAGCAGATGGCAGGCCCAGAGATGTCCACCCGGAGTACATGGATTTCATGGGACAGAAGCGCCAGGAAATTGCGGATAAGGAAAATGCCAGAAAGGAAGAAAAAAGCGGGAAGAAAGCCGGAGAGCGAACAGACGAAGAATGTGCTTCGGATACTTCGGATGACGAAAAGAAGCGTTGGGGAAATGGTTATGCAAGAATTAATCAGGTACGTATGCTTGATGAACACGGGAAAAATCAAAACGCATTTGCTACTGGCAGTCAAGTAACAATTGAATTGGATTATACTGTCAGGAAAAAGGTTGAAGATGCAGTATTTGGCATCGGTATTTTTAACCAGGGCGGACAACAAATTTATGGAACAAATACCCGGATTGATCAGATGGAGGAATTTAATCTGGACAGCAGCGGCAGTATGAAGATTACTCTTGAAAATGTGAATTTATTACCTGGAGTCTATCTTCTCGATGTTGCTATCGAATCACAAGTCGGAATACCTGTAGATTATTTCAGGGAGGCCTATACATTTGAGATGTATTCGCAAATCGGAGATGTTGGGGTTGCACGGCTCAATCATCAATGGTATATATAAGGGATGGAGGATAAATTATGTTTAGCGGCACAAATCAGAGAGTTGGCGAGATCGAAAGGCATCAGCAAAAAGCCGGTGCAGATATTCAGGCTTTAGAGCAGCGTTGTGCAGCACTTGAAAAAAGAGCGGAGTATTTAGAAGCATTACTCAATAGCTATGAAAATGCTTTGATAAATATACGGAATAACAATGCCCAGATTGCGGCCCTGGAGCAATCAATGGAAACAGTGACATTTAAAGTTAAAAAGCTGGAGAAAAGGGAGAAGGCGAATCTGGCACCAGCGTTAGCTGCGGCATCCGATACAAAGCAAATATTAGATGTAAGAAAAGACTGTCAACACTCAGAGGATTCTTACACATCCATTGATTATTTTGATTTTGAGAACCATTTCAGAGGCGATAAAAACCTTATAAAAGAACGGCAGAAACAATATCTTCCGTATTTTAAAGACTGTAAAAGCGTTGTAGATATTGGCTGCGGACGGGGAGAATTTCTTCAGCTTTTAGAGGAAAATCAAATTGGCGCTGTTGGGGTAGATACCTATGAGGAATTTGTTGATTTTTGCCAGGAACAGGGATTAAAGGCTGTGTGTGATGACGGCAATCATTACCTCTATAATATTGAGCATACAGATGGTATATTTGTAGGGCAGGTTGTCGAGCATATGACGACAGAACAAATCATAGATTTATGTAATATCGCCTGGGAAAAATTAGAGGATGGCGGATATTTAATTATAGAAACGCCGAATCCAACCTCCTTGGCAATATATACTCATGCATTTTATATGGACCCGTCCCATATAAAACCGGTTCATCCATTGACAATGGAATATTTTTTGAAAAAAGCAGGTTTCAGGGAGATCAATGTTATGTACACAGAGTGCAGCAAAATTGACCAAACAATACCACGGCTGGGCGGAGCAAACATTGAGAACCTTGAGCCGTTTAACGATGCTATGCAGATAGTATCGGATACTTTGTTTGGCAGTCAGGATTATGCAATTATCGCGAAGAAGCAGACAATGTGAATATGGAGGTACGTCTGATATGGAAGAACAGATGAAGAAAATTGATGTAGAACAGATTATGAATGAAATACGATCGGATATTGAAAAAAGAGGCTACAAGGATGACGATATAGATTTCCAAAATATTACTGGCAATGTTAAGGCAGTTTTAGGTGTTAAGACGGATTTTAGTTCTTATGAATTGGCCCATGCCTTGAATGGAGCTGCAGATTTGCATAAAATTGAGTATTATCGGATGATTCCCAAAGGCGGATTAAAAAGTTTTATTCAGCGCTCCATAAGGAAGATCGTAAAATTTATGATGATTCCAATGGTCGATCAACAGAATCAGTATAATTATCAGATGGTCGTTTGTATGCGCCAAATGGAGGCTTTTATCGAAGAATATAAAATGCAGATCGAACAGAAGGAACAGCAGATTGAAAGTCTGGAAGAAAAAATATTTAATCTGAATAAGCGCTGTGAGGCGCTGGAAAGTCAGCTTCAGAGTAAGGAGGTATAATTGTGAAAATTATACAGATGCTTCCAACACTTGCTTTCGGTGATGCCGTGGGGAATGATACACTGGCGCTTATGCAGGTAATTAAAGATATGGGGTATGAGACAGGAATCTACGCAGAATCTATAGATGCCCGCATAAAAGATAAGGATATAAAACTGGCTTATAAAGTTCCCTATATGAAAACTGAAGATATATTGATTTATCATATGTCTATCGGATCTCAACTCACCTATGAGATTGAGAATTTTCAATGCAGAAAAATAATGATTTATCATAATGTGACTCCTTATAAGTTTCTTGAGCCGTATAATCCATTTACGGCGGCTGCCTGTGAAGAAGGGATAAAACAGGTTCAATATTTAGCAGATAAATTTGACTATTGCTTAGCAGACTCAGAGTTTAATAAACAAGAATTGATCAGTATGGGCTACAAATGCCCGGTGGATGTACTGCCAATTCTCATTCCGTTTGAAGATTATAAAAAAACGCCAGCCAAAAGTGTTTTAAAAAGATATAGAGATGATTATACCAATATTTTATTTACAGGCAGAATTGCGCCGAATAAGAAACAAGAAGATATTATTAAAACCTTTTATTATTATAAAAAATATATTAATTCTAAAAGCCGTTTATTTCTGGCAGGTTCTTATTATGGTATGGAAAACTACTATCATAGCCTTAAGGCTTTTGTTGAACGCCTTAAGCTTGAAGATGTTTACTTTACTGGACAAATTAAATTTAATGAGATTCTTGCTTATTATCAGTTGGCGGATGTGTTTCTTTGCATGAGTGAGCATGAGGGCTTTTGTGTACCATTAGCAGAGGCTATGGCATTTGAAATTCCTATTATTGCCTATGACAGTTCAGCTATTGGCTATACGCTTGGAGGAAGCGGACTCCTTTTAAAGGAAAAAGATCATAAAGTTGCAGCAGAAATGATTCATCAGCTGACTTCAAAAGCAACATTAAAGGAAAGTGTTGTTTATAATCAAAATATCCGGCTTAAAGATTTTCAGCATGATGCTATTAAGGCACAGTTTATCAAATATATAAAGGCATTTATAGGGGAAGGAAAATGAAAAGGATTGCGCTTATTAATCAGCGGTACGGATTAGACGTCAATGGCGGCTCTGAATATTATACCCGCCTGATTGCAGAAAAGCTTAGCAAAAACTTTAATGTAGAAGTTTTGACAACAACTGCTTTGGGTTATGATACGTGGGAAAATTACTATAGCGAGGGAACGGAAACTATCGAAGGTATTGTTGTGCACCGATTTAAAGTTGACAATCCGCGGGATGTTCAGTCATTCAATAAGATGACGGACGATATGACGTTGAATATGGAGCATACATTAAAGCAGGAGCAGGCTTGGCTTGAAGCTCAGGGACCGGTATGCAGCGGTTTACTTCAATATATTAAGTCACATGCAGAAGCATATGATTTGTTTGTTTTTGTCACATATTTGTATTATTTAACTGTAAAAGGATTGCCAGAGGTTTCAAATAAGGCGGTGCTGATTCCTACAGCACACGATGAACCATATATTTATTTTAATATTTATAAAGATGTATTTTTAAATCCCAGAGGGATTATCTATCTGACCGATGAAGAGGAAGCATTTGTTGAAAAAACATTTAATAACTCGCATATTCCTCATATTATTGCGGCAACAGGAATAGATATTCCCGAAAATGTCAGCGAGCTGACATTTAGAAAAAAATATCATATATGGGACAAATATATTATTTATGTTGGAAGAGTAGACGCGACAAAAGGCTGTGACAAACTATTTGACTATTTTATTGCCTATAAAGTGCGGCATCCACGTAGTAAATTGAAGCTTGTATTGATGGGGAAAAAGATGATTGAAATTCCCAATCATCCGGATATTATTAATCTGGGATTTGTCAGCGATGAGGACAAATATAATGGTATTTCAGGCGCTAATGCCCTAATCTTGCCTTCTCAATTTGAAAGCTTATCTATATCTGTGCTCGAGGCGATGGCATTAAAAATACCTGTTATCGTAAATGGAAAGTGTGAGGTTCTTAAAGGCCATTGTAAAAAAAGTAATGGGGGATTATACTATACAGGGTATTGTGAGCTGGAAGGTATTTTACGGTGGATGAACAGTAATCCTGAGATATGGAACCAAATGGGGAACAATGCGCGCAGATATATCGATCAGTATTATCAATGGGAGGTTATTATTGATAATATTACAACTCTTTTTCATCGAATTATCGAAGAAACGGATGGTGAGAACAAATGAAAAAGATCGGGTTTGTGACACCCTGGTATGGAGAAAAAATTCCCGGCGGCGCTGAGATGGAACTTAGGGGATTGGTCCACCATTTAAAAGATGCGGGTGTAGACTTGGAGATTCTGACAACATGTGTGAGAGAGTTTACAGCGGACTGGAATGAAAATTATCATCGCCCTGGAGTATCTGAGGAAGCTGGAATTCCTGTTCGGCGTTTTAAGGTGCGTAAAAGAGATACTCAGGCATTTGATAGGGTTAACATAAAGTTAATGAATGGCCAGATGCTTAATAAGGAAGAAGAACAAATTTTTATCCAGGAAATTATTAACAGTAATGATCTTTATGCTTATATGAAAGAGCATGAAAAGGATTACTCGATGTTTATATTTATACCATATATGTTTGGTACAACATGGTACGGCAGTCAAATTTGTCCTGAAAAATCCATTCTTATTCCCTGCTTTCACGATGAAGCATATATTTATATGAAGATCTTTCGGGATGTTTATTCTAAGGTTGCCGGCATTGTTTATAATGCACAGCCAGAGTATGATTTGATGCAGCCCATTTACAATTTAGAGCATACACATCAAAGGGTTGTTGGTGTTGGGATGGATACGAATATTTCCTTTAGTAAATCGCGTTTTAGAGACAAATATGGGATCAATTCACCATTTATTGTTTACGCTGGGCGAAAGGATGAAGGAAAAAATATTTATACGTTGATCAATTACTTTGAACAGTATAAAGAACGGATGCAAAATGATATGAAGCTGGTTCTTATTGGCGGTGGAAAAGTAAAAATCCCAAAAGCTATTGAAAGAGATGTCATTGACCTGGGTTTTGTAGATATTCAGGACAAGTATGATATTACGGCATCGGCCACTTTGTTATGTCAACCTTCAAAGAACGAAAGTTTTTCGATTGTTATTATGGAAAGCTGGCTTTGCGGACGGCCGGTACTTGTCCATCGTGATTGTGAAGTTACTAAACATTTTGTAAAGGATTCCGGAGGCGGCTTATATTTTGGAAATTATTTTGAATTTGAAGGCTGTGTGAATTATATTTTGACTCATCCGGATGTGGCAGCCCAAATGGGAGCATGTGGCTGTAAATATGTAAAGGAAAATTTTGATTGGGATGTTGTTGTTGGGAAGTATAAGGAGCTTTTTGAAGAAGTAGCGTGGGAGTGAATTGTGCTGATATTGTCAGCCGGATATAGGAGTTATCCATATGGTTTATTTGCTTTTTGTGATTAATGTGTTATTGGCCTTTTGGATTTGTTTATATTGTTTGAAAGGGAAGGATATTGTAGTTATATGTATATCCTGTATACTTGCTTTTTGGGCGGAATATATTGTATTTAGCGGGATTTTTTTCTGGATAGATATGTATTCTATAGTAGGTGTACTCTGGGCGGCGTTTTTTATTAACATATTTCTTGGTGCTATTTTTTTTATAAAATATAAAACTGTGTTCAGGCCAGATATAAAAATAAAGGCATATATCGTTCCGGTTGTTATTGTTTTGCTTTCCTTGCCATTTACTATATCAAAATTTGAGTATTTTGGTATGGGGCAGGATGAAGGCGTCTATCAAACTCAGGCAATTGAGCTGATTGAGGGAATGAATGATTTACAGAAGGATTTTAAGGAATATTATACACTTGAAACCGAGGAGGAAAAAGCTTATTTTAAAACTGCTTTAGAAACACAGCTTATTGGCCTATATAATTATGATCCTACCTTGCCCTTTGCCTCAGAGGATCAGGAGTTAAGCGAAGTTTCTGCAATATACCATGGAGTGCCTACGTTTTCATCGATTTTGGCGCTATGGGGAACTATGTTTGGAATTAGTCATATGGCAGGCGTTCAGACTTTATTTTTTATATGCGCAATCTTTTTCCTTTATTTTTGTATGAACTGTTTAAATATAAAGCTGCCTGTGAAAATAATAGTTACTTTAACTTTTGCTTTTTCACCGATGGTTCTATGGTCATCTAAATCATCTTTGACAGAGATAGAGCTGTCTTGTTTTGTTGCTTCCTTTATATTTTTCTTATTGGAGGGAGATAAAAAAAGTATATATTTTTCACTCGTACCTATTGCTGCTTTTTCGTTTTTTCATATTACAATTTATACGTTTATTCCGGTCGTTATCTGCATTTATTGGATATGTTATATCTATACAAAGAGAAATGAATATATTATAAGCAGTTTGGCTGCTATTTCATTTTTTACGATAGGGATTACTATGATTATGATGATTGCCGGAACTTATGCATTTATCAATAATTTTAAACCAATTTATAACATTTTGCCAATTGCAAATTCTAAAAATATTACGTATATTATATGGGGATGCAGTTTATTTGCCTGCATTGGAACCGTGATAATTAAAATAATAGAACGTTTAAGGATCATTTTAAACAAGATTTTATATAACATTAGGTATGCTTTATTTTTTGGCAGCTTAATACTGTTAGTACTATATCAGGTTAGAGTGATTTTCAATAATCGTGAATTGTTTCATGGCTTTATAGGCTCCATAACACATTCTACAATGGTAGGATTTGCTTTAGCGACAGGAATTATCCTTTTAATATCAGCAGGAATATTGTCGCTATTTAGGGGGAAAATATTCTTAGAAAATAGAAGAAATGTATTAGTAGCTATTTTATTTATTTATTGTATTTGCTTTTATTCTGGGTTTATGTGGAAATATGTGGAATATTATTACTATTATGGACGTTATTTAGTTCCATATATAATAGTATCCCTGTTATTTATAGCTGTGGTGTTTCAAACAATGGCCTCGCGATGGATATATATTACAGGGCTCCTTAGTTTATTGATAATTTTGCCCTATAGTATGTATTTATTGGAGCATAAAGACGATAGCCGTATAACATGGAATATTATTTATGATTTATCTGAGATTATATCAGAGGAAGATGCAGTTGTTGTAAATTTAGATGATATGAAGTTCTACTATTTAGGACTGCGAGCTATGACAGATGCATATGTATATCCGGCTGATTCAGATTATGTTTCTCAGATGGAAGCTTTGCAAGAAAAGGGTTTTAAACAAATATACTATATTTCACAGCAAACGGACATTCTCGATAAAAATATAATAGTAGTGTATGAAAATGAGTATAGCGCTTCTCAGGATGCGAATCTTTATCATGGCAAGTATATACCATTTCCAAAACAATTTTCATACGATAAAGGTCATGTTATATGTGGGAAGCTAAGCAATAGAAGTTGAAAAATAGGGCTGCATAAAAAAATGGGGGGGGGGGTAAAATGGT
>JAGZDD010000031.1 GCA_018369015.1 Clostridiales bacterium | reverse complement strand
CCGTGATCTAACAGCTCCTCAATTACTTCTGCTGTGATTCCGTCGACGGAAGGCTTAAGTGCTGTGGAGGCGGCAATTAATGAAATTGCGGCGGCCGATGGGATTTCGGTAAAACTGAACTTTTACAGTGCGGATTCCTATTCACAGCAAATTAGCTTGATGATGGCCGGAGGCGAAGATCTGGATGCATTTGTTTGTACCCCGGGAGTTGCATTTGCAACGCTGACCGCGCAAAATCAGTTGGCGGATATTACGGATCTGCTGGATGAATATGCGCCTGAATTAAAAGAATTAATCCGGGATGAATATTGGGCGGCAACTTCGATTGACGGCCGGGTGCGCATGGTAACCACATGGGATGATAAGGTGACTGGCGTATGGTTCTGTATGCGCAAAGATATTTTGGAAAAATATGATCTGCTTGAACAGGCAGAGGCAATTGATTCTATTGAAGATATTGAAGCTATTTATGAAGCAATTGCACCCAATGAACCGGATATGGCAATGGTTACTTGTGGGCCAAGTTCAAATATTTTGACAACCTCAGGCGTACATTTTGGAGATACTTTTGATGCGAATGTTAATTATGAAACGCTGGGAGATGCAACGTACCGCATGGGAATTATTTGGGATGACGCGTCTGATATTACGAATTATTTTGCTTCGGAGCAGTTTGCAGATGAAGTTTCAAAAGTCCATGAATGGTACGAAAAAGGCTGGGTTTACAAGGATGCTCCTACAGTAACGGAGGAAAGCTATATTTATGTCAAATCCGGAAATGTTTTTTCATATTTTACGAATGCGGAAATGAATTGTGAGGCTGACGCAACGACAAAGTGCGGTACGGAAATGGTTTGTAAAATGGTTGGTTCTATCCCAATTTCCGGCGACAGAGTTCGCCAGTTTGGCTGGGGAGTGCCAAGTACGTCAAAGAATCCTGAAGCTGCCGTTAAATTTTTAAACCTTCTGTATACAAATGCGGATGTAGCCAATTTGCTCAATTATGGCATTGAAGGCGAGCATTATGTGGACAATGGCGACGGAACCATTGGTTTTCCGGAAGGCGTTGATACAAGTAATACAAGCTACTATTATAATGCGGCTTTTGCCGTAGGGAATTATTTCTTGCTAAAGGTGTGGGAAGGAAATAGCCCAACTTTGCGCGAGGATGCGTTAAAAGTTAACGAAGAGGCGCCATTGTCAGAATATATGGGATTTTCCTTTGATAATACAGGCGTAAAAAATGAAATAACTGCAACGACTTCCGTTTATGAGGAATTTTATCAGGGCCTTATTACTGGCGTCAGCGATCCTGAAACGATACTGCCCCAGTTTTTAGATAAATTAAATACAGCAGGTATTGATAAGATTATTGAGGAAAAACAGGCACAGCTTGACGACTATCTCTCCGGAAAGTAGGCTGCTTATGAAAAATGTAAAACGAAGCGGGGAAGAAGCAGCCGTCAGAAAAAAGCGGTGGAAGCGGTGGCGTATTACAGCGCTGGATTTTATGGCGCTTCCGGCAGTTATTTATTTAATTATCAATAATTACATCCCAATGGGCGGTATGTTTATCGCTTTTAAAAATATTGATTATGGAAAAGGGATTTTTGGGAGTGACTGGTGCGGCTTTAAAAATTTTGAATTTTTATTCCGTTCCTCAGATGCTTTTATCATTGTAAGAAATACAATTTTGTATAATTTGGCTTTTATTCTTCTGGGCTGCTTTATGGGGATTTTAGTGGGGCTTTTACTAAACGAGATTACGTCAAAGCTTATGAAGAAAACATACCAGACAGTGATTCTTCTTCCGCAGCTAATTTCCATTATTATTGTGGCGTACATTGTTTACGCTTTGTTTAGTAACGAAGCAGGTTTTATTAATAACCGTATTCTGGAGCCCTTGGGGCTTGATAAAGTAAATTTTTATAATACGCCCGCTTACTGGCCTTTTATCCTGGTTTTTGTGCAGATCTGGAAAACGATTGGATATGACAGCATTATTTATTTCTCGTCAATTATCAGTGTGGACAGAAGCCTTTATGAAGCGGCGACTATTGATGGGGCAAGCCGTTTTCAACAAATACGTTATGTGACACTGCCATTGATTAAGCCCATTGCGATCACACTGGTTTTAATGAAGGTAGGAAGAATATTCTATTCAGATTTTGGCTTGTTTTACCAGGTACCAATGAACTCAGGCGCTCTTTACAATGTAACGAATACGATTGATACGTATGTGTACCGTGCATTAATGAATTTTAATGATGTGGGCATGTCCTCGGCTGCTGGGGTATTTCAGTCCATTGTAGGATTTGTTGTAATTCTTGTCGTTAATGGCACGGTTCGCAAAATCGACCGGGAAAATGCATTGTTTTAAGGGGGTGAGGGTATGGAAGAAACAAGCCGGAGAATCACATCGAAAAGCGAGAAAATATTACAGGTTATCGCTCATGTTGTATTAATCTTTTTATCCCTGTGCAGTATTGTTCCTTTTTTACTGCTTGTTGTTTCATCATTTACACCGGAACAGGAGCTGTTATCATCAGGCTATACATTTTTGCCGAAAGCTTTTAGCCTTGAAGCCTATGAGTATTTGCTAGAATCCAATGGGAATAATATTTTCCGGTCTTATTTCATTACGATATGCATGACTGCTATTGGTACGGGCTTAAGCCTGCTTATTACACCAATGCTTGCTTATGTTTTATCCAGAAAAGACTACTGCCGCAGAGGTGTCCTCACATTTTTTGTGTTTTTTACAATGCTGTTTAATGGCGGCTTAGTACCGACTTATATGGTGTACACCAGGATTTTTATGATTAAAAATACATGGCTGGCCTATATTATTCCGGCGCTTTTAGTCAATGCATTTAATGTTCTGCTGATGAAAAGCTATTTTACTCTGAATATTCATCCGGCAATGATCGAGGCCGCTAAAATTGACGGTGCCAGTGAAGGTAAAATTTACAGACGGATTATTTTACCGCTGTCATTGCCGATTATGGCGACGATTGGTTTAATGGTGGGGATTAATTACTGGAATGACTGGATGAACCCTTTGTACTATATTACAAAGCAGGAAATGTGGAGTCTGCAAAGCTTTTTAAACCGTATATTGAATAGTATACAGGTTTTATCGCAGATGGCGGGAAGGGCGGATACATCCATAAATATGCCGGGAACAGCAGCCCGTATGGCGATTGCGGTGATTGGTGTCATACCAATCATGGTTTTGTATCCATTTTTCCAGAAATATTTTGTCAAAGGAATATCATTAGGCGGTGTAAAGGAATAGGAAACCGTCTGTATTAAGGAGCCATGGCAGAAACCGCAGCTATTTTGCCATGGCTCTTTTTTGGTGCGATAAGCTGGCTATTGTTTTTTAGTGCGGCACAGGGTATATTATAATTATCAGGTTTGGGAGATGATGTAAAATAATGAATCAAAGGAAGGAATATGTATGGTAACAATTCGGGATGTGGCAAAGGCTGCGGATGTATCGATTTCTACGGTATCCAGGGTCATTAATAATAGCCCTAATGTCACAAGAGAAAAGAAGAACCGGGTTTTAGCGGCGATTGAAGCTGTGGGATATATTCCCAATATAAAGCCAAAGGAAAATGGGGCCGACCCGGCCCGGGTCATTCTTGTAATTACAACAATTTTTCACTATGCGCTTTGCCCGGCGATTGAGGAAAATGCCAGCGATATGGGCTATGAAGTGTTGTTTAAGTATACGGGAGAGTACGAAAATGGTATTCACAAGAAAGTGACAGAGGGGATTTATAAGGAAATATTAAAAAGCCGCTGGCTGTCTGGTATTATTTTATTAAATCCAAGTATGAATAAAGATACCTATCTGGATTCATTTATGGAGGATTATCCTGTTGTCCAGGTGGGCTGCTCAGTCAGGGATTATGGAGGATATTCTGTAGCAACGGATGATTTTCAGGCGTCCTATGATATGACCTCTTATCTTTTAAGCCGGGGCTACAGAAGAATAGCTTTGGTTACGCCCAATGACCAAATGGACGCTAGTCATTATTCCTATACAAATGACCGTTATTATGGGTATCATAAGGCGCTTGAAATGGCCGGGGGCGGGGTAGAGGAATGTGTAATTTACTGTGATCAATCAATGAAAGGCGGGCATGAAGCTGCAAAACAGGTTTTAGCCCTGGAAAATCGGCCGGATGCAATTTTTTGCCTGTCGGATAAGATAGCACTTGGATGTATGCGGGAACTCATGGATGCAGGGCTTCGTATTCCTGAAGATATAGGCGTTGCTGGCTATGACGGCGATTCCTGGGGGGCAGAGCTTACGCCGTCGCTGACGACTGTTATTCAGTCTTTTGATGATATTGGGGCTGAGGCTGTGCAGATGATGGATCAGGCGATCCGCGGAGAAATCTCCAATGGCCGCAGATTATTTGTTGCTCATCATATTGAAGCAAGAGAAAGTACAAAGTAAACTTTCGTACCGCGCTGCGCGCGGTGCCACGAATAAAAGACTCCGGAGTAATCCGGGGTCTTTTATTTGCTGGTAACTATTAAGCCATAAAGTGTTTAGCACGAATCGAGATTCAGCCGCGTGTGTGGTGGTTAACAGCGTTAGCTGCGTAAATCCGGGATGTGCGGCTGAATAGTTATATTTGCCTTGAAAAATATTTGAAAATATATTAAATACAATTGAAAATATTGAAAATAAATATTGACATTTTCAGAAAATAAAATTATACTATTATACATAGATATATTGTGGGGTTTTCGTTGGGAAAGGAGTTTGTTTCATGTACGAAAAATTTATGCTGGACGAAAAAAGTTTTCAAAATGTTTATGACCACGGTAAAATTACAGGTTTTCAGCTTGGGGTGCGCGTGACACACTATCATGGTATTCCATTGTCGCTGATTGGACAGTTTGACCTGATTCTTGACGGCGTTAAGTATGGCATTGAGGACATGACGTTTTCTGTGAAAGGGAAAACATATACAATTCCCCAGTGTTGGGAAACGATCGATGTGCGGTGGGATTTCGCGGAAGTTGCAATTATAGAAATCCAAAAGGAAGGCGGTCTGGCTCCGGGAAGACACGAAGTTGATTTTACCCAGACATTATATGCCTATCAGTTTGCTACTGTAAACAATTTTAAGACGACTTTAACACTTCAAAGCCCGATTAAGCGGGGGGTAACATTGTACAGTTACCAGCAGGAAGTGTATATGGGCAAGCTGGATCTTGAAGGAATGATCCGGGAAGTGTCAAAGCTTGATACCGATGGCGTGGAAATATTGACAGAAGCGTGTATTCCCGATTTTCCAAATCCTTCAGACTATTTTGTGTACCGTTGGTTTGAGTTTATGGAAAAATACAAAACAAAGCCCGTATGCTACGATTCCTCTTTTGATGGAAAAAATTACGTTAGCAGGGCGAACGGCAAAGAGGAAGCTTTAGAAAAGCTGAAAGCGGATATACGCCTGGCCAAGCGGCTTGGCTTTAAACAAATGAGAGCGCAGGGACCATTTGAATTGATTACCGCGGCGCTGCCGTACGCACAGGAAAATGGTATAAATCTTGGAATGGAAATTCATTCGCCAAATGTTTTGGACAATGAGTATACGAACCGTATTATTGAGTATATTCAAAAAACAGGTACAAAGAGCCTGAGTATTATTCCGGATATGGGAATTTTTATGAAAGAGCCTATGCGTATATGCTATGAAAGACATCTTCGCAGAGGTGCGACACCGGAGCTTGTCCAATATGTGTGTGAAGCTTACAAACGCCAGGCAGACCGGGATCAGACGATCGAAGAAGTACGTAAAATGGGCGGAAACGAGCTTGATTTATTTTGGGCCAATGAAGCATTTACATTTACGTGGTGCGACCCTAAGCTGTTGACCGGGCTTGTGCCCTATATTAGCCACATTCATGGCAAATTCTACGAAATGACTGAATATGGCGAAGAATATAGTATTCCTTATGGTGAGGCAATTGAAGCCTTGAAGGCTGGAAATTGGGCGGGCTATATTTGCTCGGAATATGAAGGGCAGCGTCATTTCCATGATTTGAGATACTTTGAGGTTGACAGCGTGGAGGAAGTGCGCAAGCACCATGAGATGCTGAAGAAGTATATTGGGATGTAAACTTTTATGCTGCGCTTGCGCACGGCTCCACCACGGATGAAAGCTCAGGATTGCTCCGTGCCTGCGGCACTCCGCCATCTGCCGACGGTATTCGCACTTTCCGCTGCCTAACGGCAGCCCGTGCTCATACCGTCTTGTCGGCAAATGTCCGCACATCCGGACAAGCGAGCTTGCCCGGATGTACGTCCGCTTGCCGAGCTTTCATAGTAAATAATGACATTGGCTGATAAAATGCCGGTAAGCGATATATTTGCTGAAACCTTTGTTTAATTTAGCGAATATGCCGTTTGCCGGCATTATTTTAATCTGCTTTTGAAATAAGCTTTTCGGAACCGCGTATTTCCAGATGGGGCTGTAAAATAATCCGGTTGGGATGTTTTGGCTGATCGCCGGGATGGCGAATACGCCTTAAAAGGGTATGGACTGCCAGCGAACCCATTTCTGTGGTCGCTCTGGATACGATGGTAATTGGGCTGCTGATAATATCATAGACGGAAAGCTCATCAAAGCCTACAACTGCCATATCGTCAGGGATTTTCATGTGATTTTCTTTTAAGGCGGCCATACAACCCATTGTCATTAGATTATTACAGCAAAATATGGCAGTTGGCCGTTTTTTGGCTTTTAAAATTTTTCTGGTGGCGCTGACACCGCTTTCAAACATAAAATTGCCGACATACTGGAGACTGCGCGCTGGCTGTATATTTACCGCCTGGTAAGCGTCAAGGTAGCCTTTGAGCCGGTCCTTGCCGGGAATCGAAGTCAGAGGCCCGTGAATAATAGCAATACGCCGGTGGCTTTCGTTAAGTAAAAGCTTTGTGGCTTCAAAAGAGCCGGTGACATTGTCGACAAATACACCGTCACAATTTAGGCCGTGAATATCCCTGTCTACTAATACAATTGGAATACCCATTTCCTGGTTTTGTTTTAATAAATTTTTATTTTCCTGAACCATTTCTGCAATCGGCGTAATAATTAAACCGCGCACACGATTTTTAATAATCGCCTGCAAAGCGCGGTATTCTTTTTGGATATTTTCATTTGTATTATAAAAAATGAGATCAAATTCTGTTGTATCTAACTCTTTTGTGATCCCCTTAATAACCTCGCTGAAAAAAGGATTTGTTATATCTGGGATAATGACTGCAATATTATTGCTTTCGTTTGTGGAGAGCGTTCGTGCAACAGAACTTGGAACATAATTAAGTATTTTGATAGCTTCGTAAACTTTATTGCGTGTTTCCTGCTTGACATACCCGGAATTATTAATGACTCTGGAAACTGTTGATAAGGCAACACCGGCGTGTTGAGCAACATCGTAGATAGTGACTGCCATGTTCTTACCTCCCTAAATTATGTGGAAAATATTGCCATAATATAAGAAAACGCTTTCACAAATTTTACGGTAAACTTGCATGCCGCGCTGGATGCGGCTCCACCATGGATGAAAGCTCAGTCTTGCTCTGTGCCTGCCCACTTGCCGAGCTTTCATAGTAAAAACGCATTAAAATATCTTTTGGTGTTAATGGTATTATAAATTATTTTTCAAAGAACCGCAATGTAAATTTACTGAATAATAAAATTATGATATATAAATAATTGAAAATTATAAGTATATAGGCATATTTTATATAAAATAATGGGCGGAAATATGCAAAATAACGATTTTTAGTGCGCAAATGAGAAATAGATTGACATTGATATATAGGGGTGTTATTCTTAGCTCAAGATGTGGTAGCGCTTCCATATTTTTAGGTTCTAATGATTCTATTTATTCAGCCAGACATCCAGGAACAGGACTAGAATGTATTTGCAGAGGAGTGGGAGGAAATCCCGCAAGGGGATAACTTGATGCCGTGAAAATCACGGCAGACAGAGGAAACCCCGCAAGGGGATAACCTGATGCCGTTAAAAACACGGCAAATAGAGGAAAGGAGAAGTATTTATGAAATGGCGCAGGAGTGTTTCTTTAGTAATGGCGGTTGTTATAGCAGGGGGGATGTTTGCAGGATGCCAGGGCGGCAGCAACGCTGAAGGCGGCAGCCAGACAGACGCAGCAGGCGGCAAAGAGCCGGTAACATTGACATTTAAAACACTGACATGGATTAAGGCAGAACAGGAAGCACAGAGAGCAGTTATTGATGAGTGGAACGCAGCCCACCCGGATATTCAGGTTGAATTGCAGTCAGCGGACTGGTCAACAGCGACCAATGAGTTACTGACAGCTTTTGAAACCGGCGATGTACCGGATATATTTCAATATGCCCAGCCTATTATCGCTGACTGGAAGGATTTGGGGTATTTGGACGATATGTCGGTTATGCTGACGGAGGAGGATAAGGCCGATGTCAACGATGATATTTGGAGCGGATTAACAGCATCGGACGGATCAATTGTAGGGATCCCAATTCAATATGAGGTTGATGTAACATTTTACAATAAAGAAATTTTTGAAAAATATAATATTACTCCGCCCACGATGGAGGATCCATGGACCTTTGATGAAATGGTGGAAGTTGCCAGGATGATTCAGGAAAAAGAAGGAATCCAGGGCATGAGCTTTCCGGGGCCGGATCATTTTGGCCGGGTATTTACTGAGGTTTGGGCGCCTAAAATTGGCGATCCTTTAGTTTATACGAAAGATGACGGCAGTTATGAGCTTAAGCTCAATGATGAGTCAAGAGAATTTTTCCAGAAAATTAAAGCCTTATTTGACGAGGGCCTGATTTCTCAGTCCATGCTTTCGGCAGATTCTAATACGATTGCGCTGAATGAGTTCATGGGGGGAAAATCAGCAATGATTGTTGGCTACGGCTGCTGGTACCGCTCGCAATTTCTTAATGAAACGGAAGGTATGGATAACACTATCGACTGGGGAGTGGCTGCACCGATTGCTGTGAACAGTACAAGCGTTTATGGTTATATTCAGACACTTAGTGTTCCGAAAGACAGTAAGCATAAGGATGAAGCCT
The DNA here is from genome assembly GCA_018369015.1 of Clostridiales bacterium. Taxonomy (GTDB): domain Bacteria; phylum Bacillota; class Clostridia; order Lachnospirales; family Lachnospiraceae; genus Catenibacillus. Next base: position 19,142 of record JAGZDD010000031.1, on the reverse strand, counting down.
ACGAATTTCTTAAATGGTATTGGAACAAAGAAAATACTTTAAAGATTGCCAAAGCAGCGTATATTATGCCAGGAAGGAACTCGGCGATCCAGGATGAAAGTCTGAATACGCCGGAGTATTCATGGGATATTTGCCAGCAGGCGGTTCAGAAAAATGTTCTCCCTGAATATGTAAAATTACCTGGATGGGGCCAGTTTACTGAAGGTGTAGCATTAACATTGTGTTCAGAATATTTTTCCGGTACGATTGATTTTGATGAATTTGTCAGCCGTTTTGAGTCAGAAGGTACACGGATTCTTAATGAAAACCGATAAAAGCCGGTGATCAGGGGGGCAAAGAATATGACAAAAACAAAACAGTTAAAACAGGGAAGCTTAAGCCGGAGTAAACGGAAGAAATTGCTGCTTTTGATACCTATTGGAATTATGATTCTGTGTCTTAGCCTATACCCTACATTAAGAGGCATTTATCTTGGGTTTACAAACTATAAAGTAGGACGGCCCATTGAATTTAATGGTTTTGAGAACTATATAGGTATTTATAATTCCGGGTATCTTTTGACCGCTTTTAAAAATATTGGCATTATGCTGTTGATTTCAGTCATTGCTATTTATATTATCAGCATGATGCTTGCCCTTCTCCTCAACAGTAACATTCCTTTGCGCGGGCTGTGGAGGGCGCTGCTGATTATTCCCTGGGCAGTGCCGCCCATTGCGAAGGTGGCGATGTGGAAAGCAATTTTTAATCCTGTCAGCGGTTATCTCAATGCATATCTCCAAAGGCTTCATATTATTGATGAAGCAGTGAATTGGACGACGGATGTAAATTTTGCAAAGTATACAATTATTGTTGTATTTATATGGGGATGTATTCCGTTTACGACTCTATCCCTTTTAGCGACCTTACAGCAAGTACCGACCGATCTGTATGAAGCGGCAGTCCTGGATGGAGCAAGCCCTGTAAAGTATTTCCGATATGTTATTTTGCCGTATCTGAACCAGACGACTGCGATTACGATGTCATTGGTAGTCGTATGGATTATGAATGATTTTTCAAGCCAGTATCTTTTGACAAAAGGAGGGCCTGGATCAGCCACACTGACGCCGATGGTAGAGGCTTACAGGCAAGGTTTTTCTTATGGGAACTTTGGATATGCAAGCGCTTACGGAAATATTATGATTGTATGCGTTTCCGTTTTGATATTTATTTATATTAAGACGATGAATGCCAGAGATAAGGGGGTTAACTAATGAAGAGAAAAGTAAAATACAGTATATCTCAGGTGTTGAAGCTGCTTGTAATGATCCTTCTGATGATTTTTATTATTTTTCCTTTTCTCGTGTGCATCAGCCATACCTTTAAGCTAGAGGGAGAGATCAATTCATTAACGCCGCATTTAATACCTGAAACATTAACGCTGGGAAATCTCAAAGAACTTTTTTCGGATATGGAATTTTTCCGGGGAATAAAAAACAGTATTATTTTAGCTCTGGCAACGATGTTTTTGACAATTATCCTGGCTTTGCCCGCAGCTTATGCAATCGCCAGAATACGGAGCAAATTTAATCCGGCAATTCAAGGGTGGATTGTACTTAGTCAAATGATTCCGGTAATCACTTTGACTGTTCCTCTTTACATTTTTTTACGGAACCTGCATTTGACCGATTCTTTAAAAGGATTAATCCTTGTATATACAATCTGGTCAATTCCAACAACATTATGGCTGCTGAAAGGTTTTGTGGCGGGTTTTCCTATTGAGCTGGAGGAAGCTGCGTCGATTGACGGCTGCGGGATATTTAAAATGTTTACAAAGGTTATGCTTCCGAACATTTTACCCGGGGTCCTGACCGCAGGAATATTTGCTTTTATTGGCGCATGGAATGAATTTTTCTTCGCTTTATGTTTTTTAAAATCCAATGAGTCCTTTACGTTATCTATGAAGCTCTACCAGTATATAGGACTGGCCGGACAATCGAGAGATGGTATGCTGGCGGCGGCATCGCTGATTGCTTCGCTTCCTGGGATTATATTGTTTGCATTTTTCCAGAAATACTATGTCACCGGATTAACGGAAGGCTCTGTTAAATAATAGTTTGGGGGTAGTGTTGTGCATAAAAAAATTGTAGTTTTTGGAAGCTACGTAACTGACTTGACTGCTTTTGCACCGCAGCTTCCTGTTCCTGGACAGACAATACTTGGAAAATATTTTCAAAGCGGTCCGGGGGGCAAGGGTTCAAATCAGGCGATAGCGATCCACAGGACGGGAGAAGACGTAACGCTGATTACAAAGCTTGGAAAAGATGCATTGGGAGATATGGCAAGAGTGTTCTATCAAAATGAATCTATGGAAATGAAAGGAATTTTGGTAGATCAATCCTATGGAACCGGGGCTGCATTGATTATTGTTGATGAAAAGACGGCACAAAATGAGATTGTAGTAACTTTAGGAGCATGTGAGCATTTTACGGAGTCTGACATTTTTTATGCAAAGAATGTAATATCTGATGCCGATATTGTCCTAGCACAGTTAGAAACAAATCTTGAAGCTACAGAAGCTGTTATTAAATATGCAAAATCCAAGGGGATTTTAACAATTCTGAATCCCGCCCCGGCAAAAGCATTGCCGGATGGATTATTTTTTGCGGTAGACATCTTAACACCTAATGAAACAGAAGCGTCCAGCCTGACCGGCATAGAGGTGGACAATAGAGATAAAAGGAGTATCAGGGAAGCTGCGAAGCGGCTTTTGGCTAAAGGCACCGGCAAGATCGTTATTACTTTAGGTGAGAATGGTGCCTATGCGACCGATGGAACCGAGGAAATGTTTATGAAGCCTATTGACACCGGAGAAGTTGTCGATACAACCGGAGCCGGCGATGCTTTTAACGGCGGCCTTGCATCAGGGCTCGCTCAGGGAATGGATTTCTTCCAGGCTATAAAATATGCAACAGTTGTCAGCAGCCTGGCTGTTACTAAAAAAGGAACCGCCCCGGCAATGCCTTATAAACAGGAAATTATGAAATATTACAGTTAAAGGGTCAGGGGGAATATAATGGAAACGAGAATACCAGATATTGATTGTATGGTACATATTATGCCGGATAAATATATTTACAGAGTGGTTCACAGGATTATGGAAGGAGACTGCGAGTATGACCATGGGCCTCGTATGGTTTATATAAAAGAGCTTTTAGCAGACAAGTATCCTGTGACGAATGAAAAGTTTAAAATCTTTATGGACGAAAGCGGGTATTGTCCAAAAGACGGCCATAATTTCCTTAAACATTGGAAAAACGGAACTTACCCGGAAGGTATGGCGGATTATCCGGTCATATGGGTAAGCCAGAATGATGCCAAGGCCTATGCGTCGTGGGCGGGAAAAAGGCTTCCTTATGACTATGAGTGGCAATATATTGCGGCTGGACCAGAGAAATACTTATATCCATATGGCGACAGGCTGGATAAAACGAAATGTAACCATGATACGGGGCATTTGACACCGGTGGACAAATATCCCCAGGGCGCCAGCCCATTTGGAATTATGGATATGTGCGGCAATACCCATGAATGGGTTGAAGATCTTATTGATGACGGGATGCATTATTTTACTTTTTTGCGGGGAGGCTGCTATTTCCAGGCGCCGCATTTCTGGCATACGGACGGAGGGGCGAGGCCGACCAATCATCATCTGAAATTTCAGCTTTTAAATGAAGGGCAGAACCGATGCCAGACGACATCCTTTAGATGCGTAAAGGAGGTGTAGCAGATAATGCTTAGACAATATGAAACACAGGATAAAGTTATGGTGTCCAATGGAAAAATAGAGTTTTTGATAGACTGTCACAGTGGCCTTAAATTAGACAATATACGGTACAAAAAAACAGAAAATGAAGCATTGCCGTGGCTGTCTAATCCTGTAGATTTTTTTGTGCTTAGTATATTAGATCAGGAAATTTCTTCCAAGGACTGTAAAATCATTCGCATGGATCTGCTTGAGGACAGCCAGCAGGAGGGGATTGCCTTTGAAATGGAAGTTCCGGGATGGAACATAAAAATCAGGGTAAGCCTGCTTTCTGAACAGGAGGAAAGCTTTACTTTATTGTATCAAATGGGTGCTGTGTGGGAAGAGGACGATCAGAAGGAAGTTTTTATGCACATTCCGTTTTTTGCGAAATTTGGCGTAAAAAACCAATGGTACCTCTCTTCAAATCCAGTTGCAAGGCCTGATGGGCGCAGTGTTATGTGTCTCCATGAAGAATATGATTTGCCTATATGCAATATTGCATCGGATCAAAAAACAGGGTTTTCTATGGAATTTAGAAATTACTCAGGGTTTATTGACGCCTGGAACCAAAACAGGAACTGTGACCTTCTGGCTATAAAGGATGAAGAAACGCTGAAAAATAACCGTTTATTGCTCAGGCTGTCAACAGATCAGCTTGCCGATGTCTTTGAAGTACGATTTTTTGCTCTGAACAACGGATGGTGTCAGGCCTTTGACTCGTGGCGGCAAAGAATTAAGGCGCATATGGATTTAACGGAATATGCAAGAAAAGACCTTCAATGGTATAAAAATATTTTGTATCAGCATTTTACTTTTGCATATTCAAAGGAGATTTTTAACTACGATACAATGGAATTTGAACCTGAACGCTTAATAGATGCGGGAAAAGAATTGGGAGGAATTGATTCAATTTTGCTGTGGTTCCAATATCCAAGGCTGGGAGTGGACCAAAGGAAGCAGTGGGATTTTAATAATGATATTCCCGGCGGCAAAGAGGGGATTAAAAAATTCAGTGACCGGGCACATCAAAAAGGAGTCAGAGTATTTTTACCTTATAAACCATGGGATATACGTTTTGACGAATCGCCGGAAAGTGTTGTAGAGAATATGGTGGATGTGGTTGAGCAGACAGGGATTGACGGCATATGGTTTGATACGATGGATAGTGTACCGGCTGGCTTTAGGGAACGGATTGATGCGGTTCGGCCGGGAATAGTGTTTTGCACGGAAGTTCATCCGGCGAATACAAAATGTATAGAAAGTATTACAGGCTCCTGGGATCAGCATATGAATTGTGATGATATGCCTGAAACTTTTATTCTAAGGTATATGTTCCCGGAAAATAACGCCCCTGCTTCAAACCGTTGGGCTGTTGGGAAGAGCAAGGATAATCTCATCGACCGGTGTATTTTTAACGGCACAGGGATTGCAGTGTGGCAGGATATTTTTGGAGCATGGCTTCCCTTTGGTCCAGAACACAAGAAAAAGCTGAAGCATTGGAAGGAAATTTTGACAACGCATTTGGATACTTATTTTTGCAGCAGGCCGATTCCTCTTTATCCCACATTGAAAAAACATTTATATGCAAATTATTTCCCTTCGGATGACGGGCAGGAAATGATTTATTCACTCTATAATGGTTCAGATGAGCAGATTGACGGAGGCCTGCTTGAAGTTTCAGATGAAACTTTCTCGCTTGCAGGGGAGCTATGGTCTGGCAAAGAACTGAGGATAAACCAAAATGTTATTGAAGGCTGCATAAATCCGGGAGAAATAGTGATTGCATGTCTTAATAAAGTGGAGGGATGAGTATGGAAAAGAATTTTGCTAAGTATTTTGACCATACACTTTTGCGTGCGGATGCAACGGAATCGGATATTCAAAGGCTGTGCCGCGAGGCTATCCAATATCATTTTTGCTCGGTGTGTGTCAATTCGTGCCATGCGGCACTGGCAGCACAGCAATTAAAAAATACAGATGTGAAAACCTGCTGTGTTGTTGGATTTCCGTTAGGCGCTATGTCATCTGAAGCAAAAGCTTTTGAAGCTAAAAAGGCAGCGCAGGACGGGGCTTTGGAAATTGATATGGTTATTAATATTGGCTATTTAAAAGACAAAGCTTATGATAAAGTCAAAGACGATATAGCAGGTGTTGTAGACGCAGTCAAAGACAAGGCAATTGTTAAGGTGATTATTGAAACCTGCCTTTTAACAGAAGAAGAGAAAATCATAGCCTGCCGTTTGGCTGTGGAGGCCGGCGCTGCATTTGTAAAAACCTCTACCGGGTTTTCAACAGGAGGGGCGTCTGTGGAAGATATAAGGCTTATGCGTTCCGTTGTTGGAAACCGTGCCGGAGTTAAGGCTTCAGGCGGAATACGGAATTATAAAACCGCAATAAGTATGCTTCAGGCTGGAGCAGACCGGATTGGTGCCAGCTCTACGGTTGAAATTGTAAAAGGAAATGGTTCCTAATCCTTTACATTCTCTCTGATCCTTTTTATAATAGGAGAGTAACAGTTTAGCAATATGAGCCAGATGACATTACAGGCAGAACTGTTAGAAAGATTACTTTCAAGGAGAGATCCAATTTTGACAACAACACCAGGTAAACTATATTTATGCGCCACCCCTATCGGCAATCTGGACGACATGACCTTCCGGGTGCTGGAAACGCTGAAAAATGTTGATTTGATTGCGGCGGAGGATACACGGCACAGCATTAAGCTGCTGAACCATTTTGAAATAAAGACGCCAATGACAAGCTACCATGAATTTAACAAGGTAGAAAAAGCAAAATACCTTGTGGAACGGCTGCTTGAGGGAACGAATATCGCATTGGTGACAGATGCGGGAACGCCGGGGATTTCTGACCCCGGGGAGGAGCTTGTGAAATTTTGCCTGGAGGCAGGCATTGAAGTAACTTCGCTGCCGGGGCCGGCGGCCTGTATTACGGCGCTCACCATGTCGGGCATGAATACGCGCAGGTTTTGCTTCGAGGGCTTTTTGCCTTCGGATAAAAAGGAAAGAGCCGAGGTTCTTGAGCGGCTGCGCACAGAAACCCGAACGACTGTTATGTATGAAGCGCCCCACCGCCTTGTAAAAACATTGGAGCTCCTCGCGGATGTCCTTTTAGAGCGGCGGATCGCGTTTTGCAAGGAGCTGACAAAAAAATATGAGAACCGTCTGGAAATGACCTGCGCCCAGGCGTTAGAATACTACCGGAGCAACGAGCCGAGGGGTGAGTTTGTTCTTGTCATTGAAGGGCTTGACCCGAAGGTGCTGGTACAGGAAAAACGGGCGTCATGGGAAGCGATGACGGTGACAGAGCATACACAAATGTATATCGATCAGGGGATGAGCAAGAAGGACGCTATGAAAGCCGCCGCCGCGGACCGCGGTGTAGGCAAGCGGGAGATTTATCAGGCATTGCTGGAGGAAGAGGCTGCCGGGGATTAACCCCTGGCAGCCTTCTTATTATGGGAAGTGTATTAATTTGTCAAGTTGCCGATTTAAGCAAAACACTAATTTGGTAACAATTCAGCTATGCGGCTGAGGAGGGCAAACTTTGGCGCAAGACGTCTGGTGGATGTCTTGCGCCGACCGAAGCGGAGCGTAGACCGCAAGCTGGATTGTCAAGAGGTTTTGTCATCACAAGACTAGGGATTTTAGCCTGAATCGAGGATTCAGCCGCGCTAGCGGCGTTATCTGCGCTAGCAGCGTGAATCTGAGATACATGGCTGAATAGTTACCTGATTTGGCAAAGACGCTGTTTGGCGAAAGCTGTCAACTTGAAAAAACTACTGGGTGATTTTGCTGAGAACAATGATACACATTTCGTAAGGGAGAAGCTGTTCTGTAATTTTTGAGTTGTGGTTGATTTGTAAATATTCAATTTTTACAGAAAACATAGCTCGGCTGCGCAGATATTCCTGCTCAATAGGCAGCATATCGTCAGTAATATTCATATGTAAATATTCATCGTAAACGCTGCCGGCATTTGGCCCTATCGACAGCTTTTGGATGCGGTAGTTTCCAGGAGGCATATCGCCTGCCAGAAAAGTAAAAGTTTGCGGTACCATATCGGACTGGCTGATCCCCTTTTTATAAGTAGTATCTCCCATATAAGGGGCATAATTATAAAAAATAATCTGGTAAATGCTGCGTGGCAGCATGCTGATCATACAGTTTTGTGTTAGGACACTGTAAAATTTACCGGAACGCAAAAGCGCAAAGTTTGCAAACCATGAAGGCTTTCGTATGCCATTGATTGTAACCAGGCCATTGCCGCCGAAAAACAAGGGCGAGGTGCTTACATTATGACTGTCTATGTCCGAGAAGGGGGCAAAGCATATGGACTGGACGTAGGGGTGTATTAAAAAGCATACGGATAATAAATATGGGGCAATGAAAGCGGAATCGCTGGCATGGGATTCGCAAACGTCGTCATACTGGCAATGGGTAACATATATGGGAATCAAATCATCTGTAGCTTTTTGAAGCATCCCGTAGATTTCCCTGACAAACTCCCGGATATAATGAGGGTCTGAAATAAGTTGACGGGTACCGCCGCTATATTTATAAGGAACAAGATGCAATGAGAAAAAATCCATGTGTGATAAAAGGCTATGAAATTTTTCGGATTTTAAGCTATTTTCCCAATTCGACAGCATTAATGGAGAAAGGCTCAGGCCACCGACAGGGGCATTGGGAAGGAGCTGCTTTATGACACTTTGTATGGACATATAGTTTTCTATAATTTGCGCAGGCCGTTGGCCGGACCAGGTATCCGTGCGGGGAGCTTCTGAATATTCAAAGCGCCAGAAATTTAATTCCTCTTCACCATAACGTTTGATAAAATATTTTAGAAATTCACGTATAAGCTTTTGCTGCTGTGTTATGGCAATAGACTGTCCGGGAAATATGCCTAAATCGATGTGTGGGATCAAACGCAACTGTCTTAACTGGTCAAAAAGGCTGTCCATATTGGGAAATGGATAAGCCTTGGGATTCTGGCAGGATTCCGGAGTGATGTCTTTAAAAAGAGCTGTTACTTTAGCATATTTGAATGAAAAACGCTGCTGTATTTGGGTTAATTGTTCCTGAAACTGCTGATTTTCACAGTTTGCGGCATTTCCTATATTGATCATATCCTTCCATATCGGATGCAATAAGCGCGGCTGTTTTTCATTATCAATGATGCGAAAAATATTTCTTATGGAATTTTCTTTGAATATTTCTGAAAGTTTTTCATTTATGTGAAGCTGTAAGGGCTTTGAAGGATGTGTACGGTTATAATCAAGACGGTACTTATTGGGCGTGGCGTTGAATTTTTTTCGGAAATCTCTGTTAAATGAGGAAATATTTGGAAAACCGTTGGCGTAGGCGATTTCCGTAATTGTATCCTGAGTATTTTCTAAATCCCTCACCGCATGATTTAATCGTATTTCGACAAGATATTCATGGAAGCCCAGAGCGGTGTGATGTTTTATAAAACGTGACAGGTGGGCTGTGGATACATGAAAACGTTCTGATAAATCCTGAAGTGTTAGGGGAAAACGATAATTTTCTTCAATATACTGTTTAATCGCGTCAATACGACGGGATTCTTGGGCGTTTTGCTCTGTCATTGATGAGGGGATATATTGCCGGGAAATGGTATTTAGTATTGAAAAATATAAATAGTTTGCCTGGAGGGATGTACATGTATGTTGAGATGAAAATTGCTGGAAAAACTCCAGAAGCTGCTGCCGGAACAGGGCGTTTGTATGCTCCGGGAAAGTTAGCGTATTGCAGCTTATGTTCCGATATTCCGGAAGATAGCGCGAAAAAAACGGAGTATCGGCTGAAACGGTTAAAATACTGGCATGGCGCTGACCAGAGAGCGGCGCGATCTCCAAAATAGAAGAAGGGGGCAGCAGCATAAAGTCATTTTCACCTGCAATATAGTGCTGCAATGAAATCCGGCACAGGGCAGAGCCGTCAATGAATAAAAGCCATGTATAGACGGCATTATTTAAGACGGTTTTTTCTGTTATTTCTTTGACCTGAATCGATTGTATAAAAAAGTTCGACTGTTTCAAGAAAATCTCTCCTAAAATGTGATAAGTTGATTGTAACATGAGGTGCGTAAAAGTGCAATTTTTGCGTGGAAACTGCCGGAGAATGCTTGGCGCCTTGGGCAGTGAACTGCCCAAGGATAATTGGCACCCGCAATATACGGTGAAGCTATATAAATTTTATTGCATATTACGGGCGTTTAGACCGGATCGAGGATTTAGCCCTGTTAGCGGCGCTTAGCAGTGTTAGCTGCGCAAATTCGAGATATGCGGCTGAAACTGTTACGTTTTTTTAGAAGAAATGTGTGAATAAAGCTATTTTGAACAGCAGACTCGGAATTTATCCGGAACCCATTTGTAAGGGATTCGGTAGGCCCGATAGACCATATTGGTTCCGGGGAGCATGAATGTAGAGTTTGCGGTGTGCTTGATGTATGGATTAATATATTCCCATACAAGCTCGTGTTTGGGCGTCACTTCAAAAATACGCCCGTCTACCCCTTCACAAATCAGAGTGTTTCCGTTGGGAAGCCGCTGGACGCTGCTGACAAGAGGGCTGTAAAATCGGAAATTTTCAAATGGCGGCAGAAAACCAGCCTCCGCAGCAGAATATTGCCATTCGACCAAAAAGGTTATGGGATTAATTTCTAAAACTCTTGAATAATCGCGCTTTAAGACATTATGTCCGTCTGGGGCTGTCAATGAAGGTACGCCGTAGCCGCCCCAGCCGCCGTTATCAAAGACAAGAATATTTCCATTTCCTGGAAGACCCCTGGGAATCATATGGGCGTGGTGCTGTCCGATGATTGGCCCTATATTTTGAATTGCCCGGATAGACTCCTCCGGCTGGCCGTGCATCAGAGGATCAAAAACAATATTTTTGGAAAAATCAGGTCCGATACGCCAGACAATATGACCGGTTTCCTTGGAAATAATTGCGATAAATCCGGCTTCTTTGCTGTCAATAATAATATTTTCAGGGTGAAATCTTAAATCGCCCTGGTCGTACCATGGATTTTCGCCAAGCCAGGAGGCGCTGTTAATGTGGAGCCAGTCCCCCTTTTGAAGCGTGGGAAGAATGTTTGGATGATCATAAATTGATTTTTTCATGGCTTCTGTGAAACCAAATTCGTGAAAATGTTCCCGGGCATTCCATTGCCACAGGATGTTTCCCTCCCAGGAAACTTCAATGATTTTATCGTCCAGAAGCGGATATTTGGAAATTTCCGGAACAATAGCGTCTTCGTGGCACAGGATTAAAGTAGTGCCGCTGTGAGCCAGTGCTTCATGTTCAGGAGAAAAGTATCCGCAGGGGTTTCCCTGGCGCTCGTAATCGTGGTGCTGCCGGGCCATAAAGCCCTTTTTATCGTCAGAACCAGTGGCTTTTTCAAGATTGTCAAACTTCCATAAAATATTTCCATTCCAATCCATTTCCACAAGATCCCCCATGTCCTGAAAGCCGCAGTTTTTATTCCGTTCCCATGTAGAGCCCATAACATAGCCGCCAGGAAGCATTTTGCAGGGAAATCCAATCAGTTTTTTCCATGTATGAACTTCATTTCCCTCCATGTCAATTAACATAGCCCCAACGTCCGGCGCCATGAATAAGGTATAGCCATTCCAGCTTTTTTGGGGGTCATAAACCGTTGTCTTTGTTGGAAATTTTGTAACGTGTCCCATATGCTTTTGATGCAAATTAAATTTTGCATATCCTCCTTTTCGATGATGATATTTATATTATAAAAGGTTTCAGATGATATTCATATGAATTTGATGACAAAATCAACGGTAATATTTTGGTCTGTGGACGTTGAAAAGTTTTTTTATTGCCGGAAATATCAAAAAATAATAATTAATATTTGATAGTTTGCGGAAATAAAAAGGAAAACCGCAGGCTTTAGAGGTGAAATGACTATTGTCAGGGGTATGAAATGCGCATTTATTCGGATGTAAAAGCACTGTAAAACGGATATAATACACTCATACATGGGAGTCTACCGGATATTTTCCGGGAAAGGAATGGAGGTATGTATATATTATGAAATGGGCAATATTATCTGCAGTGAGTGGAGGATTAGCAGTCATTTTATTGGCCGGGTGCGGCAATTTGGAGGGGAATCAGGAAAATGCCGCTAATATGACTGCGGCTTCTGGAACAGAGACTTCGGTTTTGACGGAAATTGTGGGAGAGGAAGATACTGCGCATATTGTTGTTGCCTATCCGACAAATGGCACGATCCCGAAAGATTTGGCCAAGGTTCAGGAGGCTATTAATGAGATTACTCTTGAAATGATTAATACGGAAGTAGAGCTATTTACAGTAGAAATCGGGAGCTATGCCCAGCAAATGAATTTGAAAATATCCAGCGGCGAACAGGTGGACTGTATGTTGACATTTCCAGTGGGTTCGTGTAATTTTCAGACATTGACATCGCAAAATATCTTTCGCCCACTAAGTGATTTGCTGGAAAGCTACGGCCAGGATGTAACGTCGATTGTGGGGGATAAGCTTATGGCAGCCACTACTTATAAGGATGATATTTATGGAATCCCGTGTTATTATGATGTTGCTGAAAGTGTTATCTGGTATATGCGCAAAGATATTCTGGAAAAATACGATCTGACTGAAGAAGCTTTGGCTGCTGAAAATTATGAGGATATAGAAAAAGTTTTAAAAAAGGTTCACGAAAGCGACGGGGAAATAGCACCGATTGGTCAGGCAGTTTTAGGGGGCCAGGTTATTACTAAAATGGATAGCTTTTATCCGGGAGATTTTAGCGAAAGCGTTTTTTACGATCGTATGGGAGATACGACTATACGCATGGCAGGCGTTAATATTTCCGGGGATGATAAAACTGTAGTAAATGTTTATGACAGTGAGGACTATAAAAATACATTAGAAACGATTCACCTCTGGTATGAGGAAGGGCTTGTTTATAAGGACGCTTCCATTTCGCAGGAAAGTCCGGAAACCTTAATGAAAAGCGGCACGATATTTTCCTGGATCACTGTTGGAAATCCCACGCAGCTTGCTTCAAAGGAATCTGCCGCAGGATATGAGCTGGTACAAAAAGAGATAGAGCCGGTGATTTTAAATTCTACATCACTGAGAAATTTTGTGTGGGGAATTACTCAGACAAGCCAGGAGCCAGAAGCCGCGATGAAGTTTTTGAATCTTATGTATTCTAATGCGGATATTGTGAATTTATTTAACCTGGGAATCGAAGGAGAGCATTACATTGACAATGGAGACGGAACGGTAAGCTTTCCTACGGGTGTTGATCAGAATGATTCAGGATATTATACATTTACTTATTGGATGTATGGCAATGCATTCCTGAGAAAGGTATGGGAGGGAGACGATCCGGAAGTTCTTGCGGAAAGAGAAAAAGTGGTTCAGAATGCCGAAACATCACCGCTGCTGGGATTTTCCTTTGACTCCGGCGCGTACGATTTGGAGATTACGGCGGTAACAAATGTTATTAACGAGTACCGTCCGGGCCTTGAAAGCGGAAGCCAGGATCCCGAAACGCTTTTGCCAGAATTTATCGATGCTCTGAATAAGGCCGGAGGCGATGTTTTACTGAAAGCTTATCAGGAACAGCTTGATGCATGGTGGGCAGAGCAGGAGTCGTAGAAAAGGAAAACTAGAAAACCTCTGGGGGCATTATTCCTCCAGAGGTTTTATGTCCTTATTATACGTCATTTTCAAAAAGACAACACACATCACCGCTGAAACAACTTCGGCAATAGGGAAGCTCCACCACACATTGTCAAGGTTTCCTGTAAGCGACAAAAGGTACGCTGCCGGAAGCAGAACAAGGAGCTGGCGCACGAGGGAAACCCACAGGCTGTAAAAGCCATGGGAAAGGGCCTGGAACATGGACGACGCAATGACGGAAAATCCGGCCACAAGGAAGTGGATACCGATAATGCGCAGCGCCGGGATGCCGATGGCCAGCATGTTGTCGGAGGCGCTGAAAATCATTAAAAGCTGTTTGGCAAACAGTTCAAATACGATAAAGCCAATGACCATAATGCCGACAGCGTAAATAATACTTAGCTTTAAGGTTTTCATAATGCGGGCCGGCTTTTTGGCTCCGTAGTTGTAGGCAACAATAGGAACCATTCCGTTGTTAATACCGAACAGAGGCATGAATACAAAGCTCTGGAGCTTGAAATAGACGCCAAAAACCGCAGTTGCGGTTGTGGAAAAGGCAATTAAAATTTTGTTCATGGCAAATGTCATTACTGAGCCAATGGCCGCCATAATGATCGATGGAACGCCCACAAGATAAATATGCTTGATAATTGTTCCATCTGGACGGAAACCTTTCATGCAAATATGGATTTCCTTATTCTTTTTCATATTAATAATAATACCAAGAGCTGCGGCGACAATCTGGCCGAAAACAGTCGCGGCAGCTGCTCCGGCAATACCCATTTTTGGAAAGCCCAAAAGGCCGAAAATCAAAATCGGGTCAAAGATAATATTAATGATAGCCCCCAACCCCTGGGTAATCATCGTGTAAAAGGTTTTTCCTGTGGCCTGGAGCAGGCGTTCGGTTGTGATTTGGAAAAAGCTTCCGAAGGAAAATGCCGTACAAATTGTCAGGTATATGGTTCCACCTTCGACAATTTCAGCAACATCGGTCTGTGCAAGGAAAAACTGCCTGGAAAACAGCAGTCCGGCAACAGCAAAGACAACATAACTGCATATGGTCAGAAATATGGCGTTGGCCGCCGTTTTGTCAGCCTTTTTATAATTTTTCTCGCCGAGGCTTTTTGATAACAGGGCATTGATACCTACACCTGTTCCTGTAGATACTGCTAACATCAGGTTTTGTGCCGGAAATGCCAGAGATACAGCGGTCAGGGAGTTTTCATTAATCATTGCGACAAACATGCTGTCCACCACATTATAGAGGGCCTGCACAAGCATGGAAATCATAATCGGCACCGACATTGTTAAAAGCAGGCGGTTGACCGGCATAATTCCCATTTTATTTTCTTTGGGAGCAGCAGTAGCTGCCCTGGACGGGTCTTTCATAAAATTCTCGATTCTCCTTAAATGTGAAATTTGAGTAACAGTTTGGCATGGCTGAACTGTTACAAATTCGATAAGTAGCTAATAAAAGTATATCGGTTGTTTTCAAATATGTCAATGTTGCGGTTATGCTTTCTGAAATAGAAAATAACGAACGGTTGCTTTCTATTTGCCCGTTTTTTCGTTTTCGTTGCGAAGCCTTTGCAAATAGTATATAATTATTATCATATTGTAACAGTTCAGTCTGCTGAGCTATTACGTAATAATACTTTTACAACTGGGCGCGGGGGAACGGATAACCTTTAAATGGCTTACTGATATTATGCCCGATGCCAGCAGGATGACGGGGAGGGCTGTTATGGACAACTACGAAAGGCTCAACAGCGTACTTGTGCAACTGTTTAATGAAACGCTGGAAATTGAGCGCAAGTATGTCGAGAAGAGTGATTTTAAAGATATTTCCGTAAATGATATGCATATTCTGGACGCTGTTGGAAGTTCAGGAGCAAAGAGCATGTCATCAATTGCAAAAATTGTTGGCGTTACTGTAGGTACATTGACGATCGCGATGAACAGCCTTGTAAAGAAGGGATATGTGACACGGACGCGAAGCGAAAAGGATCGCCGTGTGGTTTTAGTTGCTTTATCGGAAAAGGGAAAAGCTGCCTATGGCTATCACGAGGATTTCCATTTGAAAATGGTGCAGGCTATGCGGGATGGCTTAGATCCGGCTCAGTGTGAAATACTTGTGCTGGCCATGACAAATTTGAGAAACCATTTTTTGAAGGTATAGTTAAGAATAGGCAGCTAAAGTGGTGCCGGAGATAAAGAGAGGAGCGTTCTATGGATAAGCTGTCAAGCTCGCAGGAGGATTATTTAAAAGAAATCTATTTGATGTCCTTAAAGGGCGATGAGGTGCGTGTGACGGATATTGCCCTTAAGCTCGGGATTTCCAAGCCCAGTGTGAATAAAGCAATAAACTTGCTGAAACAAATGGGGTATATTTCCCATGAGCATTATGGCTCCATAGAGCTGACGCCAGAGGGGCAGGAGCTTGGCAGGGAAATTGCCGAGAACTATAAAGTAGCCAATAAGTTTCTCGTGGAGATATTGGGCGTTCCTGAAGAATATGCCGCCGGGGAGGCCCATGGGATGGAACATGTGATTTCAAAAGGAACGCGCAAAAAAATGAAAAAGTATATGAAAAAAATAAAAAAGCAGGAAAAATAAGAAAGATAAAGCGGGAAGGATCAGATATACGGATTCTTCCCTTTTATAATATATATTTGATTCTGTAAAGTTCGCTAATCATCATTAAGAGCATTTCAAAGGCGTATCTTATTGAGAGTGGATAGGTTAAGGAGAGCTTTGAAGGAAATAATGAATAATCTGCATAGGAACCGTAACGGTTATTACTAAGTGACCCCAATATGAGTGTGGCTTTATTTTTCTTTACTAATTTTAGGACAGGGGTCAAATCCTTCATGTCCTGGGCCTCGATTGGATAGGCAAAGACAACACTGTTACATGTTAAGTATTTGGCATCTGCCAGCATTTCCGGCCATAGATTAAATACTCCGGCGCTTTTTCCTGACATGGCCAGATTTTGGATCAGAAAATAAACGCTGGTGCTTGGAAAATCATAGAAACTAATGTGGTCCGCCTTGTATAAATGTTCAACAATCTGTATCAAGAGCTGTTCAGATATAAATTCTTTGACCAGCTTTCCGCTTTCGGCCAGCAGTTCAGAAGCCATATGTATGACTTCTTTATTGTTAGATTCTTTTGAAACAGGAAGGCTCCAGTTATAATAAGAATATTGAGTGATGATTTTTTTTAATTCGTGATGAAATTCGGAGTATGAGTCATAGCCCAGCATTTTAATCATTCGCCATATAGTTGTTCTTGAAGAGGCTGTAATTTCAGCAACATCAAAAATTGTCGCATCGGCCATGGACTCAAGATGATTTAAAATTTCTTTAATGACAGAACGGTAGGTACTGTCCATAGGCAAATGATTATAAAGTGAAATTAGATTCATAAGGACGTTCATAGGCAAATCTCCTGGCTTTCATGCGTGGTGGTGCCGCGCCCCGCGCGGCATGAAAGTTTATGGAAACAGTAAGCATGTATATTAACTGGAATCAAAAGTATAGATTACTTATATAATACTACGAAAACGCTATTCCGGCAATACGTACATAATACTGGAAATCCGGAGGTAAAGTTTCAATTTTGAAACGTATATAGCGGTATCTGCAACTCCTAAAAATCCACTATATAGTAAACTATATATGTAATTATTATATGATGTGGAGGAGAAAAATGATGAAAAATGGCGTAAAAGAACATGATATTAAACGGGGTGTGACGATTTATAGCTGGCACAGGCAGGTGGAAGCTGGAGTCTTAACCTGGGATGATTGTATTAAGGCTGCTGTAAAAATGGGCTGTAATGGGATAGAATTGCTGGGCCAGCTTTATTTTCGCTATTGCCCTGAGGTATTGCAGGAAGATATTGATTCTTGGGAAGCACTGATGTGGAAATATGGCACAAAAATGATCTGCCATGACTTTTTTGTTGATATGACCATGTATGGACACCGGCGTCTGACTGTAAAAGAAGGTGTAGATATTATCCGAAGACATGCATTGTTTGCTAAAAAGCTTCATTGTCCGGTAATACGCCTGGGAGGTACGGCGCTTCCGGAAATTACTAAAGCAGCGATTCCAGTATTGGAGGAAATAGGTATAAAAATGGGGCAGGAGCTTCATAACGGAGCCTCAAGTTTTGCTATGCCATGGACACAGGAGCTTTTAGAGGTGATTGAAAAAAGTGGGTCGGAATATATTGGAATTATTCCAGATATGAGTATGTTTACAAAGCATATCGGAGAGCGGAATATTAAGGCGGGGATTGCCCAGGGCGTTGATGAAGGCCTGGCGCGCGATGTGGCGGATATGTTTGAAAAGGTAAGTAATGAAGATTTCCGTGCCTACTGTACGGAGCAGATGGAAAAGGCTTCTTGCGATGCGGCAAAGAACTGGATAAGCATGGTACGGCGCATGGAGTATTTTGAACCGTCAATTCTTACAAAGCTGGCGCCCTATATTGTTCATTGTCATGGGAAGTTTTATGAGATGGACGATAATAATGAGGAAACGACAATCGATTATCCGGGGATTATTAAGGCGCTCCTGGATGGTGGCTATAACGGGTATATTTCGGCAGAATATGAAGGTGCCCCGATTAATAATGATACATTTGAACCATTTCGGCGTTATGAAAAAATGCTCGATAAGTACCTTGGAAAATATCCAGAGGCGAATTATCCTGAGTGGCCGGATGCACGGCCTGTAGAAGGCGGGGGATTCTTTGGCCCTGTGCAGCAGGCGGTTGAAGGAACGCTTGAGAATTGGTACGATAATGGTATATGCGTAGGATTTTCAGTAGATGTACGCAGCTTTTATTATCGCGGAGTGCCTTTGGCATTATTTGAAAGCGCCTATGTGAAGGTTGATGGAGAGGTTTATGGCCCGGAGAAGATGTGCGTGAAGGTCGATGGTGAAATGTTTGAGTTTAAAGATATGTGTGATGTTACGCTCCATTATTGGAATAAAGGTTGTCCGGCCAAGCTGCTGATTAAGAAGCCAGGCGGCTTGAGCCGGGGAGAACATGAGGTTTCCGCTATTGCTGAAATCCGGGCCTATTATATGAGAGAAGGCTTTGCGCCGAACCGCAGGGGAATATCCTTTGCTCCGGCGGTCAAAATGACCATTAGCAATTAAAAAAAGGTGTAACCCTTTTCACCCTTCCCTCCCTTTCCACCCTATAAAAATCCTTCCGTGAAAGCTCTGGTATGAGGCCGGAGATGGCCGTGCAGTCTTTTTCATCGAACCGAAGGGAAAGGCCGCAGCCCGCGGTAATCTGTGTGGGAACAGGAATCAGCCGGACCTTGAGGCCTGCGGCGAGAAGTTTTTGTTCAGTACGAATAGCGGTGTGAGTGCTGTTAAAAGTAATGATACAGTAATGTTCGGTCACGGGAAAATCTCCTATTTACTATGAAAGCTATCAAGTGGGCAGGCGCAGGGGCAAGTTTACTTGACCCTGTGTCTGCACATTTGATAACACCAAGGTATGAGGACGGTTGCTGCGTGCCAGTGTTGCTGCGTGCCAGTGTTGCTAAGCGCCAGTGGCGCTTGTCCAGCAACGACCGGAACGGAGTGTAGACCACGCGTCCAGCAACGACCGAAGT
>JAGZDD010000030.1 GCA_018369015.1 Clostridiales bacterium | reverse complement strand
CGGAGCGTAGACCACGCGTTTAGCGCCGACCGAAGTGGAACGTAGACCGCTTGTTAAGCACCGACCGGAGCGGCAGCGTAGACTGCCGCCGGCACGGAGCAATCCTGGCTTTCATGCTACTGTCCTGCCCCTATTATAACGGCAAAAAACCTAAGGCACAATGACTTTTATAAACTATTACGCACATTTAAATCTGTGTAAACATAAAGCCTATTTACATACTTGCAAAATTAAGTAACATATATGTATAATATTTACATATATGTAAACATTCAGTATGTCTGTTTAAAGGCCGCACGCAAAATCGGATAGCAAAAGATTTTCTTCCCCTATCCGCCACGAGCGTCAAGCTCACAGCATTGCTGGTCTTCGCTCCGGCCAGCGACACCAGGAAAAGGAGGATTTATGGAACTGACAATCCCATACAAGGACTATTTATATGAACCGGACAATTATCTCATAAAAATCATTGAGGTCGTCTGTGAAGCCGGACTCATCCTGGACACAGACCTTCACATTATTTATTGCAGCCAAAAGGCATTTCCAAACCTTCGCACAAAAAGCCAGAGAGAACGCCTTATCGGCACAAGCGTAGAAAAATATGACCTGCAAAGTCCCTTTGCCCAGGTTGCCAAAACCGGCCGGCCCGTCCGTGGCTTTTTATTGAAAAACGGCATTGATAAAACAAATATTTCTCATATTTTCCCAATATTTTGTGAAGGAAAGGTTGTGGGGCTATTGTCTGTGCTGGCATTCGACGATTTAAACGCGCTGGGCCGCCTGCTGGCAAAGGCCAATTCCCTTCCGGAAAACGAGCTGTCCGGGGATATTTATAGTAAAATTTCCCAGACAGAGTCTAAATATACATTTAATGACTATATTGGACAGAGCGCTCTTGTGCGGCAAATGATTGATCTGGGGAAAAAAGCAGCCAAAACCGAATATCCGGTACTGATTACTGGAGAAACAGGTACAGGCAAGGAAATCATTGCCCACAGTATTCATGCCGCATCCTTCCCCAAGGTACGGCGCCCCTTTGTCCGTATTAATTGCACGGCAATTCCCTCCGCGCTTTTAGAATCCGAGCTTTTTGGGCATGAAAAGGGCGCATTTACAGGCGCCACTGCCGCAAAAGAAGGGAAGTTTGAAATTGCGAAAAATGGAACAATCCTTCTTGATGAAATCGAAGCGATGGACATTTCACTCCAGGGCAAGCTTCTGCGTGTCTTAGAAGAAAAGGAATTTGAGCGGGTCGGCGGCAGAAAGCTGATCCCGCTGACCGCCCGCATTATTGCTTCCACGAACCAGCGCCTTGGCGAATTATGCGCTCAGGGGAAATTTCGCACCGACCTGTATTACCGGCTGAACATTATTGAAATCCGCCTTCCCTCCTTAAAGGATCATCCTGGGGATATTCCCCTGCTTGTAGACCATTTCCGTGAAAAAAATAATTTCCATTTTTCCCTGGATGACGGCGCCCTGAAAACACTTCAAAGCTACTCGTGGCCGGGCAATGTCCGGGAGCTGCGCAATCTGATGATAAAGCTGTCCATCATGTACTCCGGGAAAACCGCAGGGGCCTGCGATGTGCAAAATCTTCTTGGCACCCAGGCTCCGCAAACAAAACTTTTGGAAGCTAAGGTTCCCCGTACTGTTTCCCATGACACAGTCAGCGGTACACCGGCCCATATACAGGCTACTTTGGACACCTTTCACGGAAATATTAAATATACGGCCCAGGCTTTAAATATGAGCCGCCCCACACTTTATAAAAAAATCCGTCAATACGGGCTTATTATCCGCCGCCCGGATATCAAAGCCAAGCCAAAGCCTCCGATGTAGACGCAAAGGCAATGTTATGGCAGAGCTTTCTATAGGCAGCAGTTTAGCTGTGCCAAGCTGCTGCTTTTATTGCCTGTTTCATTCACCGCAAAAATAAAACATCATACAGGAAAACAAAAGCGCTGGGTAAAGGCTGTCATTATCCAAAGACAGCCCCGTGATCTTTTCAATTTTCCATATTTTATTTAATATCGTGTTGCGGTGGTAATTCAGCAGCCGCCCGGTTTTCGCAAGATTTTTACAGGACAGCAAATATGTATAAAGCACAGGCAAAAGGTTCGTTTTATGCTGTCGGTCATACTCAAACAATCCGGCCACGGCGGGGTGGCACAAATAAATAGTCCTGTCGTGGCCGTGCTTGTGAACAAAAGCGTCGCGGCACAAATCCATCATATACAAGACTCTGAAATCTTCAAAGTAATATAGTTTCCCCGCGGTACTTTGTTTAGGGCCGTACGGGCCTTTATCCTCCGGTATATCCATACTCCCCAGGCGCATTGCCTCCAATGCCATTAAATAAAATGAACGAAAATAACCGATACGCATCCCCGCCCCGGATATTCCCCCGATAAGCCCCCGGCTTGAAATATATTCGGAAAGTGCTTCAAGATCTAAGTCTGCCAGAGAGCGTTTTTTTAAGGGAATAAGCGCCACGATCGAACGCCCGTAAATAGCAAAATCCCCGGACGGCAAAAGCTTTTTCAATGCATAAATGCACGGATTAAGGGGTCTTTTTAGTTCTTTTTCATATTTTAAAACCATACAGGCAAAATAAGGCGCCCCAAGAAAGCCCATTTGCCCGGCACGCCGGGCAACCTCGTTGTTCCCGGACAGGCTTCCATCAAGAAGATCGTAAATAAACCGCTCAAAAGCAAGACGCCGGTCTCCTGCGCCTTTGTCATAATCGCCGGCCTTTTTCATGGCCCACGACACAGCCTGAGCCATAACATCCAGGCAGTAATCCAAATATGCAAGATGTAAAGGGCGCCATACAATCAGGCTTCCCACAATACTTACTCCCTGACGGACAGAGTGCAGCGCCACCTCTTTATTTTCCTTAAGCGCAGTAAACTGTTCCTCATCCAAATGCCCGTCACGCAGCAGCGCCGCCTGGCCGGGGGCATTTTCCCCTTCCAGTCCGCACCATGCCAAAAGCCCGTAATTTTTCCCCAAAAGTGCCACCGGACAGCCGGTCAGCTCCCGGCCGTCCGCCAGAATATCTCCCAGCCGCTTCCCATTTTTATAGTTTAAAAAGGTTCTCTGCCACACCCTTAAAACGCCGAGCAGTTCTCCCGCACAATTCATCGCTTCTGCGGCGGCTTTCGCGGATATAATAATGTTGCAGCTTAAACGCTGTCTTCGGGCGTTCTCTAAAAATTCCTCTGCGCCTCCGGGAACAGTGTCCGAAACACATATAATAAACAAAGGCATCCATTCCATATCCTTTGGCGTCAGCGCCCGGCACCTTGCTTCCATATCTTCCCAGCTTCCCACAAAAGCCCGGTTCATATCGCACAGCGGGCTTTGTTTTTCGTTTTCTCCCCACTTTAAAATTCGTTGAATACAGTCGATATCCGGGCATTGGACAGCTCCGGTATAACTGTCAAGAACGGCCAGGGCGCTGCTCTTTGTCAATAAACGAATATCCATGTAAACCTCCTCTTACCAGCTGCGGGTTTGCTTTTGGACGGTCAAAAGAAATCCTATTACGCCTTTTTGCCCGTCAAATCTTCCGTCTTAAAGACATAATAGCCCTCATAGTAATAACTGTGATCAATACCCTTCATGTAGATTTCTCGATCGTTTACGTTGTCTGTGAGGGCATTTTTCAGAAGAAATTTAATTTCGACATCTTTAATAGGACTTCTCTCCATGGCAAGCAGATAATCTTCTTTATCTGCCTTACTCCATTCAACCACATAGCCAATCTCTTTTTTCAGCATCAAATCAAGCCATATTCTTGTGCTTCTCCCATTTCCTTCCCGGAACGGATGAGCCACATTCATTTCTACATATTTTTCGACAATTTCATCAAAGGTTGACTGAGGCATTTTGTCTATGCTATTCAGAGCAGCTTCCAAATACATCAGCGGAGCAAATCGGAAATTACCTTTTGAAATATTGGCTTTACGTAATTTACCGGCAAAATCATAAATCTCATCAAAAAGATACCGATGAATCATCGCAAGGCTTTTATAAGTGCCTGGTTCTAACATTTCCAAAAAACCACTATCAAACATTTCAAGAGCTTTTTGCTTACTTATTTTTTCCTCTGCTCTTGCTAACTCCGTTGAATCTGTAATACCTAATTTATTCTCAAGCATAGCTTACCTCACATTCTTCATACGAATACTTTTTCAGTCATAAAACTATTGTTATAAGTATACCATGGCCGCAGGCGGCCACGGTATGGCTTCGCCGCAATGCGTACTTTCGCGCAGAGGAATGGCTCGCTTACACTCACTGCGCGAAAGACGCGGTATAATGTCCACTTCATGGACATTATACCATGGCCGCAGGCGGCCATGGTGCCCCCGGCGGATGCGCAGCGGATTTCTGCGGCAAGCGCAGAAACCGCCTTATGCGCAGGTATAATAGCCACTTACGTGGCTATTATACCATGGCCGCAGGCGGCCACGGTGCCCCTGGCGGATGCGCAGCGGATTTCTGCGGCTCGCGCAGAAACCGCTTTATGCGCAGGTATAATAGCCACTTACGTGGCTATTATACCATGATTTCCGCTTTTATTGGATATGCATAATGCACATTTTGCAGTTCTATTTGTGGAGAAAAAAATACAGACACAGCAAAATGGCTTTGCTATGATAGATACAGGATCACTTAATGCCGTGGAAGGCACGGCAGATATTAGGAACCCCCGCAAGGGGATAACTTGAGGCCGTGGAAGGCACGGCAAACAGAGGAAAGGGAGGATTTTTATGCAGATTTTTGTCCGGGATCGGTTGTTTTATAAAAATGTTGTCGCTTTGGCGATCCCGGTTGTTCTTCAAAGCCTTATTACCATTGGCGTCAATATGATGGACACCCTAATGCTAGGTTCTTTCGGAGAAATGCAGCTTTCCGGCTCGTCTCTTGCCAATGAGTTTATTAACATTTTTCAATTTATGTGTATGGGGATGGGCTATGGCGCCGCTGTGCTTACTGCCCAATACTGGGGAGCCAGGAATATTACGGCCTTTAAAAAGGTTGTCACGATTATGCTGAGGCTATGCCTGGCTGTCGGCCTTTTATTCTCTCTGGTCACTCTCGCTGTTCCGGAAGGAATTATGGGAATTTATACAAATGATCCAGGTATTATAAACAAAGGCACATTGTATTTTCGTATCAGCGCATTTGCCTATATTCCTACCGGGCTGTCTCTGACGCTGACAGCAATACTGCGCTCTGTCCGCCAGGTCAATCTTCCCTTAATAACGTCTATTGTGGCCTTTTTCGTCAATATTTTTTTCAACTGGATTTTTATTTTTGGAAAGCTTGGGGCTCCGAGAATGGAAATTGCCGGAGCCGCCCTTGGAACGCTTATCGCGCGGCTTGTCGAAATGGGGATTAATGCCGGCTATTTTCTTTTTATTGATAAGAAGATTGGTTATCGTTTAAAAGATATTTTTATGAAGTGCAGCGACCACTTAAAGCTTTATGTGACCTATTGTATTCCTGTGCTGATTTCCGATACATTGCTCTCTCTTGGGAATAATGCGGTGTCCGTCATCATGGGGCATATCGGCGCTTCCTTTGTGGCCGCCAATGCCATCGTCGCCCAGGTCGTGCGCATGTCCACTGTGTTCAACCAGGGGCTTTCCAACGCTTCAAGTGTTATGACAGGAAATACCCTGGGCGAAGGGAACACAAAAAAAGCATACCGCCAGGGAATCACCTTCCTTGCCTTAAGCGTCATTATCGGCGTCGCCGCAGGCGGTGTTATACTGGCAATATGCCCTCTTGTGGTCGGCGGTTTTAATATTACCGAAGAAACAAGAGCCATCGCTGACCAGCTCATGGTTGCCGTAGCTATAATGGTCATTTTCCAGACGACCCAGTCGGTTCTTACAAAGGGAGTGCTGCGCGGCGGCGGAGATACCCGTTTCCTTATGGTCGCAGATATTTTATTCTTGTGGCTCGTATCTATCCCCCTCGGATATTTGTGCGGCCTTGTCCTCCATTTACCTGCGTTCTGGATTTATGTTTCCTTAAAAACCGACTGGATCATTAAATCCGGCTGGTGCTCGGTTCGCCTTGTGCGGGGAAAATGGGTAAAGCGGGTGACGCAGTAACGCCAGGCCCCGCAGCGCCGGGCATTTTAATACAGCTCGACCAAGCAATTGCCGCAGCGGATGAATTGGATCTTGTCATTTCCGGCAGCTTTTCCGGCGGCTTCAATGCCCGCCTCAAATTCGCTGCGGCTGATTTTTCCATCCTTGGCCGTATCTGTCAGGAAGCGTTTCACGCCATTTTTTACCTCCTGCAAAAAGTCTTCTCTTTCAGCCACAGTCAGCCGGTCAGCGTCGAGAATATCATAGGAAAATGTATATTCGGCTATAATATTTCCTACAACAACTTTATCCCCGTACACATCCTCCTCCAATGGAATATCCTCATACACAGAAGCCTGTGGATAGATATTTTCCCCGCGGTAAACCGAGGCGGCCCGCGCACTATACTCCCCGGCTGCCCTTGGGATAAGCTCATTTATTCCATAATAATTCGGATCATTTTCCGGCAGCCAGGCAGAAACGTTTTCATAAGCATAGGCAATGCTATCCTCATCCCAGCTGCTTTCCGCAAATACTTTATGAACTGCCCTGTCAAACTCCGCTACAGACATTTTTTCGTAATCCTTTGGAAGCAGGGCGTCAATAACCTGCTTGTATTGCTCCTTTGTGTAGCCTGCGCTTGCGTCTACATTCAATGACGCACTGCTGTCTATGGAAGTGCCGGCGGTTCCCTCCGCACAAATATGGCTGCTCACAGCTCCATCAGACGAATCCGCGCTCACAGCTTCCCCGTCAGGTGCATAGGGCGCGTCATAAGAATAGCTGACCGAGCACTTCTCGCCCCAGGCAATTTTTTCATTCATATTTTTAAGCGCGGCTTTGAGCGTGTCCGTCAAAGCCTTCTCCATCTTTTCCTCATTTGTCCGCACAGCGTCCGTCTGCTCCTCTATGGCAGCTTCAAGCGTTTCCTTGATCTGCAATAAGGCTTCATCTCTCTCCCCTACGGTCAGCGCCGATTCATCCGAAATCGTATAATTAAATGAAAAATCTGCATAGCAGCTAATCAGCCGTTCATTTTCTCCATACACATCGCCATATTTTTCATAAACAGCCGAAGCGCTGTACCAGGCAGCGGCTTCTTTCTCGCACTGGTTATAATGCTTTTTTTCGCACTCCCTCCATGTATTTTCCATTGTATTAAAAATAAAATCTCTATTTTTATCATCCTCTGGCAGCGAAGAAACAAGACGGGCCATCGCTTCCTCCGCCTTATGGTAGCTGTCTTCATTTTCCCAGTCCATAGCCTTTTTATTAAATTCCCGAACGCTCATATTCTTATAGCCGTCCGTGTTAAGCGCTGTCATTAGCTCGTAGTCTGCTTTTGTATATTTCTCAGCTTTAAAATATGGAAAGCTATGGTCTTGATAATTTTGCCACGCTTCATCCGAAGATCCCTTTAAATCATTTCCAGAACAGCCGGACGCGCCGCTAATAATAGCAAGCGCGGTTCCAGCCGCAAAAACCGCTAACATTCGCTTTTTTAAATGAACAGCTAATGCGCCCTCATGTAATTTATTTTTCATCACTCATTTCCCCTTTTCCCGGCCATTGAAAGGCCACAAACATATTCGTCTAATATTTTATTTAATAATTTCCAATATATAAAATCTGCCCGTCTATAAATTTAATTTTAGCATTGGACGCTTTTTCTCCTAAATCCTCAAAACTGGCCTGAAGCTTTTCCTCCATGCCTTCCCTTATGTTAAGCTCTTTGGCCGCTGCTTCTAATTGCGAAGATATGACATTTAAAAATCCGTCACGCTCTTTTACTGTTAAATAGTCCTGATCTAAAATGCGGTAGGAAAACATATATTCCACATAATAACCGCCCGCAGGAACCTGACCGCCAAAAACATCCGCCTGGACTACTTTCTGAAAATACCGGTACACCTGGGGATTCACCGTTTCCCCGGAATACACCTCGCTAAGACGGCTTTCGTATTCGTTCAGCGACGCCTGCACAGTCATATTCAAATAAGCTCCATATGGGTCATTTTCCGGCAGCACATCTGCGTATGTATAAAAAAGTTCACTCAACTCTTCGTCATTGGAAAATTTTTTATAAATTGTCCGGTTAAACTGTGCAATGGACATATTTTCATAATCATCGACGTAAAAGCCATCAATAAGCTGATCATACTGCTCTTGAGTGTAAGGCACTTCGCCAGAGGTTGCGCCGTCAGCGCCGTAGCTGTCTTTTGAATCGATCAGCATATGGCCAAGATAATCCATATTTTCACGGCTTATTATATCGTCAAGAATTTCCTGGGCCGCTGATTCTTCCGCGCCCTGCGCGCTTTCATCGGCTGTACCCTTTTGTAAATCTCCAAAGCCTTCATATACGCTGGCGCCGCTCCCCTCTTTGGCACCCCCAGCCGTGGCAAAGCCGCATGTCGCTAAAACGACAATAAGACAAGCCGCCGCGCTCTTAAGCACAGACCTGGGCTTTGATTTCATAATTGATGTAATACGTTCCTTCAACGCGTTTTTACAAAAGCAGCTTGTCATAGGAACAAAGCCGAGGCGCTTTTCCTCCATTCCTACGAGAGCCAGCGCGTACTCGGCCTTAACACTGCTCCCATATTTTTGAAGCACCGCTTCATCGCAGGCCAGTTCTAAATCGCGGTTGGCAAACACATACATGACCCACACCATAGGATTAAACCAATGGATACACAAAGCGGCCGCCAGCAGCCCTTTAGAAATCCCGTCAAACCGGCATATATGGGCCATTTCATGGGCGAGGACGAAGCCGACGCGCTGCCGGTCGTTCCAGTCCATATGCTTTGGCAGCAAAATGACCGGCTTAAAAATGCCATAGGTCAAAGGTGTGTCGATCTGGTCTAAATATTTTACCTGTACATTTCTCCGTATCGGATGAGCTGCCAGCCATGGAAAAACAGCGCCAAAGCCTTCAGGCAGCAAATGTATCGGCAATGCCATCTTATATTTTTTCATCCCGCGTATATGCCCCGCCGTAATTACAGATACCAGAATAAGACCCCCTGCGCACCAAACCGCAAAAATCACCCGGCCGGTGTGGCTTTCCCCGGCAGCCTCCGCTTTTGCCGTTTCTATTACCGATGTACCGGCTGTACTCCCGCTAAAGCTATCAGAACCATCAGCAGTACCCTGTTCCCAAATGGCAGAGCCTTCCGCGGCATAAGGCAGCGCACCGGACAGGCCAGGGCCTGCGTCTGTTTGCCTGTCATTGTGAAAGGCCTCAGGATCATTAAGAAGCTGATAAATACTTACAGGCACCGCTATGCGCACAGGCACAAGGAAGCAAAACAAGCAGATAGCCCACATAGCCAAAAACATCTTTTTCGGCAGCCGGTTTAACAATAGCCTCCGAAGCATGACAATTACAACGGTGAGCAGCGCTCCCCCAAGACTCATTTCTGCCAACGATAAAACCATCATTCTTCCCCCAATTCCTTAATCAATGCCTTCATACGTTTAATTTCTTCCTCAGAAAGCCTTTTTGTTCCCAGTAATGAAGCTACTAACAAATCGGCAGAGCCTCCATAATTGCGCTGTATGAGTTCTTCCGTTTCCTGGGCGCATATTTCTTCCCGGCTAATTTGGGGGCGGCAGATAAACCCTGGCTCAATCCGCAAAACCGCGCCTTTATCCACACATTTTTTAATGACCGTGTAGGTTGTCGTCTTGCTCCATCCCACCTGCCCGCCTAAAAGCTTTGCCAGCTCCTTGGCGCTAAGAGGCCCATGTTCCCAAAGACATTCCATCACCCGGCGTTCCGAATCAAAAAGCTTTATTTCCATCTTTCCTCTCCTTTCTGGTACATCATTTCCTAAATAACTGCCCAGGCACTTGACGGCCTTCCCGATTGTGCGGGGGCAAAGGTTTCAGCGCTACCAACTGCGCCTGCGTTTTTTGCCAGGGTCATTCATTCGCAGCCAATACCCGGACGGATTCAGCGCTGCCCGCTGCGCGCCTGCGTTTTTTGCTCCGTACACGCAAAAACCTTATGCTGAGTTACCTCTGTTATTTCGATACTATTCTATTGCAATAGAACACACCATTATTCTACTGCAATAGAATATCTTT
This sequence comes from Clostridiales bacterium, assembly GCA_018369015.1. Lineage (GTDB taxonomy): Bacteria > Bacillota > Clostridia > Lachnospirales > Lachnospiraceae > Catenibacillus. Next base: position 18,727 of record JAGZDD010000030.1, on the reverse strand, counting down.
GTCAATACACGAAAATCCAAAAGGCACCGCCTAAGCGATGCCTTTATCTCAAAACCAGAAGGGCGTTCCCCTTCATTTAAAATAATGCGCTCTCAAAAATATGCTCCCCAGGCTCCAGTTCCACACAAGTATTCCCTTCTCCCGGCAAAATCAGCGTCGCCCGGGTATTGGCCGGAACAAAAAATCGGAAATGTATTTTCCCTCCGGATTTGCGCCACCCGCTTTCAATACGCCCATAGGGTGTTTCCATGCCTCCTTTGGCCCACTCAAAGCCGTAGACATAGGGCTTTAGTAAAAAACACTTAAACCCAGGGGCGTCCTCCCTGGCCTGAATACCAAGCACATAACGATACAGCCAGGAAACGACACTTCCCAGGGAATAGTGATTAAAAGAGTTCATTTCATTATTTCCGCCGAAGCCTTTTTCCATCGTAAAAGAATCCCAGCGTTCCCAGATTGTTGTCGCCCCCTGGGTCACTGGGTAAAGCCAGGAGGGATATTTTGTCTGTTCCATGAGGGCAGCCGCCAAATCCCCATGCCCGGTTATTGTCAAGGCTTCGTTAATGAGCCCGGTTCCAAAAAATCCGGTACGAATACAGCCATTGTCTTCTAAAACCTTCCGGGCCAGATGTTCCCCTGCGGTACTCTTCATTTCCCCTGTAAGTATTCCATAGCATATTGGAAGCACATAAGAACACTGGGTATCCACAAGCTTCCCCGCAGCATTCACTGTCCGCCCGGTTCCCGGCTCTAAAAAGGTACTCTTCCAATACCTTGCCGCCTCTTTTCCAAGCGCGCTAAAAAGCTTTGCTTCATTTTCCTCCCCGGCAACCCTTGCCAGATTTTCCATAAGAAAGCAATCCCGGCAATAAAACGCGTTCCAAAGCAAATGCTTATCCGTTTCATCCACAGCAAGCCAGTCTCCCAAAGGTCCTACAAAGGACAGCCCCGGCATTCCCTGGCTCCGTATATAGTCCATAAATGCCTTAAGCGCCGGATATGTCATTTCTACAATCTTTTTATCAGCATAATGCACATAAAGCTCCCATGCCATATATATAGGCGCACTTTCATAGGTAATACCGCCAAAACCGCCGCCTGCCGGGGCAATTTCCGGAAACTTTCCGTCCTTTTGCAAATCGCGAAACGCCTCAAGGACACGGTAATAAAAAATCCGCAGATCACTGTTTTTGATTGCTGTATCACAAAATACATGGGTATCCCCAGCCCAGCCCATACGTTCATTTCTCTGGGGGCAGTCCGTAGGAATACTAATAAAATTACATAGCTGCGACCATTTCACATTTTCTACAAAACGATTCACTAAGGAATTAGAACACTCAAAGTGGCCGGTCATTTCCACAATGGAAGAAAGCTGGATGCTTGTCACCGCCTCTAAGGGCAGCGGTTTTGAAATACCGCTGATCTCAATATATCTGTAGCCATGAAAGGTCAATTTCGGGCGGTAGTTTTCCCCGTGCTTGCTGCCTTTGCACCGGTATATGTCCGTACTGGACGCATCCCTGTAATTTTCCAGCAAAAGCATCCCGCACATATCCCCATATTCCTCCAGGTTTGGATAAAGCATTTCTCCGTACCGCATAGTTACGACAGTTCCCGGCGCTTCGCAAAATACCAGCTCCGGCACTCCGGCCATTTCCTGTCCAAAATCATACAAATATAAGCCTTTCCTAGGCTCTGTGACAGTTATGGCCTTTACACGGCAGTACTCTTTCACCGGGGCCTGATAGCTGCCCACAAGCTCTGGCTCCTGTCCGTTTAAATCCGGCCAGTTATTCGCCCATGGAAGCGGCGTTGCTTCAATCCCTTTAATAGGTACTGTATGTATAACCTCTGGTTTTTCCCAGGAGCTGTCATCAAAGGAGGGCAGGGAATATTCTTCATACAGCGCCAGGCGCTGCCCGTCTAAATGCTCGCCATGAAAAAGCCCGGCGTAGGTATAAGGGCCTTTGCCGTAATAGCGCCAGTTTTCTGGCTCTGTGACAATAACCTGCCTGCTCCCGTCATCGTAATTCACGACAATTTTAGCTAAAAAAGACTCCTTGTCACCGTAATAATTATAGTTTTGCAGGGCATACGTCTGGGCGTCGCTCCACCATCCGGAAGCCAGGGTCACTCCCACGCCGTTTTTTCCATTTTGCACCAAATGAGTAATATCATAAGTCTGATACATTAAATGCTTATCATATTGGGAACACCCCGGCGCAAAATAATGATCTGTCACGGGGGCGCCGTTCATTTTACAGTCATAAATGCCCCTGGCTGTTGCATAAAGCCTGGCGTTTTTTATCTTTTTCCCCTCATAGGTTTCAAAAACGGTTCTAAGCATCGGACAGGACACAGGCAGCGGACGGGCCGTAAGCTGCCGGCTTACACAGTCCGCCGCCTTCACACAAAACCAGCCGTTCTTGACGGACAGCTCCCCACTCTCAAATGCCGTTTCAAAAATCCCACGTTCGCCATAAAGGCCCCCTTCCGGCGTTTCCTCTACAACAACCGCACAGGGCGTGCGCAAGTTTCTGACGACAAGCTTTTCAAAAAATACAGTATCGCCTTTTCCAGCAAAAAAACCGATCTCATTCAGCCTTGGATAAGTGATACAGTCGTTAAAGCCTCTGGGATTTAGCTGCCTTGGCCCCTGGAATTTCACACCTTCGAGCTGGGAATCCACAGCGTCAACTAACACCCCGTCCACATAAGCATAGGCGCAGTTTCCCGTAACTTCTATTTTTAAGGTGTGCGGCTCCCAGCGGTTTTCTTCCGTAATGACCGGGGTGTTTGCCGCCAAATCGACGACCGGAACCTGGGCAAAGGGAACATCTTCCCGGTCCTCCTTGGCATAGCCGGCACGGTAGATCGACAGCATTGCGGGAATTGTTTTGACATCCAGCTCATATCGGATAAAATTCCGTCCTTCCAAGCCGTACTCATTCATCCGCTCGTCCATAAGCCTCCCATCACCAGCCCCAAAAACAAGCCCGCCCCTAAAGCTGCCAGGTTCAAAGCGCAGCCTTGTTTCCAGCGCAAAAATTCCACGAAGCGACGCACACATAGAATATCTTAAAGGCCCGATAAAATCCGCCCCTTCCCAGGCCTGGATTGACGGGTCCATAAGCCCGGTTTCAAACCAGGTTTTTCCCTGACATTCCTGATGAAGCTCATCCCATACAGTCAGGAAAACATCGTATCTTGTACACGCAAGTAAAGGGGCGCCGTCATAGAAAATTTCATTGCTCCGGCCTCCTTCTACCCTGCCGGTATTCCAAACCTCCTCGTTGTCCGGGAAACGCAATACCTTAAGCCGCCAGGCCGTCTGTGAAGCGCCCGGGCGCTTGCTTGTCATTTTCCATGAAAATCTGGGCCTTTCAATATCAAGCCCAAGAGGGGCATCCTGATACTCAATTTGGAGCCCGTAAAGTTTTGTAGGTGTCATTGTCATATCTCCTTGTTAAGCATACACATTGTAGCGATTCAGCCATACATCCCGGACTTGCAGCCGTTTGCCTATTATTGATCCTCACCGGAATAGCGTCTTCTTACCTGGGCCGGCGTTTGTCCATAGGTTTCTTTAAATTTTGTATTAAATAGCGAATAGCTGGAAAAGCCATTATCCATGGCAATCGTAATCAGCGATGTATTTGTTGTAATAACATCCACATAGGCATGTTTCATCCGAATTTGAAAAAGATACTGCAAAAAGCCCATCCCAAAGGTTTCTGAAAAAAACCGGGAAAAATAGGCCGGGGTCAGCCCCATGTAGTTTGAAATAGCTTCAAGGGAAATCCCTTTATTATAATTCCTGTCAATATATTCCCTGATTTTTCTAATACGGTCAAAATTTTTCTGATTACGCTGAGGAATTTTTACATCCTTATCCTGAAAATTCCTAAATAAATGGTACAATATTTCACACAGGCTCCCCTGTGCACGGATAAACTGATAAGGATTTTCAGGAATAGCCTCGGTCATTTTAAAAAAATCTTCGATTGCCGCCTCTAGTTCTCTTACTTTACTTATCTCCTCCGCTGTCAAATTCCCGGAAGAAATCAATGGAATCCGAAAATAGGTTTCCGATATTCCGCTGACAGTCTGCAAATACGGCGCAAGTATCTGAATAACAAAGGCTGTGGTATAGCTGTTTTTACACATGGTCATATGCATTTCATTAATGTTATAAACAGCCACATCCCCCTGCTGCAATAAAAAGGTTTCATTGCCCTTTGTAATCGTAACACAGCCCCGGGTGCAGTACATAATTTCTATGGCATTATGGTAATGCATAGGTACCATGGCAGGCCGGCCATCATTACTGAAAAAATACCGGGCCGGAAGGCCATTATCCGGCTGCACAATTTCATGCTGATATTCTTTTTCTGCCATTCTTTTCCCCTTTCCTTACCGGCTGCAGCGCCAAGGCGGCAAAGCCTTTTGCCGCCTTACGCCGTTACTGCACCTGTATTTCTGACAAGCGTATGCCCGGCTGGTTAAACCGGATCGTAAGCTCATAAATCCCTGAAATGGGCTGCTCAAACAAAAGCTCATTCTGTGCATAGGCAATTTCCATGCAAACAATCTGATCTTGTTCCTCTAAAACAGTTTCTTTAGGCTTCGTTTCACAGACAGGCAAAGCATAGCATTTCTCCCCGATACAAATTTCCAGGCTGGCCCCGGGAGCCGCACAGGCTGCCGTAAGCTTCAATTTTGACGCATGGTCAAAGCGAACTCTCTGCATAGTAATTTGACTGTCCGCCCCATCGGACTCTACGGCAAAATACCCGCCCTCAAAATATACGGATCTCTTCTTTGATATTTCCGCGCCCTTCACGGCTTTAGCAGCAGAAACACTTTCCCACACATTGCAGGGAGATGAGAAATCAAGGAGGCCCAGGGCTTCTCCCTCTATATGAATCTGTGTTTCATACACAACATCCTCAGCACAGCGGGCAACAGACAGAAGGTATTCGCCCGTTTCCACAATATATTTTTTAGCTGCCACATCCCATTTCCGGTAAGCATCTTCATAAAGATCAATATGGACCTTCTGGGAATCCCCAGGCTTTAATTCCTTTGTCTTAGCAAAGCCCACAAGCTGTTTTCCCGGCACATAATCTCCATAACCGGAATCCAGAGAGGAAAGGTAAATTTGAACAACCTCCTTGCCTGTAAATTTCCCTGTATTTGTCACAGTTAAATCTACAGCCAATGGCTTCAGGCCGTTTTTCACACAAATATTGCTATAAGCAAATTGAGCGTAGGAAAGCCCATATCCAAACGGATAAAGAACAGCCTGAGGACAATGATACATATAGGTCAGCCCTGTTTCTTCCGGGCTGGCATTTTTCATATCTACCGTATATTCATCGTCAATACCCTCCCGGCGGCATAACCTAGGCAGTACGTCCATCGTTTTATACCATGTCGCAGATAAATGGCCCGAAGGTGAATTGCTTCCATAGAGTGTTTCAATTAAAGCCCAGGAATCGTACTGTCCGGCATAGGATTCATAAAGGATCGCCGCCACATCAGGATTTTCTTCAATTGCCGCCAGATTCAGAGGAAAATCACTTTTAACAACAACAACCGTCTTCCCCGGGAACTGCCTTGCCACAGTTTCCACAAGGGCAATCTGATCCTTTCCGATTTCAAAATCCGGACGGTCAATCATTTCTGAAGCTTGTACAAAAGAGTTCGCCCCGATAAAAAGTACGGCAAGCTCTGCTTTATGTACAAAATCCTCCGCGCCTGCCCCGGCACCGGAAATTATATCAATTCTAAAAAACGCCCCTTCGCACTCTTCCTCCCGTACAGTCAGACCGTTGTCTTCCGTATAGGTCACATATTTTCCAGCCTTATGATACCGCTCATAAAATGGAATCTCATTTTTATGATATTCTTCCACACGATCCCAAAAACCAGTCAGAAACACATCGCATTTTATCGTACTTAATCCCCTGCTATCCTCCCGGATTAAAAAGCAGGACGGCGTTTTCTCAGGATTTCGCCTTTCCAGGCACAATACACCGTTTTTTCTCTGATATGTCAAAAAGGTATCCGTTGCTTTATTATAAAAAGCCGTCGCATTCATTCCAAAATCATAAACAGTAAATTCTGCCGGCGCCTTTCCTTCTTTGCCTAAATCTTCAAGGCTCAGATAACCGCCTTTTTCCTCGGAAAAAATCTGGATATGACTTCCCGACATCTCCGGCACAACATACAGGCTGCCCTCAGACCGTTCCATATATTCTTCATAGGCTTTGGCAGGCGTCATACCCGAATACTCCAAATCCTTTGGCGTTGGCGTGGAATAGTGCGTCTGTACCCGTGTATCACAAAACATCCCTGTCACAAGTACATTTTTATCTCCAGAAAGCGGCAAAAGTCCATTATTTTTTAATAAAACAATCCCTTCCCGCGCAGCCCTTAAGGCTACGTCCTGGCTAAGCTCGTCATTATGGTCGATTGGGGAATGATCCAGGCACATTTTCGTGTAAGGATAATCCTTGGGGTTAAAATATCCAGAGCGCACCCACAGCTCAATCTGGGGGCGGATAAATTCTTCAAGATCCTTTCGCTTAAGCCCGTAGGCCCCCTCCTCCACAGCCTTCAAAAATGTCGTCTGGTCTGCCCGGTTTCCGGCATAAATCTTCTGCTTTATAAGCATTGACGCAAGCATCCGGTTCTCCACAGTATACACCGGATCGTAGCCATTGCCCTGGCCTCTTAACGTATCTGTGTCCGCCTCGCAGTCACTGATATTTAACAGGCTGTACGGATATTTCTCTGCCAGCACATCCAGGTAAGGAAATGTAATGTTTGTCATTCCGTTTGTTCCTCCATAAGATGTCATTACACCAACCAGATGGCCGTTTTTAAAGCCTTTGACAAACGGAGGGATATGATAATCCATCAGCGCCCTCGCCGACACATAATTGCTTTCCGAAGCTCTGTTCCATTCACTGTGATAAACACAGTAATGCTTGGAACCTACCTGGGCTTTTATATAAAAATCATCATCCCCAATACACCCATTACCTACATGATCGACCATTTCAGCAGCCAGATAAGGGTCCTCCGAGTACCCTTCATAAAACCTTCCAGAAAGGGGATTGCTGCGCACATCTGCAATAGCCGTAAACATGAGAGTGTTAGGATTTGATGCCTTTTTCTTTCCCCGCAATTCATTTCCGATAACCTCGCCCACCTCTTTAGCCAGCTCGCGGTTCCAGCTCTGGCCAATATGGATAGGCATAGGCAGGTCGGTGTCTGTTCCCGCGACTGCGTCAACCCCGCCGCACTCTCCGGTAGGCAGATGAAGCCCGCTTTCGGTATTCATTTCTTCATGGGCCATACCATTATAAGCATAATAGGCAAGCTCCTTTAATGTCATTGCTTCCAATATGGAATCTACAAATTTATTCAAATCTTCTTTTTTCCCGGAAAATACCGGATTGCAGCATTTCTTCATAAACGCCTCCTGAAATTAAATCATTATTTTACTTCTAAATGTATTCTTTGGCATTTCCCAGCCTGCTTTTCCCCTTCCGGCGTCATTCCTTTACACTGCCAAGAGTCAGCCCTTTGGCAAAATACTTTTGCAGGAAAGGATATGCGCACATTAACGGGATAATCGATATAAAAATCTGAGCTGCTGTCAGATTTCTCGCTGTAATTGCCTGGCGGTCAATAATACTCTGAACGTCTTTCATCATTGTACTTAAGTCGGAAGTCATATTCAGCAAAGATTGCAGGTAGGTCTGGAGCGGATAGCTTTCCGTATAATTATTATAAAGCAGGCCGTCATACCATGAATTCCAGTTATTAATAATCGAAAACAGCGTAATGGTGGCAATGGAAGCTTTGGACAAAGGAATAAAGATTTTCAGCATAATTGTAAATTGCCCTGCGCCATCCATGATTGCAGATTCTTCAATGGCTTTTGGAAGCCCACGAAAGAAATTCATTACAAGAATAATATTAAACACATTGACAGCTCCGGGAAGCACTAAGGCCCAAATAGTATCAAAAAGTCCAAGGCTGTGGACGAGCATATATGTAGGTACTAATCCGCCGTTGAAAATCATCGTAATCATCAGAAATGTCACATAAAAACCTCTGGCTTTAAATTCGCTTTTAGGCTTTGAGAGGGGATAAGCCGCTAAAATGGTCAGTACTAAGGTCAGTGGTATGGAAATAATCATACGTTTCATTGTCACCCAAACGGAGGCCCAAAATTCAGCCTGGTTCATAACGTAATGATAGGCGGCTGTTGTAAACCCCTTTGGCCACAATGTCACCTGGCCGGAGCTGATATATTCGGATGACGAAAAAGAGGTTGCCAGCACATTAATGATCGGAATAATGGAAATAATCATAATCGCCGCCAAAATAGTATAATTAAATATAACAAATATTTTTCTTGATATTGATGTCTTTTTCATAAGCTCCCCCTTAAAATACACGGTAGCCAGCATAGCGGTCTGCCAGTTTATACGAGACAACAATCAGAATACCAGAAACAACAGATTTAAACAGGCCGACGGCTGTGGACAGTGAATATTGGTAATTTTCCATACCTAAACGATAAACAAAAGTATCGATCACATCGCCGGTTTTATAAACTGCCGGGTTATAAAGGTTGAAAATCTGGTCAAAGCCAGCGTTAAGTACATTTCCAAGAGAAAGTATCGTCATAAGAGCAATGATCGGGGCAATGGATGGGAGCGTTACATGCAGCGTTTGTTTCCACCGCCCGGCGCCGTCGATTGCTGCGGCCTCATAGAGTGTCGGGTCGACGCCGGTCAGCGCTGCAAGATAAATAACCGCGTTATAGCCAAGCCCTTTCCAAATATCGCTCACAATCACCGTAGGAACAAAAGCGTTTGGATCTCCAAGGAAATTGACGCTTGGCAGCCCTAAAACATTTAACAAAGAATTGAGCATACCGCCATTCATGGAAAGAAATTCAATAAGGATACCGCCTAAAACGACCCAGGAAAGAAAATACGGGATGAATGTAACCGTCTGGACTGTTTTCATAAAAAGTTTACTTCGTACTTCATTCAACAAAAGCGCAAATGTCAGCGGTACTATAATCCCCCATATAATCTTTTGCAGGGCAATCACCAGTGTATTGGCTAAAACGCTCCAAAATTCCGGGGTATTAACCAGATAAATGAAATGCTCCAGTCCAACCCATGGGGAACCTATAATACCAAGCCCAGGCTTGTAATCCTTAAACGCCAGGATGATCCCGCCCATCGGAATATAATTAAAGACAAATACAAACAGCATTGGCAGCAGCAGCATTAAATGATAAACTGTTGATGATTTTTTCGCCCTGCGGACTTTTTTCTTTTTCATAGTAAACCTCCTGCTTTTAAAAGGAAGCTGCTACAGCGCTTAGTTTTCACCAGCGCCTTGACAGCCTCCAGCCTATCTGTATATTACTGCTGCTCTTTATACCATGCGGTCACAGTATCTAAAATCTCCTGTCCTCCTCTTTCCTTCCATGTTTCCAGGAAATCACCATAGGACCCCGGCTCTGCCTGCCCTGTAATAATACTAATGAGCGTTTCAGCCGTCAGTGTTTCTAAGTTAGCCAGATCGGATGTCATTTCAGAATCTGGAATGACATTGTAAGCTTCATTATAATTTTCACGGGCCATCACTTTATCAGCACCGCCATAACCGGTATTCTCATTGCCAAAGACGCAATAGTAGGTAGCACCGCTTTTCCATATACTTAACTCCTCATCCGATAAGCTTTCTGCCCGGTCTCTGTTTTCAGCAAAGAATTGCATATAGTCAAACTGCTGCTGCTCCGTCCATGGCAGTTCAGAAGAATCTCCGCCCTCTGCAAGAAGGGTATGCTCATTCTGCCAGCATGTATAATTATAGTGGGGCATATCAATGGCGCTGATAATCGACGCGGCTTTTCCTGTATACTGCCCATTCACACCGATATTATACTTAAAGGCTTCTTCCTGGCTGCGGTCATTGGCATAAGCCACATAGCTCATCGCCATATTATAAATTTTAAACAAAACCTCAGGGTTTTCACATTTACTGCTGACACACCAGTAAACAAGGGAGCTTGATGGCAAATACACGCCTCCGTCAGGATTTACAGAAGAAGATGGACACGGAAGAGCTACGCACTCAAATTCTGGGTTCAGTAAAATCGCATCGCCATAAGAGCCTACAACGGACCACGGGCTTCCCATAATCATACCGACCTGCCCCGAAATAAATGCATCGGTTAAGGCCGCACTGTCCGTGCTGACAAAATCTGGAGCCAGTGTGCCATCTTTATACATCTGCTGGAAAATTTCCAAAGCATAGGTCATTTTTTCTTCATTTTGTCCGGCCCACTGGATTTCATTGTCCTCCACAATAAATCTTAAGCCCGTAGGGTACTGTCCAACCATATTAAAATTCAAAGCCACGCCGCTGGAATCCTTGCCGGTAGACACATCTTTGCCGTTCATCGAAAATCCATAGGTATCATCAATCCCGTTCCCGTCCGGATCATCAAATGTGAAGGCCCTGGCAACCTCCTGAAACTCTTCCATAGTTGTTGGCTCCGATAAGCCTAAATTGTCCAGCCAGTCCTTGCGCACCCACAAAAGCGGAGCGCTGTTTTCCGGGTCAGAAGTCTGGGGAAGCCCGTAGATCTTTCCATCAATATAAGCCTTTTTTGCCGCAGACATTTCATCTGCCTCTAAATACGCTTTGGCGTCCTCCGACAAAAAATCGCCTTCAAAATATTCTGTAATATCCGCAACAAGCCCCTGCTGCACAAAATCCATGTATGTATTTAGGTCAACATAGAAAATGTCCGGGTATTCTCCTGTCATCACCATTTCTTTTAATTTTGATGCCGCGTCCTCGCTCGTCTGATATAATGCCTCTACATGTATTCCCGCAGCTTCATATAGTTCATTCCAGGCGTTTTTTTCAAGACTTTCTTCTCCCTGGTAAGTAATATTTCCATAGCCGATTTTTACATTCACCGGGTCTGGAAATGCCTTTGCCGGATCTTTACAAATATCGGCCAATTCCTCCATTGACAGCTTTTGTGTATTGGAATTGCCTTCTTTTGCTTCTTTTCCGCCGGAAGCGGCGCAGGCCGTCATTGATAAACACATGCCTAAAATAAGAGTACTAGCGATAACCTTTCTGTTTAACATAGAGTTCCCTCCTCCTGAAACTGGTTTTCATGCGTGGTAGAGCCGCGCGCAGCGCGGCATATCCGTTTACATTGAAACACGTTTTGCAAATGAGCGCTTATTCACTTTGTATTGATGTTTTTATTATAAATCTGTGTTTATTGTGCTTCTATATAGTTTTATCCGATATTTCTACTTGTTTTTATTATTTATACACAAAAAAGCCACAGTGATATGTATAGGGCAACATGTCACTGTGGCTTCTGGTTCCATTGCAAAAATTATTCTATTACAGCCGCATACAAAACCGTTTCCCAATTCATACAGCTATAATGTCTCAGCCAGAACCGGTATTCCGGTACAATTTGATGAAGGAAATTCATAATTTCCAAAACGTCACCGCTGCGGTGGTAGACACATACCGCCATCAGCGGCCGGTCATTCCTGATAATATTTTGGGCTCCTGAAAGGGCATCCATCTCAGCACCCTCAATATCTAATTTGATAAAGCCGACCCTCTCTTTAACAACTTCATCCAAACTTACCCCCTGCACCCGATCCGATGGGGCCTGTTCAAGCGCCTTTATATCACTGATTCTAATCAATTTACTATCCTGGCTGCTTTTTATCACACGACTCTCCCCCCCCCAGACCAGATACAAAAGTCATCTCTGACACCCTATCGCTCATTGCTGCCGGAATCAGCTCAGCACGCTTAACGCCCGCTATCTCCATAGCTTCCTTTGCGATTTCCAGATTCGCTTTGTCCGGCTCAAATGCATAGATCTTAGAATAATCGCCATGCACCCATTTGGAAAATAAAATACTCGTTTCGCCATGATAGCATCCGCCGTCCACAAACGCGGTTCCCTTTGGAAAATATTGCGGAAATTCAAAATACTGCTCTTTTGACATCCGGCTTGTTAAACGTCCAAAGCTGCTAAAATACGGCAGTATATGATCTAGCGGAAAACCGTTTTCAATCAGCCCGTCATAAATTTCTTTCTCATACTTCCCGCCGGCGATCATCACATAGCACTCAGTTTTATGAGCGAACAAATATTCTGGTGAAACAACCGGCTTATCCAGGACTTCTTTAAGTTCTTCTGCCCTTTTGTCACAAAAACCATAAAAACCAATATTATCCTTCAATAATTTCGTTCCGAGTTCTTTCCCGAAAACACCGCCGCCGTAAATAAAAACCTTTTTTTTATTCTGAATCAGCGACAAAAGCATAGACTTACAATTTTTTAGAGCCTCAATTTCAGCCTCGCTTTGATACCCTGACTGACAATACAGGTTTACCATTGTGTCCGCCGACGGTTCAATATCGTACCAAAGGCGCGCCTGAAAAATATTTTTTGACAGACCATCTTGTAAAAGCGCGCAAAGCTCCGATATTTGGGGAACGATATAATAATAACTTTCCATGATTCATCTCTCCTAATTTTGTCCGGCTGGCCAACGTTTTTGCAATGGCATAGCATTGAAACGAGCGCAAAACCGTCTGCTATAGCCACAGTTCCCGGACCTTCATATTCATTATATATATCGGCATCTCCGGTCAAATACTTATCCCTGTCATCAAATAGTTTATTTCATAGACACAATATCTTATGAAAGAACAAAGAGTTCCGCTTGCGGAACTCTCGCGCCGAGCGCGGTCGCTTTAGCGACAAATTTCCGCTCTGCGCGAGTTCGCATCCAAAGCGGAGCTTTTTGATTTAACAGGAAACGAAGTTTCCTGTTAAATCAAAAAACACAGCCCTCTCCATTTCCCCGGAAAGGGCTGCGTCCTTATTTACGCGCCTGTCTGGCTGTGCAAACACACGATCAAACCGTCACATTATTTCAAATATTCATCAATACCTTTTGCCGCAGCTTTTCCTGCGCCCATGGCAAGAATTACTGTAGCCGCGCCTGTCACGGCGTCTCCGCCGGCATAAACGCCTTCTTTCGTCGTAGCGCCGTTATTTTCATCGGCAACAATACACTTCCACTTATTTACATCCAGCCCCTTTGTGGTGGATGAAATCAGCGGATTCGGGCTTGTTCCAAGAGACATAATGACAGCGTCAACCTCAATATCATACTCAGAACCAGGAACCACAACCGGGCGCCGTCTGCCGGATTCATCCGGCTCACCAAGCTCCATCTTCACACAGCGGATACCTTTCACCCAACCGTTATCATCCACGAGAATCTCTGTAGGATTTGTCAGAAGGTGGAAAATGATACCTTCCTCTTTTGCATGGTGAACCTCTTCAACTCTGGCCGGAAGCTCTGCTTCGCTTCTTCTGTACACAATATAAGTTTCGGCGCCAAGTCTTAAAGCTGTTCTGGCCGCGTCCATGGCCACATTGCCGCCGCCGACAACGGCTACCTTTTTACCTCTGTAGATCGGCGTATCATAGTCCTCGCGGAACGCCTTCATCAGGTTATTGCGGGTCAGGAACTCATTGGCGGAAAATACGCCGTTGGCCTGCTCGCCGGGAATCCCCATGAACTTAGGAAGGCCCGCGCCGGAGCCGATAAATACAGCGTTAAAGCCCTCTTCGTTAAGCAGCTCATCAATCGTGATCGTCTTTCCAATAATCACATTTGTTTCAATCTTAACGCCCAGCTTCTTCACATTTTCAACTTCGTGGGCAACAACTGTGTCCTTTGGCAGACGAAATTCCGGAATACCATACACAAGAACGCCGCCAGGCTGATGAAGGGCTTCAAAAATGGTTACATCATAGCCCATCTTTGCCAGGTCTCCGGCACATGTAAGTCCGGCCGGGCCGGAGCCAATAACCGCAACCTTTTTACCCTTCTTTTCCTTCGCCGGAATAGGATCAATATTGTGTTCTCTTGCCCAGTCAGCGACAAAACGCTCCAGCTTTCCGATAGCAACAGGCTGGCCCTTGATTCCTAAAATACACTTGCCTTCGCACTGTGTTTCCTGGGGGCACACGCGGCCGCATACCGCCGGAAGCGCGGAGGATTCCCCGATAATCTGGGCTGCCTTCTCAAAATCGCGGTTCTTCACCTGCTCAATAAATGCAGGGATGTTAATATTTACCGGACATCCGCCGACACACATAGGCTTTTTGCAGTTTAAACATCTTTCCGCCTCAGCAACGGCCTCTTCCTCATTATATCCTAAACATACTTCTTCAAAATTTGTAGCTCTTACCTTTGGGTCCTGCTCTCTTACAGGAACTCTGTCTCTTTTAACTGCCATTATTTGTCACCTCCGCACATTCCACATCCGCCGTGATGTGTTTTGCCTTCCTGGAAGCGCAGCAATGCTCTGCCTTCCTCTGTTTTGTACATCTGCTGGCGCTTCATTGCCTGGTCAAAATCTACAAGGTGGCCGTCAAATTCCGGGCCGTCCACACAGGCAAATTTCACTTCATTGCCCACTGTCAGACGACAGGCTCCGCACATTCCTGTACCGTCCACCATAATAGGGTTCATGCTGACAATCGTCGGGATTTCCAGCTTCTTTGTCAGAAGGCAGACAAATTTCATCATAATCATTGGGCCAATGGCAATGCACAGATCGTATTTATTGCCTGCATTGACCAGTTCTTCAACAACAGCCGTAACCATGCCGTGGCGCCCATAGGAACCATCGTCGGTTGTCACGTAAAGATTGCCTGCCACAGCCTCCATTTGCTTTTCAAGAATAATCAGGTCTTTTGTCTTTGCGCCCACAATAACATCCGCGCCAATTCCGTGCTCGTGGAGCCATTTCACCTGAGGATAAACCGGGGCTGTGCCTACGCCGCCTGCAACAAAAAGAATCTTTTTCTTTTTAAGTTCTTCAATATCCTCATGGATCCACTCGGAAGCACATCCTAATGGGCCTGTAAAATCTTCAAAAGCATCGCCGGCTTTAAGAGCAGCCATACGGTATGTAGATTCTCCCAGAGCCTGGAAAACAATCGTTACGGTGCCTGCTTCCCTGTCATAATCACAGATCGTCAGTGGAATACGCTCACCAGCCTCATCCATCTTTACAATTACAAACTGGCCCGGCTGGCAGGACTTTGCCACACGGGGAGCTTCAACATCCATAAGATAGATTTTGTCTGCCAGCAGCTCGGCTTTTAATATCTTGTACATTATGAATCCTCCTAAAATAAATTCCTATAACAGCTTGAGATCCGCCTCACAGCCCCCAAACAGTTACAATTTCTCTTACAGTTAGTTAATAGTTTAGCAGAGTTTTTTTTACAATTCAATAGTAACTAAACAGTAACTACAGTGCAACCGTTCAGCATAGCTGAACGGTTACACCCCAGCCACAAAATGTATAAAAATAACGATTCACTGGCAGTCCAGCAAACACTAACCCCGGAAATCCGTAAATTTCCGGGGTCTTTCCTCAATCTCATCCTATTTTAAAGTACCTTGGATAAAAATTCCTTTAAGCGGTCATTGTTCGGATGGCCAAAAAATTCTTCCGGGCGGTTCTGTTCTACAATTTTTCCTTCATCCATAAAAAGGACACGGGAAGCAACCTCTCTTGCGAAGCCCATTTCATGGGTGACAACAACCATCGTCATCCCCTCATTAGCAAGCTGCTTCATCAGCTCTAAAACCTCTCCGACCATTTCCGGGTCAAGGGCCGATGTCGGCTCGTCAAAAAGCATTACGTCCGGGTTCATAGCCAACGCCCGGACAATGGCAATACGCTGCTTTTGCCCGCCGGAGAGCTGATTTGGATAGGATTTCGCCTTATCCTCAAGGCCGACCCGGCGCAAAAGCTCCATGGCTTTATCTACCGCCTCAGCCTTTGACATTTTATTCAGCTTCACCGGAGCCAGAGTAATATTATCTAAAATTGTCAGATGAGGAAAAAGGTTAAAATGCTGGAAAACCATGCCCATCTTCTGGCGCAGAGCATTAACCTCCTTTGTCTTAGCCCGGGTAATATCTTTTCCCTCAAACCATATTTCCCCCGAGGTGGGCACCTCCAAAAGATTCAGGCAGCGCAGGAATGTACTTTTTCCCGAACCGGAAGGCCCTACGATAACGACCTTTTCGCCTTTTTCAATATGCTCGTCAATTCCTTTAAGCACATGGTGGCCGTTAAATGATTTGTTTAAATCCTTAACGTCGATCACTGCGCGCCAGCCTCCTTTCAAACATTGCCAAGAGCTTTGTCAAAACAACAACAACAATAAGATAAATTACGGCAACAATAGTCAGGGGCGGCAAATAATCAAAGCTGCTCACACCGATATTCTGCCCCACCTTCGTCACATCCAGGACGCCAATATTTCCGATAATCGCCGTTTCCTTAATTAATGTAATAAATTCGTTGCCAAGCGCAGGCAAAATGTTGCGGATCGCCTGGGGCATAACGATCAGGCTCATCGTCTGGCTGCTTGTAAGCCCTAAAGAACGTCCGGCCTCTGTCTGCCCTTTATCTACCGCCTCAATCCCCGCTCGGATAATTTCAGCTACATAAGCAGCAGAGTTTAAACCGAAGCAAATGGAGCCTACGAGCGCCGGGGCAATATTGACGGATGCAAATACAACAAAATAAAAAATAAGCACCTGCACATAAACCGGCGTACCTCTGAAAATCGTCAGATAAATATTCGCAATAACGCCCAAAAACCGGCACTTTCTCGAACGACTGGCCGAATATTTAAAAATCGCCAGTACGATACCAAGCACAACGCCAAGCACAACTGCCGCTAAGGATATGAGAATCGTCATTTTAAAGCCGTCTAAAAATGCAAGATAGCGGTCGTTTTCTATAAAAGCCTTATAAAAGCGGTCGCCCATATCCGAAAACCATTGAACAATGCTTTCCAAAATAACCCTCCGTTTTCTCTTTTCATTCGCAATTTTGGCACAGCCGTTTGTCAGGCTAAACGGCTGCTTTCTGTTGACAGGTAAACATCATTATTACATTATACATTAAATGTATAAAAATTCAATATTTTATCTTAAATAATGAATATTTTGGTAGATTGTAAGCGGATAGGGGAAGAGTTTCTTCCCCTATCCGCTGCGATACAACAGCCAGCTCACAGCAAAGCGGGTCTTCGCTTCGCTCCGGTCGGCGCAGGGCGCGTGGTCTACACTCCGTTCCGGTCGTTGCTTAACAAGCGCCACTGGCGCTTAGCAACACTGGCACGCGCCTGGCACGGACCGCAGTGGAACGAAGACCCGCTCGTGCAAGCACGGCGGCCGCTTGCAGGGCGTATCGCACAAAAACAGGTGACAAAGCGGATAATTATAATCCGCTATGCCACCTGAAAAATGCCGCCTGGCGCTTATTGCTTAAAACCCGCGCCGCCCTCGCCGGCCGCGCTAAAGCGTGCTCCGGCGCTTCGCGGACGGCAAAGCTGTTACAATTATTTGGTTGTGTGGTTAATTGTATATTCCTCAACCTTCCCCTCGTCAACGAGCTTCTGGAGAACCTCATTAATCTGGTCAAGCAGCTCTGTGTTTCCTTTCTGTACGGCAATGGCATATTTGTCTGTAAACAGCTCGCCGTCAAGGATAACTAAATCGTCATTTTCAGCAACAAGCTGCTCTGCCGGAAGGGAATCCATAATAATACAATCGATCTTGTTGTTTTTCAGATCCATGGCTGCTTCCATGAATTTATTGTACTGAGTTTTCTGCCAGCCCTGTTCATCGCAATAGCTGTCAGCCACATTACCGGTCTGAACACCGATCTTTGTGTCTGCGGTAATAGCGTCAACGCTGTCTACAGCCATAGCTTCTTTATTAACAACAACGACCTGCTTGCTTGTAGCGTATTCAATAGAGAAATCCATGACCTTCTGACGTTCCTCATTGATTGAAATACCTGCTGCCGCAAAGTCTGCCTTGCCCTGCTGAACAGCCAGCAGCGCGCCGTCAAAGGACATGTTCTGGATTTCCAGCTCCTTGCCCATAGCCTTTGCGATTTCATTGGCAATATCTACGTCCACGCCGACAACTGTGGAGCCGTCTTCGGTATATTCATAAGGCGCGAAACCTGCCTCTGTTGCCATAATCAGCTTGCCGCC
The DNA here is from genome assembly GCA_018369015.1 of Clostridiales bacterium. Lineage (GTDB taxonomy): Bacteria > Bacillota > Clostridia > Lachnospirales > Lachnospiraceae > Catenibacillus. Next base: position 510 of record JAGZDD010000030.1, on the reverse strand, counting down.
CTCTGCGGAGCCTGCTCCGGCTGTGCTTTCTGCCGCTGCGTCTGTTCCTGCTGCTGCCTCGGTGTCGGCAGCCCCCTCAGTACCGGCTGCCTCTGTATTTGCCGCTGCATCCGTGGAAGCCTCGCTGCCGCCTGCAGACGCCTGTGTTTCACCGCTTGTACTGTTGCCTCCGCAGGCTGCAAGACTCATTGCCATTGTAAGTGAAAGTGCTAATGCCACAAATTTTTTCATTTTCGTCATCCTCCTGATTTTATCTAAGCCGTGGACTGACATATGCTGCGATCATCTTCTCCGGTCATGTCAGCACCGCCGCATATACGGCTGTTTCCATGGCTTTATCCATTTATGGACTATAATCTACCACTGTAATGAATATTTGTCAAGAGTTTTGTGTATATTTATGCAAAGTTCGTGTAACTATTCAGCCGTGCGGCTGATGATGGCAAAAATCTGGCGCAAGACGTCCGGTGGACGTCTGCCCTGCGCCGACCGAAGCGGAGCGTAGACCGC
>JAGZDD010000029.1 GCA_018369015.1 Clostridiales bacterium | reverse complement strand
GCACCCCGCACTCATACCACCTTGCCCGTCCGATGTCTGTGAGTCATTGCGTGCAAGCACGCCCTGCCTCACAGCCGCCGTCCGGGGCTTTCATAGTAAACGGACATGCCGCCGTCCGGCGGCATCACTATAAATGAAAGCTCAGGATTGCTCCGTGCCTTCGGCACTCCCGCAATCCTGCCCCAAAGTATTCGCACTTTCCGTTGCCTGACGGCAACTCGTGCTCATACTTTGGGGTTATCAAATGTGCAGGCCCAGGGTCAAGTAAACTTGCCCCTGTGTCTGCCCACTTGATAACTTTCATAGTAAAAAAGGACGGAGGTGCAAGTTATGTGCAGGGAAGTTGAAACATTTCAGGTATATCCGGGGATTGAGCTGACTTTTTCACGTGTGTCGGCTGACAAATATTTGATCCGTCATAAGCCGCAGGCATCGGTCATGCATATTAACCATTGCCGCCAGGGGCGGATCGGCTGGAAAATGAAAAATGGCCTGACGTTTTATATGGGTCCGGGAGATCTTTTGCTTCATATGATGGATTGCTGCTCGGATTCTGAAATGAACCTGCCTTTGGGATATTATGAGGGTGTTTCCATTTCGGTAGATTTAGAGCTGATGACTGCAAAACCTCCTGAGATTTTGCAGGAAGCCGGGATTGACGGCAAGCAGCTTTACAGGAAATTTTTCTCGGATGGGAAGCCGGTAGCTATGCCAGCCAGCGACAAGATTGAGCACATCTTTTCGGAGCTTTACGATCTTCCGAAAAATGTCCGTATTCCTTATTATAAGCTTAAGGTTCAGGAGTTAATGCTTTTTCTGAGTATTATGGAAATTTCCAGGGAAAATGAATTGAATCAGCATTTATCCCAGCAGGTTGAAGTTATTAAGGAGATCCATGAACAGTTGACCGGGGATCTTCGGCGCAGATATACGATTGAGGAACTGGCCCGGGAATATTTAATCAATACATCATCTTTAAAAACTGTTTTTAAGGCTGTTTATGGTCTGCCGGTAGCTTCATATATGAAAAATTACCGATTAAAGGAGGCAGCCCGGCGTTTGCAGTCGGGAAATGATAGTATTGCGGCTATTGCGGGAGCGGTCGGATATGAAAATCAGAGTAAATTTACAAAAGCCTTTAAAGAAATGTACCGTATGCTGCCTACAGAATATAGGAAGCAGTTTGTGTTTGGCAGTACATCGGAAAGAACATGGGAAAGTATACCAGAAAGAACACGGGAATGGACACCGGGGGAAACGCCGGACAGGGAGGGGATGAAGGATGAGCCTGACAAAATATGAAACCTTTTTAGAGGTTGTAAAAACAGGAAGTATGAGTAAGGCTGCTTATAATCTGCACCAGACTGTTCCCGGGATCAGCTATACAATCACAAAGCTTGAGGAAGAGTGGGGAATTTCTCTTTTTAACAGAAACCGGAATAAGCTTGTAATTACAGAGGAGGGCGCCCTGCTGGCCGGATATGTCTCGGATGTGTTAGAAGCCCAGAAGCATTTGGATGAAGCGTTAATGACGATCAAAGGGGCCACTCAGGGAACTGTGCGGGTTGGAGGGCTGCGTTGGGCCGGGCAGCAGTGGCTTCCTGGCATTATGAAGCTTATGGAGCAGCAGTGTCCGGGGATTGAAATAAAAATTGTTTTAAATTTGTATGAGGAAATTAAAAAGGATATTATGTCCGGCGAGCTGGATGTGGCTTTTGCACAAGAGCCTATGTCAAAAATGCTGGACTATGTTCATCTTGTTGAGGACCCTTATATGGCAGTGACACAAAAAGGCCATGTGCTGGCAAAGAGCGGAAGCGTAAGCCTTAAACAGCTTGACGGATACACGTTAATTTTGCCGGAGTGGAGCTACGATAAGCGGATGAATTTGTTGATTGACCAAAGCGGAATAAGGGATAAGGTGTCTTATTTTATTAAGGATACAGGAACAATAGTGTCCATGGCTGCCCATGGCATTGGGGTTGCCATACTTCCCCAATATCTGCTTAAGGATTATCCTTGGGAGGTGGAGGCTGTCCGCCTTGCGGATTGGCCTGCAAGAAATGTAGGGCTTGTGATGTCTGCGTTGAAAAAGCCTTCTCCGGCAACAAAGAAATTTATTGAATATACCCAGTTGTGGTTTCAAAAAAAGTGTTTAAATAATCTTTAAAACGGTAAACAAATCTTTTGAATAGACGCCTCCTTAAGCGAGTGTTACAATTTTAACATAAACTTAAGGAGGTATTTATTTTATGGAAGCAAAAGAATATTTATTAAACCATGAGAATGACGAGCTGAGGATTAAAAACATTGAAACAATTTTAAAGTATGTCAACAGCAAGGGGGATGACCGTTTAAACCGCTGGCAGTATTTTACCGAGGACGGTCAGGGCGGCTATACAGGCCCAGGAAAATATGATAATTATGACAAAACGGAAGACGGCGTTCCGGGCCATCAAGGGTTAAGGTTTAGTGATGAATGGAATTATAAGTTTTTCCCGGATTTTCATTTTGAGGATAATATTTTACTCCAGACCCAGGACCCTAATTATTATGTTGTTGTGTCTAAGGGCGTCGGCTTTATTGATTTCCCTGCCTACGAGAAAAAACCTTATTCCAATTATTTTTTCCATACCTTTGAAATGGAAAATGGAAAGATTAAACGCTACCGTGAACACATGAATTTCTGCGAGGTTTTCCATACACTTGGAATTGAACTTCCGGAAGTAAAATTCCCTGGAAAATAGAACGCGACAGGGGCAGCCGTAAAGAGAAAAACAGGGGGAACTTAAAATCCGGAAAGATACGGCTGAATTGTTACAGTAGAAATAGGGGGAGGAACGCCGCCAAGATGGCATATTTTTATGCCGTCTTGGCCGGCAATAAGGAGGAGATAGCATGAAGCTGCCATTAAAAGAAAAATCGGGTTACGGAATTGGAGCTTTTGGAACGGAAATGATTTCCACAACGGTTGCATCCTATCTAATGGTGTTTATGACCGGGGTATTGGGGATTCCGGCCGCAGCCGCAGGCACAATGTTTCTTGTGGCAAAAATATGGGATGCAATTAATGACCCGATTATGGGAACCATTGCGGACCGCACGCGGACTAAATGGGGGTCATATAGGCCGTATGTGCTGTTTGGCTGTATTCCCCAGTCGTTGTTTTTTATTTTATGCTTTGCAATCCCTGGTTTTTTGACAACGCCCACGAGTAAGCTTGTATGGGCCTATGTTATTTATATTTGCTATGGCATGGCAAATACGGCGGTCAATGTTCCAACCGGCGCATTGAACAATGTAATGACAACTGATGGGAATGAGCGGGCTTCCCTGGCGACCTTTAAAAATGTCGGCGCAAGCGCTGCCGGGCTGATCAGCGGTGTGATTGCCATGCCACTGATTCTGTTTTTTGGAAAGGGCGAAGTCAACGGACAGGGTTATCTGGGCTTTGCTATTGTCTGCGGTGTCATCAGTATATTTGCCTATGTTTTTATGTTTGCTACATCAAAGGAGCGGATGAAGCCTTTTGCTAAAAAAACAAGTATCCGCGATGGGTTCCGTTCATTTAAAGGGAGCAAGCCGGGCTTTGCGCTGATGATCGGATTTATCGTCTGCGGTATTGCGATTCCTTTTAGAGGGATGTGGACAGCGTATTACTGCCTGTATTATTTGAAGCTGCCAATGCTTGTTTCTTCATTGTCTTTTGTTGTAAACCTTATACCGCTTCTTGTTTCTCCGCTCCTTCTTGTTGTAATGAAGCGGTTTGGAAAGAAAAATGCATTGCTCTGGTGTTTTATCGCCCAGGCGTTTTCGGGAGTGCTTTTCCTCCTTGCCAAGGCAAATGTACCATTGCTGATGTTGGCGAGCGGCGTTTCCGGGCTTGGAAAAGCTGCGATGACTGTAACCTTTGCGGCTGTTCCGGATGTATGTGATTATAATGAATATAAAAATAATCTGCGTACCCCTGGTTTTGCATATACCGCCGTTATGTTCTGCTTTAAACTTGGCACAGGGCTTGTATCGTACTTTTGCGGTATGCTTTTGGCGATGGTTGGCTTTGTGGAAGGACAGACAGAGCAGTCTGCGGCAACCTGCAATGGGATCTATTGGATGAACGGAATTATTCCGATTGTATTTTCATTTATTGCTATTCTTGCGGTGTTATTTTTATACAATCTCAATAATAAACGCACCGCGGAAATTGAAGCGGAGCTTGAGGTGCGCCGGGCGGCTGCCGAATAGGAAACGCCGCCAGGCGGCGTACACGGATGTCGTGGAAGGACGACAATAATAATGAACGCCGTTAAGCGGCATACCTTTATGCCGTGGAAAGCTGGTAATAATAAAGAAAGGATGAAGTTTATGGATATTGAGAAAACTCTTGAGGAAAACATGATTTTTAATACGGATGTAGAGCTGCGGAAGAAAAATCTCCGCACAATTCTTGAATTTATGACAGACGAGGACGACGCGGCAACCGGAGAACAGAAGCGCAAGCGTTTGAACCGCTATAAATTATATGCGCCGGGCGGACAGGGCTATCGGTATGGCGCGGGCTATACTTACAGGGGCGAGGAGCGGCTTAAAGAAAGAGACGCAACAACCGTGCGCCGTTTCCCAGTGTGGTATACAAGGAATATTAAAATTTTCCAGACCGCGGACCCCAATGTGTATCTTGTGACGGGCTTTGCCACGGGCGACCAGTATGACGATGACGGCAATTTTATAATGCACCACGACGACGGCGACCCGTGCCACAATCTTTTTATTATGGAGGACGGGCTTATTAAAGAATATATTGAATATATGGTTCCGAAGCTTCAATTTCCCCATGATGTGGAGGATATTAAGGTACTTAAAGCCAAGGGTATGGACGGACAGATTTTAAATGATAAATAATGTTATTATTCTCGGCGAAGCCGTGAGTATTAAGTGACCATAAAATGCAATTTCAAAGATGGAGGCCTTTAATTATGGATAATGAAGCATTGAGAAAGAAAAATCTCGAAACAATTTATAAATTTCTGGAATGTAAGGGCCCGGAGCGAAGAATTACACGGGCGCCGCTGTTTACGCCGGACGGCCGCAAAGAAATGGAGCTGCGTATCGGAGAAAAGGTGATTATGCAGGATCAGCCGTTTCAGCAATGGCTTGATGAAACGGCTGAAATGTTTCCCGACTGGGGCTTCTATGACAATACGATTTTCCAGACCGAAGACCCCAATGTTTTCCTCGTGAAATCCAATGGACGGGGGTGCGAGGTTCACGGCGGCGTATCGACGCCGGTCAGCTCCTTTTATATTAATGAGTTTCTCATGGAGGGCGGAAAAATTAAACGTTTCCGCGAAACATTGAATCCTTGTGAGAAGCTGCATATTGGGGAGAAAAAATAGGGGATGCTTTACAGTGATTGAGTATATTGCTGTATGACTGTGTTATTGGCGCAGCGGTTACACTATACATTCAATATACTTCCGCCGCCAAGCCACATCGTCATAGTCGCCGTATTCAGACATCTGGCACTCGTGGCACAGGTCATCGGCAATTTCAATTATTGTTTTATGAAGCTCAAGGCGCCGCTTCCACTGACGGGGAATATTGGAATATCCCACAATGGCTCCCATGATGTTTCCGGTGACGGCGCCTGTAGAATCGCTGTCGCCGCTGTGATTTACAGAAACAATGAGCGCCCTGGAAAAATCATTTTGATATTTCAGGCTGCAATAAAGGGCAATGGCCAAGGTTTCCTCGGCGACCCAGCCCTGTCCGAGAGAAAGCAGATTTTTTTCATCGGGCAGGGTATTTTTTGACATCTCTACAGCTTTATCGATGGCGGACAGAAGGCGGTGAAGATAAGGCTCTTCTGGGAAAATCTTAAAAAGCGCCTGGCGCATTTCCCCAACAATACAGTACAGTGTGCTGCCGTTTGGGCAGCCGCCGTAAACAATACGGTTAATGACATAGACAAGGGCGGCGCCGGACATATAGCCCAGGGGATGTCCGTGGGTCAGCGCACAGACTTTTGCCCCGGTCAATGCTGTTTCTAAAATATTTCTTGGATTTTTATAGTACAGGGCGACGGGCGCGACACGCATAATACCGCCGCAGCCTTTACTGTGATTGATCGGGTTTTCAATACTTCCGGGAGCGTGTTCTTTTAGCGCGCTTATACAGGTATTTCCCGGGGCGCGTTGGCTGAATAGCTCAGGCTTTGCCAGGAGCCAGCTATAATGGCAGTTTGCCTTGGGAACAGGCGACTCTGTCCGCCGTTGCCTGGAAAAAGATTTTTTTGCTGTTATCCGGACCTCTTTGCCCGAAGGCGCTGTCTGGGTATAAAGCCAGTCCTGATAGGCGTTATAAACATAAGACTCAATCGGCCCCATAATTCCCCGCATTGCTCCCCGGGTCATGCCGAATAAAATACCGTTAGCTGTAAATAAAGTCATTTGAGTATCGTCGGAAATCAGAGCCATACCGCTGTCAGGGTGAAGCTCGTATTTTGTGATGCCTTTTTCGCCGTAAGTATGAAGGATTTCTTTTGCTGTCAAAAATTCGACCGGATAGCCCAGAGCGTCGCCAATGGCTCCGCCTATAAGGCTGCCGCGTATTTTGTCCTGCCATTTCTCATTAATTTCAATATTGCTCTTGGCTTCCTGTATTTCAGGTGTGCCGCTGTCTTTGTAATAATTTTCAAAATATTTTAAAAAGCTTTTATAGTTATATTGGCTGCCAGAATGGTCGAGAACGGCGAAAACAACCTGCCGGAAGTAGTATTCAGGCTTTGTGTCTTTTAAACGCAGCTCCTTGAATGCTTTATAAAAAAGGTTTGCAATCATTTGAGCGTCATTACCGAAGGCTCCGCAGCCCCAGGCGCCAAGCACCAGATATCGACAGCCGTAAAATCTGGCGGCCCGCAAAATACCGCAGATTCGCCGGAAGAGAAGGGCTTCCAGCGATGCGGTATCTTTATGACTAGGCATTTCACCGGAATGTCGCAGGGAGCGGCCAAGCATTGGGGCCGCGCAGGTAAGAACAGCTATGGGCGTAGGTACTTTCCTGAGCTGTCCATAGGAATTGCGGATAATTTCTACATTTGGAGAAAAAATCATTGCGTCAGAGCTATAGCGGCTATTTTGGCTTTGATGATATTCGTAATAGGGCCGGGCGTCCTTGCTTTCCAGAGAAGCAAGGAGCGTACTCTGGCGGCATAAATCTTCCTCCTGGGCCTTTGCGCCCCGGCGGACACCGCCGCCGGGATGTACCGGATTGGCAAAATTCAGGACAAGGATTTTTTCGTTTCCTTCTTCAGTGTCATAAAAATTTTTTTCATAGAGACTCACGGCCGCCTGGAAGGAGTCTGTATTTTCAACGCAAAAGCGGCAGCGCTGGAAGGAAGAATCCTTAAAAGAGCCTGGAAGCGGCTGGCTTGCCAGGCCGGTGACATCATTTTCAAAAAGGACACTGGCTTGGCACAATTCTTCATAGGAATGTTCCAGGAATATGGCTTTTTTTCCGTCTTGTGAAGCTGGCTGGGGGGTATGCCTGCTGTCTGAGGGAACGGTGTAGCTGCCTTGTGAGGTGATGTGCAGCGTATCATCTAAAAGCTCTATATTTTTTTCGCGCTGTGCTTCATATGAAATCATAAATACCCTCCTTTAAAAATCATAAAATATGTTGCTGTATGAATATATTTTAGCAGAGATATATTAGGAAAAACAAGCCGTATGGCGTAATTATTCAGCTATGCGGCTGAGGATAAAAACTATTTGATAATAATTATTGACAATTTTCGGAAAATATAATAGAATGAGCGTGTCATGGGATTTCCTTACAGAGTTTCCATGCAAATATTCTTTTTTGACCACCCGTTATCTATTCGATAACATTATGGGTTAAGGCCATACGGACAGCCGGGTCAACTGCCGATTGGCAACAATTGTTGCCTTATTGATTGAGTTAAAAGCTCAAATTTTATAAGTTGGTTACTTTATAACCAGCGCGCTTGCGCACATCAACTTGTGAAACGGTCAATAAGAGTAGTAAAAGTGAGATATTTGCTATATAGACTCTGAGTGAAGGAATCCATATAAAATTAAGAAATATTGGAATCTGTATAATTAGCATAAAGCAGGCACCCTGGCAACCCGGGGGTGTTATGGTTTTTAGCTGGGAACAGGTTTTTATGTTTATTTATATTGGATTTTTAAAGCAAGTAGGATGTGGAACATATTCTGCTTGCTTTTTTTGTTAAAAGAAATTCAATCAGGTTTCCTGTAAAACAAAAATATAAAAAGCACTGTTTATTATATTTTGCCGGGAGGTAAGGATTATGGAGGAAAAGCTTAAATTATATGGTTTTAATAATCTGACAAAAGCTTTAAGCTTTAATATTTATGATGTATGCTATGCCAAAACGCCAAGGGAGCAGAGGGATTATATTGCTTATATTGACGCTCAGTACAATTCAGAGCGACTGACTAAAATTTTGACGGACTTAACCGATATGATTGGAGCAACTGTCCTTAATATTGCAAAACAGGATTACGAACCTCAGGGGGCTTCTGTGGCGATTCTGATTGCCGAAGGCTCCATGAAGCCTGCCGGGCGCATACAGCTTGCGCATTTAGATAAGAGCCATGTAACGGTACACACTTATCCAGAATATCATCCGGAAACCTGCCTGGCAACCTTCAGGGTCGATATCGATGTGGCAACCTGCGGGGAAATTACGCCGCTGTCCACATTGGATTATCTTATTTCCTCATTTGACTCGGATATTATTACAATGGACTACCGTGTGCGGGGGTTTACAAGAGATGTCAACGGAAAAAAGCTGTTTTTGGATCATAAGGTAACTTCAATTCAGGATTACATTTCGCCGGAAACATTGCTCCGTTACGATACTGTAGATATGAACGTGTATGATTCAAACATTTTTCATACGAAAATGATGATTAAGGAAATTGATTTGCAAAATTATTTGTTTAAGACAGATATTTACGAGCTGCCGCCAAAGACCCGACTGGAGATTATGAATAATCTGCGTCGGGAAATGATTGAGATTTTCAGCGGCAGAAACATTTATTAAGAAAGTTCTGAAGCCCCGCAAGGGGATAACCTGATGCCGTGAGAAACACGGCAAATAGAGGAAACCCCGCAAGGGGATAACCTGATGCTGTGAGAAACACAGCAAATAGAGGAAACCCCGCAAGGGGATAACCTGATGCTGTGAGAAACACAGCAAATAGAGGAAAGGAGGGGGCCTGTGGAAATGCTTTCTCAAGAGAGAGCGCCGATTTACGAGGCGCTTGAAGAATTTCGCAAAATGAGAGTTGTGCCCTTTGATGTGCCTGGACACAAGCGGGGCCGGGGCAATCCGGAGCTTTCGGCGCTTTTAGGGGAGCGCTGCGTTGGGATGGATGTCAATTCCATGAAGCCTCTGGATAACCTGTGCCATCCGGTTTCTGTCATCCGCGAGGCGGAAATGCTGGCGGCTTCGGCATTTGGCGCGGCACATGCGTTTTTAATGGTCGGGGGAACGACAAGCGCGGTGCAGGCCATGGTGCTGTCCGTAGCCAAACGGGGAGAGAAAATAATTCTTCCGCGCAATGTCCACCGGAGCGTTATGTGCGCCATGGTGCTGTGCGGCGCCGTTCCTGTGTATGTGAACCCTGAATGTAATGAGGAGCTTGGTATTCCTTTAGGGATGAGCGTAGCTCAGGTAGAGCGGGCAATCCGTGAAAATCCTGACGCGAAGGCAATATTTGTAAATAATCCGACATATTATGGCATTTGTTCAGACTTAAGATCCATTGTTAAGATTGCCCATAAATACGGTATGTACTGTCTTGTGGATGAAGCCCACGGTACCCATTTTTACTTTGGTGAAAATATGCCGGTTTCTGCCATGGCAGCAGGCGCGGATATGGCAGCGGTTTCCATGCATAAGTCCGGGGGAAGCCTGACGCAAAGCTCTGTTTTGCTGACAGGGCATACGATGTCGGAAGGCTATGTGCGCCAGATTATCAATCTGACACAGACGACGAGCGCGTCCTACCTGCTTTTGTCAAGTCTGGACATTTCCAGAAGGAACCTGGCCCTTAGGGGCCGCGAAGCCTTTGGGGAAGTATGCCGTATGGCGGAGTATGCAAGAGAGGAAATCAACCGTATCGGAGATTATTATGCATTTTCTAAAGAACTATGCAATGGCGACAGCGTTTTTGATTTTGATATAACGAAGCTGTCGGTCAATACTCTTAATATAGGGCTTGCAGGGATTGAGGTTTATGATCTTCTCCGGGATGAATATGATATACAAATTGAGTTTGGCGATTTAGGAAATATATTGGCCTATATTTCTATTGGCGACCGGGCCAGGGATATAGAACGTCTTGTGAGCGCTATGGCAGAGGTACGGCGGCGCTTTGCCAAAGACAAGGTAAGCCTGATGAGCCAGGAGTATATTGAGCCGGAGGTGGCCGTTTCTCCCCAGGACGCTTTTTATGCGGATAAGGTATCTTTAAAGCTTGAGGAGGCGGGAGGATGGATATGCAGTGAATTTGTTATGTGCTATCCGCCGGGAATCCCTATTTTGGCGCCGGGGGAACGCATTACCCGGCCAATTATTGATTATATACTTTATGCGAAAGAAAAAGGCTGTTCTATGACCGGGCCGCAGGATCCCCGGATTGAACGGCTGAATGTGATAAAGTAGTCACAGGCTGCTGTTGACGGTTTGGCCGCAGGCACCTGCTGTTTGCGGCGTAAAAACATGATTGGGCTTAAGTATCTGAACTGTGACATAAAAAGCGAGGTGTCAGGATGGAATTTTGGTTTTCGGAAAACCATACGGAAAATGTAAAAATGTCGATACGGGTGAACCGGCAGCTTTATAGCGGGCAAAGTGAGTTTCAGCGCATTGATGTTTTTGAGTCGCCGGAATTTGGGCGTTTTCTTACGCTGGACGGTTATATGATGCTGACAGAAAAGGATGAATTTATTTACCATGAAATGATTACCCATGTGCCTATGGCGGTCCACCCCTGTGTAAAGAATGTTCTTGTCATTGGGGCCGGGGATGGCGGCGTTATCCGGGAGCTGGCGCGGTACCAGGATATTGAAAATATTGATATGGCAGAAATTGATTCCCAGGTTGTTAAGGTGTGCAGGGAATATTTGCCAAAAACTGCCGGAAAATGGCTGGATGATGAGCGGGTACATATTTTTTATGAGGACGGGCTGCGGTTTATCCGCTCCTGCAATGATAAATATGACTTAATTATTGTAGATTCTACAGACCCCTTTGGGCCTGGCGAGGGGCTGTTTACCCGGGAATTTTACGGGAACTGCTATAAGGCGTTAAAGTCTGACGGAATTATGGTGAATCAGCATGAGAGCCCGTTTTATCCTGAGGACGCTACAGCCTGCCAGCGGGCACATAAGCGGATTGTAGAGTCATTTCCGGTGAGCCGGGTGTATCAGGCGCATATACCGACCTACCCGTCGGGCCACTGGCTGTTTGGCTTTGCGTCGAAAAAATATCATCCGCTGAAGGACCTCAGAGAGGATGAGTGGAAACAGAGAAACTTAAAATGCCGGTACTATACGACAACCCTTCATAAGGGAGCGTTTTATTTGCCGGCCTATGTGGAGGAATTATTAGAAAATGTTGAGTAGCAATGTAGAAACCTTTCTCGAATGTGACAAAGCGTTTGACAAAGCGCGTGTTGTACTGTTTGGGGCGCCCTTTGATTCCACGACCTCCTACCGGCCGGGAACCCGCTTCGGGAGCAGCGCCATACGCCGGGAGTCTTTTGGGCTTGAAAGCTATAGCCCTTATCAGGACAAAGATTTGATTGACACCCCCGTACACGACTGCGGGGATTTGGAGCTTAGCTTTGGAAATACAGAGCTTGCCCTCAGTGATATTTCCATGCAGACAAGAGAAATTATTGAGGCGGGAAAGCTGCCGTTTATGCTGGGCGGGGAACATCTTGTAACTCTGGGCGCCTTTCGTGAGGCGGTAAGGGCTTACCCGGATATAGCGGTGATCCATTTTGACGCCCATGCGGATTTGCGGAACGAGTATTTAGGCGCAAGCCTGTCCCACGCCTGCGTTTTGCGCCGCTGCTGGGAGCTTGTGGGCGACGGGCGTATTTTTCAATTTGGTATACGTTCTGGCGACCGGGAGGAATTTTTATGGGGAAAAGACCATGTAACGACAAAACGTTTTTGTCTGGATGGCCTGGAAGATACTGTAAAATCGCTTGGCCGCCGCCCGGTTTATTTTACGGTGGATCTGGATGTTCTTGACCCAGGCGTGTTTCCTGGAACAGGAACGCCGGAGCCGGGAGGCGTAAGCTTTGAACAATTGCGCCGGGCCGTAACCTTTGTATGTGAAAATGCCAATGTTATTGCCTGCGATGTCAATGAACTAAGCCCTCATTACGATTCCAGCGGGGCGTCGACAATGGTTGCCTGTAAGCTTGTGCGCGAGATGCTGCTGGCTTTGTGCCATTAGAATAAAAGGGGCCGAAGAAAGGCCAAAAGGAGGAAAATATTATGGGAAAAGCGTTAATTATCGGGTGCGGCGGAGTTGCCAGCGTAGCAATCCATAAATGCTGCCAGAACAGTGAGGTTTTTGAGGAGATTTGCATTGCCAGCCGGACAAAAGAAAAATGCGATGCGCTTAAAGAAAAGCTTGAAGGTCATACAAAGACAAAAATTACGACAGCTAAGGTGGACGCCAATAATGTAGACGAGCTTGTGGCGCTGATTACAAAAGAAAAGCCGGACGTTGTACTTAATCTGGCATTGCCTTATCAGGATTTGACGATTATGGAGGCCTGCCTGGCGACAAAAACCAATTATGTAGATACAGCGAACTATGAGCCGTTAGATACGGCAAAATTTGAATATAGCTGGCAGTGGGCCTACCGCGGGCGCTTTGAAGCCGCTGGAATTACCGCGCTTTTAGGAAGCGGCTTTGATCCGGGAGTAACAGGGGTATTTTCCGCTTACGCATTAAAACACGAATTTGATGAGATTAATTATATTGATATTCTGGATTGCAATGGCGGCGACCACGGCTATCCTTTTGCGACAAACTTTAACCCTGAGATTAACATCCGTGAAGTGTCCGCCAATGGTTCTTATTGGGAAGACGGGCATTGGGTAGAAACAAAGCCTATGGAAATCAAGCGCGTTTATAATTTTGACGGCGTTGGCGAAAAGGATATGTACCTGCTTCACCATGAAGAGCTGGAAAGCCTGGCTTTAAATATCCCTGGCATTAAGCGGATCCGCTTCTTTATGACTTTCGGGCAGAGCTATCTTACCCATTTAAAATGCCTGGAAAATGTGGGAATGACGTCGATTGAGCCGATTATGTTCGAGGGCAGGGAAATTGTTCCGCTTCAATTTTTAAAGGCTGTGCTGCCGGATCCGTCCACACTTGGGCCGCGTACAAAGGGAAAGACAAATATTGGCTGCATTTTCCGGGGAAAGAAGGACGGAAAGGATAAGACGTATTACCTGTATAATATTTGCGACCATGAAGAGTGCTACAAAGAGGTGGGTTCCCAGGCTGTTGCTTATACTACAGGCGTTCCCGCAATGATTGGCGCAATGCTGCTGATGACTGGACAGTGGAATAAGCCGGGAGTACATAATATCGAAGAATTTGACCCGGATCCTTTTATGGACGCATTAAACCGCTGGGGCCTTCCGTGGAAGGAGTCCTTTAATCCGGTGCTGGTGGACTGATGGGAAGCGGTCAGTATAAGGATGCCGGCAGCCGGACGGATAGCATAAACCGGATGGACGCTGGCAGCCGGACAGATAGCATAAACCAGGCAGGGGCTTGTGCGGCAGGTACGCCAGCGCCCTGGTGGGAGCGGGTAAGCACCCCATGCTTTGTTGTAGATGAAGCCCGGCTGATTCATAACCTGGAAATACTTAAAGGGGTCATGGACCGGACAGGATGTAAAATATTACTGGCGCAAAAGGCATTTTCCATGTTTTATGCCTATCCTCTTATTCGGAAATATTTGAGAGGAACGACGGCCAGCGGACTTTTTGAGGCCCGGCTTGGACGGGAATATTTTGGCGGGGAAACCCATGTTTATTCTCCGGCCTATAAGGCGGAGGATTTTGAACAATTACTTCAATATGCCGATGATATTGTATTTAATTCGCCGGCGCAGCTTAGGCGTTTTGGGGCGGCGGCAAAAGCCGCAGGCAAGTCGGTGGGGCTGCGTATTAACCCGCGCTGTTCTACCCAGGAAGGCCATGAAATTTACGATCCCTGTGCGCCGGGGTCGCGCCTTGGAACTACTTTGGAAAATTTTGACGAGTCGCTTGTGCCGCTGCTTAACGGCCTGCATTTTCATACGCTGTGCGAGCAGGACTCGGACGCCCTGGAGAAAACGGCGGAAGCTGTAGAAGCCCAGTTTGGCCCGTGGCTGTCGTCCATGAAGTGGATAAACTTTGGCGGCGGGCACCATATTACCCGGGCAGACTATGATATTCCAAGGCTGGAGCGGATTATTTTACATTTTAAAGAAAATTACGGCCTTGATGTTTATCTGGAGCCGGGGGAGGCCGTTGTTTTAAATGCCGGCTATCTTGTGGCAAGCGTTCTGGAAACGCTGGAAAATGAACGCCATCTTGCGATTTTAGATACATCGGCAGCCTGCCATATGCCGGATGTTCTGGAAATGCCCTACCGCCCGCCGCTTATGGGAGCCGGTATGCCAGAAGAAAAGCGCTGGACATACCGCTTAGGCGGGCCGACATGCCTGGCCGGGGATGTCATTGGCGATTATTCCTTTGACCAGCCGCTTAAAGAGGGCAGCCGTCTTGTGTTTGAAGATATGGCGTTATATACAATGGTTAAAACCAATACATTTAACGGAATGCCGCTGCCGGATATTGTGTGGCTTGGCAAGGATGGTTCACTTCAGACGGTAAAGCGTTTCGGATATGAGGATTTTATGGGGAGGCTCTCGTGAGAGCCTCCTCTTTTCCTGACCGGTTCAATGTATTGGATAGGCTGGCATAGAGGCCTAAACAGTAACCAGATAGACTAAAAAATGTAACTATTCAGCCATGCCTCTCGGATTCGCGCAGCTAATGCTGCTTACCGCCGCCAACAAGGCTGACTCCTCGATTATGGCGTTCCGCCATATGTATGGTGATACAAAAAATTGAGGAAAAGAAATAGTTTAATTGCAGCGGCTGGTTAGAATATGGTATAATGTCCACAAAGTGGACATTATACCGCGTCTTTCGCGCGGCGAGTGCAAGCGAGCCATTCCTCTGCGCGAAAGTACGCATCACGGCGAAGCCATAGCATGGCCGCCTGCGGCCATGGTATACTGTTCACAGAGTGAACAGTATACCATATTTTCGCGTCTTTCGTGCGGCGAGCGCAGGCGAGCCATTCGCTGTGCGAAAGTACGCATCGGGGCGGAGCCATATTATGGCCGCCTGCGGCCATGATATGCTGTATAATAGCCGCTGCCCGCCAGCGTTGGCGTCTGTGGCGAAGGAGGTTTATTTTTATAATGAAGAAAATTATTTTAACAGGCGACCGGCCTACTGGGAAGCTTCATGTAGGCCATTATGTAGGATCGTTAAAGCGCCGTGTAGAATTACAAAATTCTGGTGAATATGATGATGTTTTTATTATGATTGCGGATGCACAGGCGCTTACCGATAATGCCGATAACCCAGAGAAGGTGCGGCAGAATATTATCGAAGTGGCCTTAGACTATCTTTCCTGTGGGCTTGATCCCGCGAAATCGACGATGTTTATTCAATCCCAGGTTCCTGAGCTTACGGAGTTGTCGTTTTATTATATGAATCTTGTAACCGTATCTCGTTTGCAGAGAAATCCAACGGTAAAATCTGAAATTCAGATGCGCAATTTTGAAGCCAGTATTCCGGTGGGATTTTTT
This sequence comes from Clostridiales bacterium, assembly GCA_018369015.1. Classification (GTDB taxonomy): domain Bacteria; phylum Bacillota; class Clostridia; order Lachnospirales; family Lachnospiraceae; genus Catenibacillus. Next base: position 13,059 of record JAGZDD010000029.1, on the reverse strand, counting down.
ACCTATCCGATCAGCCAGGCGTCGGATATTACGGCATTTAAGGCGACGACGGTGCCTGTCGGCGAGGATCAGCTTCCGATGATCGAGCAGACAAAGGAAATTGTGCGCAAATTTAATTCTGTATACGGGGATACCCTGGTAGAGCCGGAAGTTCTTCTCCCGGATAATAAGGCGTGCCTGCGGCTGCCGGGTACTGACGGAAAAGCGAAAATGAGCAAATCCCTGAACAACTGTATATATCTTTCAGACAGCCCGGAGGATGTACGCAAAAAAGTGATGTCCATGTTTACAGACCCGAACCACCTGCGTGTGGAGGACCCGGGCCAGGTCGAAGGAAATCCTGTATTTATTTATCTGGATGCATTTTGCCGGGATGAACATTTTGAACGCTATTTGCCGGATTACAAAAATCTGGATGAACTTAAGGCTCACTATATGCGGGGCGGCCTTGGCGATGTTAAGGTAAAGAAATTCCTTAACAATGTCCTTCAGGAAGAGCTGGAGCCGATTCGCCAGCGCAGGAAGGAATTTGAAAAGGATATTCCTGCGGTTTACCGTATTCTTGAAGAGGGCAGCCAGAAAGCGGAAAGTGTCGCTGCCAGGACGTTGGCGGATGTTAAACGCTCAATGAAGATCAATTATTTTGAAGATAAAGAATTGATTGAGGCCCAGGCCCAGAAATATAGGGAAGCGAAATAATAGATATGCCTTGCCGGGCGCCGACCGGCATTGGGGAAGAATTGTTAAATGGGGAGGAGTAATTTATGACAAGGGAAGAAAAAAAGATTTATGACGGCGTACTATTTTGGCCCGGAGATCTGGAATTGGTGGCTTTAAAATTGAAATCTCATAACCTTAGCCAGGAATACAGCAATACCCGTGAAGATGAAACAGAGCGCCGGACAAAGCTTCTTAGAGAAATCGTCGGGGAGCTGGGAGAAAATGTCCGCGTGCAGGGGCCGGTATTCTTTCATTATGGCTGCCATACAAGTATTGGTTCAAATTGTTTTTTTAATTATAACCTTACGATTCAGGACGATACACAGGTAACGATTGGCGAGGGCTGCGCTTTTGGCCCTAACGTGACGATTGTGACGCCGGTACATCCGATGATTTCCAGTGAACGCCATCAGATCCGCACAGCTGAGGGAAATGTCCGCGGCCTGTGCTATGCAAAGCCTGTGTCTATCGGAAAAGGCTGCTGGATTGGAGCTAACGTGGTTGTGTGCCCTGGCGTGACTATCGGAGATGATTGTGTGATTGGTGCCGGAAGCGTGGTGACAAAGGACATTCCGTCAGGTTCCTTTGCCGCTGGCGTACCATGCCGGGTTATCCGTGAAATTACAGAAAAGGACAGTATGAAATATAAGCCGGAAGTCCTGGCGGATAACCAACTGATTGAAGAATAGATAATACGGGAACCGTGAACAGCCATAAGTTTATGCAAAATGAGATGGCCGCGCGTTACTGTTTACAGGGAATCTGTGAACAGTAACGCGCGGTCCTTTTCGTGGCTTACCGTTTCAACGCCTCATGGTCACAGTAGAGGGAGGCGTTATTAAAGCTTAGCAAAGCAGTCGCGGGAAGCTGTTCATCAGGAGCAGACGCGCTTAAGACTTTTTCTAAAATATCGGCCTTGGAAGCACCGCTGACCATGAGTACTGTACGGGCAGCCTCCCGGAAGTCAGCAATTCCGAGGGTGATTCCTCCGGTCAGGGAAGCTGTACCGGAAAAATATTTCTGGCCGACTTTCTGGGTTATAGTATCAAGTCCGGTGACATGAGCCTTTAAGTCAAAGGATGTTCCTGGCTCATTTAAGGCTAAATGGCCATTCATTCCCACGCCAAGGACAAGATAGTCGATGGCTCTTTGCGCAGAGTGTTGTAAGATAAAGCTTTCAACAGACGCACATTCCTTTTGAACGTCGGATACAGTGCCATCCCATAGACGGACATTTTCAGGCGCATAATTGACATATTTGAGAAAATTTTCATTAATAAAGCAGCCGCAGCTTTCTTTCGTATGTGCGGACATATGAAGCCATTCATCCATGGCCACAAAGCTTGCCAAAGAAAAATCGGCATAGCCTTCGTTAAAGGCTCTGACCAGGCATTTAAAAACGCCAAGGGATGTATGCCCGGCTGCGATACACAGAAGCTGCCGGGGATTTTCTTTAAGCCCTTCAATAATTTCATTAGCAACACATTGGCACATGGAATCATATGTATCAAAAATCTGAGTATTCATTTCGGGCCTCCAATTTCTTCAACTGCCTGCTTAACAATATAATCCAGCTCATCACAAACGGCTGCCGGAATCACCGGTTCACGCTGTTCATATCCTGCCGTAGCCTTTTCCACAAAATCGTGGGCGCGGTCAAGAAGCTCCGGCTTTGAATGGCTCGTCCAGTTTGCAAAATTATCCCGAAGGAAAATATTTGACTGAAGGTAGCTGTCACGCCAGTATTCAAACGTATGGTCAAGATCCAGATAGTTTCCTTTGATCCCAGCCTCTGTAATCGCCTCCAGCCCAATCGTATCTTCAGAAACCTCAAAGCCCCGGACAATGTAGTTATAGTATTCAATCCATTCGTTATCTAAGACAAGCTGTTCCAGACTGATCCCCTGATCTGCGCCGACAATACCCATAGCGCCCATGGAGCGTCCGCCGGATAAGAAGTTAAAGCAGGCGGTAATACCCTTTTCAATACCGCCCTGGAAATCGGGCATGAGCGCGTCAGTGAGGCCGGCATTGGACATAGAGGTCAGGCCGTAAAAACGGGCCATTTGTGAAACCGCTACGGCGAATAGTGCCTGATTAGCGCTTCCAAAGGAGCAGAGCATTGTTTTCATATCCATAGAATGGACGGGAGCGCTGTAGCCGGAGAGCTTGCCGCAAAGGGCATAAATAATAAACATGCTGGCAAGAATTTCCGCATTTTCCAACGTTAAGGTACCGGCGATCGTTACGGGAGCCGTGGCGCCGCTCATAGCCATAGGGCCGACGCCGATACCTCCGCCGTTATCGGCAAAAAGAAGGGCCATTTCAAGCGTATCGCGCTTGTAGGATAATGGACTGATTGTTTCAAGGAGATAATTGGTCGGCCGGTTCATTAATTGGTTCATCTGAAGAATATATTTGGCTGAGGTTGGTGTTAAAATATAAGTAGCTCCGGGTTTCGTTGAATATTTGTAAATATCCTGGTAGCCAATAAGGTCTGAAATCTGATCCGGAACATCGGAAGGCACAACAACCGGGTCTGCCGTCGGGAAGTTGTTCAGGTGTTCTAAGAGAGCAAAGCCCTTCAGATTGTCGTTTCTCACCCCATAGCGGCTTGTTTTTGTCTGATAATCCGTAAAAAATACCTGTGTCGAAATATGGGCGGAAATATCGCGGCGTCCTTCCTCGCGGGCAAAATCGGCGGCATTTTTTTCGCGAATCTTTTGAAGTACATCCTCAAGCGCTTTTTGAGGGATGCGCATGATTTCATTTTCAAGGTCAATAACAGCGCCAAAAGCCTCACAGCGTTTAAGAACTTCTGCATTAGGAACATTAATACCAATTGTTTCGAGCACCTTGGCCGAGGAATTATGGACAAGCTGGATTTCTTCGGGGCTTAGAACTTCAATGATAGAGTTGATATGCTGCATGAGTAAACCTCCTTCTCCTATTTCCGCGGTTTGTGAATCAGGTGTTGAAGATTTTCCGCGGAATTATTTATTAATTAAGTTAGTTAATTAAAAGGATTATAATGCTGATTTGTTTTAATGTCAATAGATTTTGTGCAAAATAGATATAAACAATAATTTCGGAACTATTTAGCCATGCCATCTCGGATTCACGCAGCTAACGTTGCTCACCGCCGCTGTCGCGGCTGAATCCTCGATTCGGGCTAAGTGCCCTAGTCTTGGGATGACAATACCTCTCTGCAAGCCAGCTTGCGGTCTACGTTGTGTTCCGGTCGGCGCAGAGCAGACGTCCACCGGACGTCTTGCGCCGGTTTTTTCCTCCTCAGCCGCATAGCTGAACTGTTACCTGAATCTTTTGAAATTTTATATTATATATTGACAAAGAGAATGTCGGGCGATATACTTAAGTAAGTTAATTAATAAATGGAGGCGCACCATGAAACCCTATGTTGCATCACACCTGAAGGATATGAACCGGCAGGTTGTTTATAAATTAATAAGAGAGAGGGAGTGTACATCAAAGGCTGAATTGTCCAAGCTGACGGGGATCAGTCCGCCGACAGTATTGAAAATTATTAATTTCCTTAAGGATCAGGGCCTGATTACAGAAATTGGCGAGGGGGAAACTAGTATAGGAAGAAAACCCCAGATGCTCATGCTGAATACAAAATTGATGTATCTGACTGCTTTTTTTATGGAAGGCGACTTTTTAAGCATGGGCGTTGTTGATATTATGGGAAATGTACTTTTAAAGAAAACGACAAAGGTAAAGCCGGTTCTGGATTATATTATTTCGATGATCTCCGATGTATTTATTCCGCAGCTTATGGAAGAAGCCGGTCTTGACATGGACAAGCTTTTTGGAATCGGTATAGCCTTGCCTGTTATTTATGATAAAAAATCGTGTACAATTGCCGGGGCGCCTCTTGTGGAGGGCCAGGAGGAGCGGAATATTAAAGATGTTATTGAAGCTCTGGAAAATAAATATCATGCAATAGTTATCGTAGAGAACGACGCAAATTCTCAGGCATTGGGAGAGTTTGCAAAGTCGGGATGCAGGGCAAAAGATGATTTGGTTTTGATTTCCGTGGGAACCGGTATCGGTGCCGGAGTTATACTTGGAGGGAAGCTTCGCCGCGGCGTCCATAATATGTGCGGTGAAATTGGCTACATGTCTTTTACGGAAAACTTTGTTTCTGATAGAAAAAATCCCGGTTGGCTGGAGGTGGGAATCGGCTATAAAAAGATTCAGGAAAAATTTGGTATTTTGCTGACGGATTCTGAAATTAATCTGACCGAGGAAGTCCGCCGCCAGGTTATTGATTATGTGGCGCCGACATTGGCCTTGTGCGTGAACAACATTGCGCTGTTTTTAGATAGTGAGAAGGCTGTTCTTGGCGGAAAGCTTGTAGAAGCGCTGGGGGAGCAGCTTATTGTTAAGGTCAATGATTATCTGGACCACCATTGTATTACCGGGATTCAGGTTCACATGGAAGCCTCGGAAGATATTGGACTGATTGGAATTGCTTCGCTTGTTACCGATAAGAAAATGCATGAAATCCTGACGATGGATATTGAGTGATGCTCGATGACAGCAGAGGCGTTAGTGTATATTTTTTTACAGTTTGGCAGGCCAAACGATGATTTTATTTAATAGGAAACTTCGTTTCCTATTAAATAAAACCGCTCCGCTTTTGATGCGCACTTGCGCAGAGCAAAATAGTAACAGTTCAGCTATGCTGAACTGTTACCATAAATATGTCGCTAAAGCGACTGCACTCGGCGCGCGAGAGTTCCTCAGGAGGAATTTTTTTGATAATTTAATTAACTAACTTAATTAAATATATTGTGAAGGGAGGTGAGCTTTTGGAGAGGGTATTAGAAAATGTTCTTGTATGTCTTGAAAAAATACGAAAGAAGAGGAATGTATTTCAGGCATTTGTCGGATTTGACGGCTTTGTAGATACATTGGTAAAGCCGGTGAAAAATATGGACGGCTCTGGCGAAATGAATTTTTTTGGCACTATTGCAGAGTTTGGAAGCTATCTTTCAGAAAAGGCGGACAAAAGCTGCTCCATAGAGCTTCATAAAATCACTGAAAAAATGGGAGGCAATGCGGCTATTTATGCCTCAGCTATTTCAAATCTCGGGCTTTTTACAAGATGTGTCGGAGCCTTTGGCTACCCGGAGTTTAAGGACATATTTGGAATTGTGAATGATCATATGGAGCTAATTACTATTTCAAATCCGGGTTTTTGTACAGCTCTTGAATTTTCAGACGGGAAGGTAATGTTATCTGAAAATGAGGGAATCAATGAGATTAATTATAAAATGCTTATTGAACGTCTTGGGCTGGAGCAGCTTTATCATTTGATTTATAAATCCGATATGATTTCTTTGATGAACTGGAGTGAGGTTCCAGGAAGCACAGATATCTGGCGCGGACTGCTGACCGATGTTTTTGAGGCGCTGCCAAGAAGTTCAAAGAAAAAAATGTTTATTGATATTTCTGATTGTTCAAGGCGCAGTACTGCTGATATTGAGGAAATGCTTGACCTGATTATGGCTTTTACCGATTATTGCGAGGTTGCTTTAAGTCTCAATGAAAATGAATTTGATATTTTGTGTGAGGTCTGTGGGATTTCCCGGGAGAATGGTCTGGAAATGTCCGGGTATCGTCTGCTTGAACGCTGTCCAGTGAATTATCTGGTTGTTCACTTAATGCATGGCGCCTATGCATTTTTTGACCATGACTGCTGTTTTGCGCAGAACCGATATGTAGAAAATCCGTTAATTTCTACCGGAGGCGGAGATAATTTTAATGCAGGACTGTCTTATGGGCTTATGGCTGGCCTGGATATACGCAGCGCCATGGTGCTGGCAAATGCGGTCAGCGGGTTTTATGTGACTCATGGACACAGTGCCAGCCTGGAGGAAATTATTCAGTATTTATATGCCTGGAGAGAAGACATGAGCATATCCGGCGTAAACAGGGAGGTTTCATAATGATTCAATTGACACAAAGAACGCCGGACTTTAATCAGCTTTTAAAGGTTCTCCATAAAGAGATACCCGAACGGCCGGTACTGTTTGAGCTTTTTGTATGTGATGAGGTATTAGAGGCTGTAACAGGAAAATCTTTAAAAGGTGCTGCAAAGCTTGACAGAGATAAAGCAATTATAAAAACATATGAAGCACTTGGCTATGATTATGCCCTTGTAATGCCCAGTGAATTTGAGTTTAAGGCAGGAAACAGAGATCATAAGGCATCTGTATCCATGAATGAGGGGGCGGTTATTACAGATAGGAAATCTTTTGATACTTATCACTGGCCGTCAGCAGATGAGTACGATTATAGCCATATCGATCGATTAGCTGAGGAAAAGCCAGAGTCTATGGGGCTTTTGGTATGGAGTGCAGACGGCCCTCTGGAAAGTGTTATAAAGCTTGTAGGCTATGAAAATTTATGTTATATGCTTTATGATGATGAAGCACTGTTGTCGGATATTTTTGAACAGGCAGGCCGTAGAATTGTTGATGATTACCGTCATGCGTTAGGAAAGAAAAGCACTTCTGGTGTTGTCGTGGGAGATGATTGGGGTTTTAATACTCAGACACTTTTACCGGTGGACGTTTACCGCAAATATTTATTCCCATGGCACAAAGAAATTGTACGCATGGCCCATGAGAGCGGACGTCCGGCAATCCTTCATTCCTGTGGGAAATATGAAGATGTGATTGAGGATATTATTAATGATATAGGCTATGACGCAAGACATTCCTATGAAGATAATATTGTTCCGGTGGAAAAAGCTTATGGTCAGCTTTTCCCAAGACTTGCTGTACTTGGAGGAATTGACCTGAATTTTCTTGCAACTAGCTCGGTGGAAGATATTCGGAAACGTGCGCAAAATATGTTAGAACTTACGTCAGAAACAGGAGGTTACGCGTTAGGCTCCGGAAACAGTATTCCGCCCTACGTTCCTTTGGAAAATTACCTGGCGATGATAAAAACAGCACTTAAATAATTAATAACATATAGGAGGTATTTTATAATGAAAACACCAAAAATTGTATTTATTGGGGCAGGGAGTATGTCTTTTGGTATTCCCACATTTAAGGACATTTTTACAACTCCACAGCTTAAGGGGGCAACATTATCCCTGGTTGACATTGATGAGGAAAATCTTGAGAGAATGTATTCGCTGGCGTTAACCATGAATGAAGCATCCGGCATGGAACTGAACATCGAAAAGACAATGGAACGCAGAGATGTCCTGCCGGGAGCAGACTATATTGTTAATAGCCTTGCTATTGAGCGTTGTGACCTTTGGAAGCATGACTTTAAGGTTCCTTTAAAGTATGGCATTAAACATTGTCTTGGAGAAAATGGAGGCCCAGGCGCATTATTTTTCGGTATGCGTACAATCCCTTTAATTATGGATATTTGCAAGGACATCGAAGAGCTTTGTCCAAACGCATGGTTTTTAAACTTCGCGAATCCGGAAAGCCGTATTGTTTTAGCTGTAAATAAATATACCAATGTAAAGTGTATTGGACTTTGCCACGGCATTTTTATGGCACAGCATGACGTCAGCCATATTCTTGGAAGAGATAAGGACACGGTAGAGGTTACGGCCGCAGGTATGAATCATTTTCAGTGGCTTTTGTCAATCCGCGATAAAGAAACCGGAGAGGATTTATATCCCGAGCTTGTTAAGAAAGAAGCGGACTTTGACCCGTCCTTCCAGCCATTTACAAGAAAAATGTTCCGTGCGGTTGGACTGTGGCCGACATGCTCGGACGATCATTTAGGAGAATATCTCCCTTACGGCTATGAGGCCGGCATGGAAGGCTATGACTTTGATCAGGATGAACAAGACCGTGTACAGATGAAAAAGAATATTAAAGAAGTCGTTTCCGGTATTCAGAATCCAAAGGACTGGCTTGTGAAATCCGGGGAAAAAGCGATTGAAGTAATTACAGCGCTGCACACGGGGAAACGGGCTTATATTCCATCCGCAGTTGTTTATAATGGGGGCGCAATTAAAAATCTTCCTGACGATGTGGCTGTGGAAATTCCAATTATTGTGGAGAAGGATAAGATTTCCAAGGTTCATATCGGCGATATGCGCCAGAGTGTGCGTTCTCTTTTATCCTTGCAGTGCGGCGCACAGCAGATGGCTGTGGATGCGGCAATGTACGGTGACAAAGCGATGGCGTACCAGGCATTGCTGGCAGATCCGGTGATCAACAGCACAGAAGCGGCAAGAAAAATCGTCGATGAATTATGGGAAATTAATAAGCCTTATATTAAAGGAACTTTAACAAAGTAGTCCAGTTCTTATAAGAGAGGAGAAGAAACATGAAAAAGGCGATAAGTACTTTCGTTTGTATGAGTTTAGTTATGGGTACAATGAGCGGCTGCCTGGGAACATCGGCTCCAAAGGAAGATACAAAGGCCCCGGCAGATACTAAGATTGGGGAGACTGGTTCCTCCGGCTCTGAAGCCGCTGGCGATAATGCGGCTGCTGACAGCGCAGCGATTGATTATAATGCCAGCTTTGAACTGAGGATGATGACATCGCTTACCGGGGATGCTCGCAGCAAACTGATTGATGAGGCAACGGCTATTTTTAATGAAAAATGGCCCAATGTAACAATAAAAAATGAAACGACCTCAGATTTTGCGCAGAAATTCCAATTATCTTTCAGCTCCGGCGATGGTTACGATATTGTGTATGTCGATGATTTAAACCAGCAGATGCTTATGGAAGGCAATTATCTTATGGATATTACGGAGGATGTAAAAGAAAGGGGCTGGCTGGATAAAACTGTGCCCGGGGCGATTGAATTTAATAATCTCCGTTCGCCAGGGCAATATTACAGCACGGCGTTTTTAATGGCACCGATTGTTATATATTATAATAAAGATATTTTTAATGAACTTGGTGTCGATATTCCAAAGACAGTTAATGATATAGAAAATATTATGGCTAAAGCAAAAGACGCCGGATATATTCCAACCGAGTGTGCCGGCAATGTTTACCATCAAATTTTATGGATGGTAAGCTCTATGGTTCTCAATAGTGCTCCAAAAGAGGAAGTAGATAACTGGTATTATGGCAAAGAGTGTTCGGATAATGTAAAAAATGCCTTTATTGATGCCTATACAAAAGTTAAAGAGTGGTATGATAAAGGTTATTTCAGAGAAGGCTTTGAAGGAACTAAAGCCGAAGATATCCCTACCTTATTTAGCCAGGGGCAGACAGCCTTTGTTGTTGGAGGCGACTGGGATATTGCTCTTTATGAGGCAACTGGCCTTAATGTGGGCGCCTGTGTATTCCCTGGATTTTCCGAAGATGAAGCCCCTTATATTGTTAATGCAACAGACGGCGCCTGGGCATTAAATGCTAATCTTGACGCAACGCAGAAAGAAGCTGCGTTAGACTTTATTGACGTTTTTTACCAGGATGATTATGTCAAACGTTGGTATGAGGAGGGCTTTACATTAGCTACAACAACAGATGTCAGCGGCGTAGAAACGAGTGAATTACGCAAGGAGATTGCGGAAAGTACAAAGAATACCCAGATCGGTTTTTATCTTGATAATACGAAAGCTGGCTACCTGGATTATCTTGTAAAAGAAACTCAATTATTCTTCCAGGGAGCCTATACTCCGGAGGAACTTTGGGAGAGCTTAAATAAAGAGTGGAGTAACCGGTAAGGTTAATCATTAGAAAAAGGTGATTTTATTGAATGGGGAAGTAGCATCTTATAAAAGGAAAAAGAAAGTAAATCCAATGGGCTATATTTTTATACTTCCAACATTGGTAATTTTTGGAGTATTTGTACTGTGGCCGCTGATTCAGACGATTTACTTAAGCTTTATGGAATGGAACGGCATTGGAGCCATTAAGTTTGTGGGATTTAGTAATTATGCGGAATTTTTTACAGATCCGCATGTATTGCAGTCGGTTTTGAACAATCTGCTATGGATGGTTGTGGCATGTACTGTTCCGATTCTTATTGGATTGATCCAGGCATCACTGCTTGTCAATTCAGGCATTAAACATAGTAAAATTTTTCAGTTAATATTATTTTTACCTCAGGTATTTTCCAGTGTTGTGGCAGCAGTTATTTGGTCGTGGATGTACAATCCGGTCTTAGGTCCCCTCAATAAAATGCTTGAAACTATAGGTCTGGGCGATTATGCCCAGGCCTGGCTGGGAAATCCAGATACGGTAATGATCGCACTTTTAATTATGGCGGTTTGGATGGGGTATGGATTTAATACAGTGGTCTATAGCGCGGCGATTCAAGGTATTGATTCTGATTTATATGAAGCTGCGACAATGGATGGCTGCGGGCCTTTGCGCAAATTCAGGTATATTACAATTCCATGTGTGCGTACAACGACAACAACGCTGTTAATGTTTGCGTTGATTGACTCATTTAAAGTGTTTGATATTGTATTCCAGATGACTAAGGGTGGGCCGGGATATAGTTCTCATGTATTATCCTACTATTTATATAACGAAGCCTTTGTCAACCGGCGGATTGGCTATGGCGCGACGATCGCGGTTATTTTAACAATATTTATACTGATTATTTCGAGGTTGTTCTTAAGATTAAGGGAAGGCGGCGATAAGAAATGAGAAAAAAGAAAAATTATAAACCATTTGTTTATCTGGCGCTGTGCTTCTTTTGCGTCCTCACATTGATTCCTTGTGTGCTGATTGTCATTACATCCTTAAGAACCACCCAGGAAATTGTAAAATCGGGCCTTTTCGGGAACATTACAACATTGCATTGGGAAAATTATTTAGATGCCTGGGAAGTCGGCCATTTTTCCACATATTTTTTTAACAGTGTTTATATTTCCGTATTTTCTGTCGTAGGAGTGCTGCTTCTTTCGCTTCTTGGCTCTTACGCGTTAGCCCGTTTAAATTTTCCTGGAAAAGGAATTTACAAAACCCTGGTAGTTATGGGTCTTGTCATTCCTCTGGAAATTATCGTTATTCCTCTGTTTTATGACATGCAGTCCATGAATCTGATGGATACTCATTGGGCGATTATCCTGCCTACGATCGCGATGAATGTTCCCTTTGGAACCTTCCTGCTGTCGGGATTTATTAAGGATATTCCAGCTTCCTTGCTGGAATCGGCAAGGATTGATGGGGCTACAGAATGGAAAACGTTATGGAAGATTGTCGTTCCTATTATTAAACCAGCGTTGATTTCCCTGCTGATTTTCATATTTATGTGGTCCTGGAACGCGTTTATGCTGCCGAATATTATGGTAGGCAGTGAAGAAATGCGGACGTTGCCTTTAGGCCTGGATTTCTTTAGAGGAAAGAATACTCAAAATACACCGCTGATTGCGGCTGCATCGAATATTATTTCGCTGCCGGTTATCATTATTTATCTTGTATTCCAGAAAAATCTGATTAAAGGAATGATGGTCGGAGCTGTAAAAGGGTAGGTCAAGAGGCTGACTTTTGACGCGCTGCCTGCAAAAATAAACATAGGGTTGCCCGATAAAACCTGAAACAGTAAAATAGATGCAAAAGGGATTTTGCATCACGGTTTTGGGGATTAGGGCAGCCTTTTTTAATTTTGATAAAGGAGGAGAATAAAATGATTAGAAGAACGGAGTTTCCAAGGCCAGATTTTAAAAGAACGGACTGGCAATGCCTCAATGGCCCGTGGGAATTTTCTTTTGACTGGGAAGGGAAACGCAGTATGGAAGACGGACTGACTGGGAAATACGATCAGACAATTCAGGTTCCCTTTTGTTACCAATCCCGGCTTAGCGGTATTGAGGTGAAAGAGGATTGTCCAGTAGTGTGGTACCGCAAAACGGTGCTGCTGGAGAGAAAAAATAATAAAAGGATTTTGCTGAAATTTGGAGCTGTCGATTATAAGGCATGGATATGGGTTAATGGAAAATTTGCAGGAAGCCATGAAGGTGGGTACAGTCCATTTGCAATGGACATTACAGACATAGCAGTTAATGGAAATAATACAATTGTTGTGCGTGCAAAAGATTATCCCGATGCCTGCCAGCCGCGGGGAAAACAGACATGGACTGGTGAAGGTTTTGCCTGCTGGTATACGCCTGTGAGTGGGATATGGCAGTCTGTGTGGATTGAATATGCTGCTGATATTTATTTGCATAGAGTAAAGATTACGCCGGATTTGGAAAAATTAACCGCACTTGTCGAAGTATTTATCTCTTCCCAGGAAGAAACTCTTTGTGAAATCCATACAAAGCTTCCGGCATGTACAGCGCCATATAAAATAGGAACACAGCAGCTATGGTGCCGCAATGGTTATGGGCGTACCGTACTGTCATTTATGGAACTGG